>JAFGTR010000008.1 GCA_016934055.1 Bacteroidales bacterium | reverse complement strand
CTATCCGGTTGCTATAAACAGTACACTCGGAGCAGGTTTGATTTATTTCTTTGTTTTGCTAAAAAATGTATGTTCCTTACGAACCTGAACAGATTAATCTATTAACAACGTTATTCTATACATGAGCCGGGTCCGGCTCCTATATCTTTTATTATACCGTTCACCGTTCACATTATTCCCTTTATCCATTTAGCAGGTTCTTCAGGTAAACCCTGGCGGCTATGGCAGCCCCGACAATCCCTGCTTCATTTAACAGTAAAGCCGGTTCAACTTTAGCCCTAAGTTTAAGCTGATGTCTGAATTTGTCCATTTTTTTGCTGACACCACCGCCGATGATGATCAATTCGGGCCAGAAAAGGTTCTCCATTGTAGTAAGGTACGCATTGAAACGTTCTCCCCATGAGTCCCAGCTGAGATCATCACGTTTCCGTGCAGCGTCTGAGGCTGTATATTCTGCATCTTTCTGTTGTCCTTTAAGGAAAATATGGCCAAGCTCTGAATTGGGGTATAACCTGCCTTTAACAAATAATGCACTGCCTATGCCGGTGCCAACAGTAACAACCAGTATGGCCCCTTTGAAACCCGCGCCGGCACCGAGTTTAATTTCAGCAAGGCCGGCCGCGTCAGCATCGTTAAGAAGCCAGACGGGTAATCCTGTAGCTTTCGAAAACAACTTGTTTCCGTTTGTTCCGATCCATGAACTGTCGATATTAGCCGCAGTACAGACAACACCATTCTGAACGACGGCAGGAAATCCGCATCCTATGGCGCCCTTCCATTTAAAATGCTTTACATGCTGCACAATGACAGCAGCAAGTGCTTCCGGAGTTGATTTATCAGGTGTGGGTATCCGGTATTTTTCATCGAGTAATTTACCCGTTTTTACATTTACAGGAGCGGCTTTGA
The DNA here is from genome assembly GCA_016934055.1 of Bacteroidales bacterium. GTDB lineage: Bacteria > Bacteroidota > Bacteroidia > Bacteroidales > UBA10428 > UBA5072. The sequence goes on along the minus strand of JAFGTR010000008.1, from coordinate 132,989 downwards.
TTCCTGAACCGCCAATATCCATGCCAAGTACATTTTTCAGGTTCATGGGCAATATTTTATGATTTAGTAAAAAATGATTTCATCATGAGCATTCACATATATCAACAAAGAAATTAAAAAAAAATCGATATAAAAGCATTTTCTTCTTTTCTCAACCTGTTGATAAAAATTCTTAAAGTTAACGGCTCTATTCTCACAAATTAAATAAATTGGACGGGTATATAAATCATTATAATTTTCCGGTTATGGAAAAGCACATACTTAACTTGTTAAATACTAATCTCAGGGTTATCATCCCTGATTTCGGGGCTTTTATTATCAGGCAGAAAGAGCCGTTGGTTCTTGTTTTTAACGAGTTTCTCCGTTATAATGACGGATTGCTGATTGATTTTATAGCTAAAAATGAGAATATTGAAAAAGAAATGGCCAGGCATCAGGTTGCCGAATTTACAGAGAACCTTGTCAAAGCGCTTGAAAGCGGCAAAGATGTGAAACTCGAGGGTATAGGCACATTGCGTAAGGCAGGTGATGAAAAAATTGAATTTATCCAGGCCGGAAAAGATATTCCAAAAAGGGCTGCAAAAAAGGTTCAGGAGAAAAAGGATGTGGAATCTTCTGCTGATGAACCTGTTTCGCAGGAAGAAAAAACAGAGGCATCAGTAAAAGCGAAACCGCCTGCATCACCGAAAACCGGCCAGGAGAAGAAGGAAATAGCACAACCTGCAAAGGAAGAAGCCGGACCTGAGCCTGTAAAAGCATCTGCTTCTGAAACAGGGAAAGCGGAGGCAAAACCGTCGGAATCAAAGTCTGCTTCTGATGATAAGGATAAAAGGCCTGGGGTAAAGCCGGAAGAAGTTGTCAGGCCAAGGCCGGTGGAAAGTGCTCCTTTAAGGCAGACTGTCTCTGGAACGCCTGTGGCAAAACCTCCTGCCAGTCGGGAAAAGAAAAACAAGAAAAATCAATTAATCTGGATTATCCTCATCATTATTGTTGTTCTGTTAATTAACGTATGGTTTATCTTTAACAGCCAGATAAAGAGCTTCTTTGGAGCACACAATCTGTCTAAGCCGGTTCCTGATACTCTTGGCAGGATAATAGATACCGATACAGCTGTTGAAGAGGCGCCGGTTTTAACTGATTCTGTATCCGAATTTCAGGAGCTCCAGGAGGATGATTTTTACAGTGAAGGTAGTGTTGAAGACAAAGCATCGGTTGTCGTACCGGCTGGATCAACAATTTCAGGCGGGAAAAAGTATTACATCGTGGCCGGATGTTTTCGCGATGAAGTCAATGCTGATGAAATGGTAAAAGAGTTGAAAAAAAAGGGATATAATGCTATGAAATTTGGCACTATTGGCAATCTTCATGCTGTAAGCTATGCATCATTCACAGATAAGGAAAAGGCACTTCAGGAAATGGAAAGGATCAGAAGAGAGGTGGCCCCCGAAGCCTGGATGGTTCAATATTAAAATTTGCACAGCCCTTTGATATCACCACATACTTAATGTATTTCAGCTTAATTTATGCACAAACTTAAACGCTTTTTATTTGTACCATTGACAGGATTATTCATGCCTGTATTTGCACAGGCACCCCTGATCATGATCGATCAGTTTGGCTACAGACCGGCTGATGAGAAAGTGGCCGTAATTGCTGATCCTGTCATGGGTTTTAATGCCGGTGATGATTATTTTCCTGGAGAAAGCCTGCAGATAAGAAGGCTGGAGGATAATATTACCGTTTTTACGGGCAGTCCGGTAAGCTGGAAAAACGGAACTGTACAGGAATCTTCAGGAGACAGGGGATGGTGGTTTGATTTCTCTGAAGTCACTGCACCCGGACAGTATTATATTTATGATGTACAGAATCAGGTCAGCTCATTTCCTTTTATGATTTGCGAAAATGTCTATTCCGGCCTTCTGAGAGCGGCCGTTAAGATGTTTTATTACAACCGCTGTAACTATCCGAAAAAGATCCCCTGGTCAGGTATGGCATGGACTGACAGTGCATCACATCTCGGACCGGGTCAGGATGCGGAAGCCCGTTATGTTGGGGATAAAGAGAATTCTCATACGGCAAAAGATATGAGAGGAGGCTGGTATGATGCCGGCGATTACAATAAATATGTAACCTTTGCCTCTAATCCCGTTCATGTTCTGTTCACAGCCTATGAACAGCATCCGGATGTTTTTACTGATGACCTGTCAATACCCGAGTCAGGGAATGGCATCCCGGACCTCATAGATGAATTGAAATGGGAAATCGACTGGATAAAGCGCATGCAGGATAATGATGGCGGTGTATATATAAAAACAGGGTATATTGATTATAATGTACCGGCCCCTCCCAGTGCTGATAAGCGTCCGCGGTATTACGGGCCCAAGTGCTCATCATCCACTGTTGCAGCAGCCGGTATGTTTGCCCATGCTGCCCTGGTATATTCTTCTGTTCCTGCCCTGAAAGGGGAAGTTCTGGAATTGCGTGACCGCGCTGTTAAGGCCTGGAAATGGTATCACAACAATCCGAAAAGTGAATCATGCGATAACCAGGAGATAAAATCAGGCGATGCTGACATGTCTGTTTTGGAGCAGGAACAACTTGCCGTTACTGCAGCTGTTTACCTTTTTGATCTGACAGATGATAATATTTATCACAACTATGTCAGGGATAATATCCGTCTGGCCCGCGAGTTTGTGATCCCTGAGTCAGCCGTCTATGATCCTGCGCAGGGTGATGCTCTTCTGTATTATACTTTATTGCCTGATGCGTCCGACTCTGTGAAGAAAATCATTTTCTCAAGCCGCTTAAAAGATGCAAAGGAACTGCCTTTCTTTAATTATTCCATTGAAGACGACCTTTACCGGGCTTATATGCCGGCAAAGCATTATCATTGGGGCAGTAACGAAGCCAGGGCGAATATCGGTAATGTGAATTATGATATGATAAGTTTTTCGCTTGACACAGTGAGGCATTCTGAATACCTTCAACATGCCATATCCCAACTGCATTATTTTCATGGTGTCAACCCTTTGAACCTGGTGTATATATCAAATGTAAAATCATTGGGAGCCGATCATTGTGTTATGCGTATGTGGGGCGACTGGTACAGTGTGTTTACACCATGGGCTGAAAATCCGCCACCGGGCTATGTCACAGGCGGGCCAAATCGTGATTATGACGGAACACATCCGTTGTTAAAGGGGAATGGGCAACCTGATCAGAAAATGTATCTTGACTTCAACAACGGACCTCCGGAAAACTCATGGAGCATTACAGAACCGGCCATATATTACCAGGCAAGTTATATCAAGTTGTTATCGAAATTTGTGCCGGATCTTATACTGCTGAAAGAAAAAAACTAACCGATCCGGCGCATACGCCGGTGCTTTTATAGCCAATAAAACACAAAAACACCAAAAAATGTGGGATAGTGCAATTAATCAATGTATTGCAGTTTTTTGCGCTTAGGTGCCTTTATAGTAAAATTTTGTCTTTCATGACTGTTAACTGCATTACTGTGGACTAAAGAATGTTGGCCGTGGACTTTTACTGTGAACCAATAAAACATTCAACAGCATACAGTTAAAGAATGTTTTTTTTATTAGCTTTGGCGCTTTCATACATATCCGGAGGTTTCCTTGAGCAGAAGATCGGCATTTCATTATTATGGATTTGTATTGCTGGCCGGTGCGCTGACCATGTTTTGTCAGCTTATATGGATCCGTGAATATACAACCATCTTCGGAATTCATATGATTTCCGCTACGGCTTTGCTGGCGACCTTCTCAGGATGTCTGGCCACGGGCAGTTATTTTTTCGGAAAGCTGGCTGATAAAAAGATCAATCAACTTTTTCTTTTTGCACTTATGCAAATGATGATTGGCGTATTTATCTTCCTGCATCCTTTTTTATTCAGCAAGGTCGTTAGTTTTTACCTCTGCCTTAATGGTAAGTTTGATCTTGGCCCTTATTCTGTTATGTTCATCAGGGTGGCTGTTTCATTTTTATATTTTCTGATACCGGTTTCACTCATGGGCGGTGTCTTGCCTGTCCTCAGTAAACTGGTTGTGGATAAAATGACTAACCTCGGGAAGCTATTTGCAAAGCTATATGGTTTATATGTTTGCGGTTTAGTGATTGGAGCTTTTCTCACAGGCTTTGTAATGATCCGTACAATAGGAATCCGGCATTCATTGAAAACAGCAGCCATATTATCAGTGCTGATGGCTTTAATGTCTCTTCTGCTTTTTTACTGGGAAGGCTATAAAGCAAAGATATCTCTTAAAAAATGTTACCGGAAATCTCACAGTTCGGATGAGTTTGTGACCATTGCCGCCGGTAAATGGAAAAAACGACTGCTGTGGATCTTTACGACTGGCTGTTTTGCCACAGTCACTTATAAGATAGGTTGGACCAGAATGTTGTTGGAATTATCGGCTGACAAAACTGTATATTTTTATACGGTACTGTCGGTTGTTTTTTTTGTATGCATCGCAACAGGTAGTTTTGTTGTCAGCAGGTTTGCTGATAAAATTATGAAGAAATTTCTGGTTTTAGGCATTACGGAGATAGTGATTGGCCTGGCATCGTTGTTGTCAATTGCTTTGTTCAGTGAGATCTCTCATCTTTTTTCGCAGCCTTCCGATGTTCATGATACCTGGATGATGCTGATGGCAGGAGAAACAGGATTGTTATTGTCGGTGTTTGTTTTACCTGTTGCCCTTACAGGCTTTGTATTGCCCCTTGTAACCCGGATGTACGCTGAGGATTTGAAAACGCTGGGACAAAAAATTGGAATCCTGGGTGCTCTTGATGTTGTTGGAGCTATAACAGCATCTTTTGTTGTGACCTTTATTTTTATTCCCCTGTTGGGAACATACAAGGTACTGGTTGGTGCGGCAATGTTGAATGCCGGTCTTGGGCTTTTCATTCTTTTGCGCTACAGAAGGATTAAAAACACATTAAGGACCGGATTAACAATGGCGACCTTGTTTTTATTTGTTGCCATGGTTTTTATTTTCAATGAAAAGAAAATTGATTCTGCCAGAAGAGACCTCTCTGATGATGTAAGCCTTGAAACGCGGCATGAAGGAAGTACAGCTACTGTTGAAGTGCATAAAACCATACAGAACGATATCATGCTTTATATTAACGGGGACAGGGCTGTCAGTTCTGATCCCGGTCAGCTGAAAGGTGATAAACTCCTCAGTTGTTTGCCGTTTTTATTCAATCCTGATGCTGAAAAAGTCTGTATTGTTGGTCTTGGCATAGGAATAACGGCCAAATCAATGGCTGATGCCGCTATTCCGGAAATTGATATTGTTGAGATATCACCTGAAGTTATTAATGTTGCTGCTGATGCCTACGCATATGTTAACGACAACATTCTCGTTCACGAAAATATAAGCATCGCCATAGAGGATGGCCGGAGTTTTTTGTTCAGAGCTGAAGAGTTCTATGATATCATTATCTGCAACGGGGCTCATCCTCGTATGGGTAATGCCTTATATACCAAAGAATACTACAGGCTGTGCAATGAAAAACTCAATGCCGGCGGATATCTTTGCCAATGGCTGCCAACAGGCTGGATTTCTGAAAATGAATTCAAATCATTGATAAAATCCTGTACTGTTGTTTTTCCATATGCTACGCTTTGGCATATTGCTGCGGGACAGACGTTGTTGTTAGCATCATCAGAGGTTCAACAACTTGATTACTGCAGGGCTGACATAAACTTTAATACAATAAACAGGGAGGGTGAATTAACAATGAGCGGTATTACCGGTGTTGATATGATTCTTGCAGGACTTCTGGCTGATAATATAACACTGCGGCATTATGTTGATGGAGTCCCTGAAAATACCGATGTTGTCCCGGTGGTTGAATTCAGCAGGTTTGTGGGAGATATTCCTGATAAATCGATCATTGATAATTTGTCGTCTTTAAAAGTGAGCTATAAGGATATCATTTCATTTGAAAAATGTCCTGGTATTGCCGGTGAAGTGCTGAACAATCTGATGGTGAGGAATACTGCCATGAGGCAGAAACTTGAATAATCCCCTGATATTATTCTGCCCGGTTGTGTAACATCTTGACAGCCAATAGTATAATGCTTTGGGTATCATCAGGGTCATCCTGGGGATTCATAACCGTGATTTGTCGCAAAGCTGTGAAAAAATATATAGATTTGTATCCTCAACCCACCTTTCACAACTCTCATGAATTCATTAATTTCATATTCCAGTAAATGGCTTTAAACTTCGGTTCAGACAAAAAGCATGCTTTAGATGCAAAGTATGATGCTCAAAAGATAGCTTTTGCCCCTGTTATGTTTCAGGCAGCTATGGCCTTGAGAAATCTGGGAATACTTGATCTGGTTAAAGATTCAAAAGCCGGTATCACCATTGAAGAGGTGGCAGAAAAATTAAAGCTTCCGGTTTACGGGGTAAAAGTATTGCTTGAAGCCGGGCTTAGCCTTGAAGTGGTGATGGCTGAAGACAATAAATTCTACCTGACCAAAACGGGCTGGTTTATTTTATGCGATGAGCTTACAAAAGTAAACATGAACTTTACCCAGGATGTCAATTATCTGGGCATGTTTTCGCTGGCTGAATCTGTTAAAACGGGCAAGCCTACCGGATTAAAGGTTTTTGGAGATTGGGCGACTATTTATGAGGGATTGTCACAGCTTCCTGCGCATGTGAAGAAAAGCTGGTTTGCATTTGATCATTTTTATTCCGATTATGCTTTCCCCGAAATACTGCCTGTTGTTTTCAGAAACCATCCGAAACATATTATGGATGTCGGTGGTAATACGGGTAAGTTTGCGATACAGTGCGCTGAATATGATCCCGGGGTAAAGATTACAATCCTTGACCTGCCGGGACAACTGGTTATGGCTGAGAAGAATATAAAAGAGGCAGGCTTCAGCGAAAGGATTGACTTGTATTCCATTGATCTTCTCGATCATTCAAATCCTTTTCCCAGGGGTGCTGATATCATATGGATGAGTCAATTTCTTGATTGCTTTTCACAGGATGATATCCTGGCTCTGCTGAATTGTTCGGCAGAGGCTATGCATGAAAATTCAGCCCTGTATATTCTTGAAACATACTGGGATCAGCAAAAATATAAAGCTTCAACATACAGCCTTCATGCCATTTCGCTCTATTTTACAAACATTGCCAATGGTTGCAGTCAGATGTACCATACTGATGATATGAGGAATCTGATCGCGAAATCAGACCTGGTGCTGGATGAAGAAATCCCCGACGTCGGCGTGAGCCATACTTTGTTCATATGTAAAAAGAAATAGCATCATTTCTGTTTCAGAACCTTTCTGTCTGTTAAGGATTGATCAGTAGATTTTCATTACAGCCGGATTTGACGGTTTTTCTCAATAACTGCTTTTCTCTCTGAAGTGTTCTTCTGGATTCAACGCGACCTCCGCCGGTTTCAGGTCTTTTACATTCAAGGCTGGTCCCATTCATCCGGGGCAATTTGCTACATTTTGATTATTTATTTTCTTTTGCCAGTACTTTCAGTTTGCCTGTCAATAGTTTTTTTCTGATAGGGGCTATCTTATCAATAAACAATATTCCTTGCAGATGGTCATATTCATGTTGGAAAATACGGGCAATCAGGCCATCCAGTACTTCTTCACGCCAGTCGAAGTTTTCATCCCTGTATCGCACTTCTATTTTATCAGGGCGCAGTACATCTTCATTTATGCCGGGAATACTAAGGCATCCTTCGTTATAATAAATACTGTTTTCACTCCAGTTGAGTATTACCGGGTTATAATAGACTTTTTCCACTATTGCTGTTCCCCTTTCTTTCATAGGGGTTGTATCAATAATGAATACATTTTTTATTGCCCCTACTTGTGGTCCGGCAAGACCGATTCCTTCATATTTTTTGAGTGTTGACGCCATATTTTCAGCCATAAGACTGAAAGAATCACCTTTATCAATATCAAATGCTTTTTTGCGAAGCAAAGGTGAACCGTATTTTATAATGGGCAGGATCATTGTTGTTAAAAATGATATTTTCTTATATAATATGTTTTGCCATTATAGGTTGATTTCTTTATCAACCCCTGCTTAATAAGTGATTTTACAACACTTTCATCGGCTTTGTCCTGTTTCAGTAACTCAGCCATTGTGTCTTCACGCAAAGGATGCACTGCTGCAATATTCAGGATATCTTCAAAGACATTGCCTGTGAAACCTGTATTGGTTCCTTCAAAGCCCGTTAATAATTCTGTTTTGATGCCTTCCTGTTGATATATTTGCCAGGCTTCAGCAATCCGCTCTTCAGGTATAGGTTTAACTTCTTTTACGGCAGGTGGTCTCGTCGGTATCGAAAGATATGCTTTTTTTGGTTTTAATAAACCGATAAAAGATGCTGTATCCTTCATAACCTCGGGAGCATCATTAAGCCCTTTTATCAGCATGGTTTCAGTATGAAGCTTTCCGTTGTATTCCGCAGCAAAGACAATTATCCCATGAAGGATGTTGTTTAATCCTATCCCGTCCAATGGCCTGTTAATTTTTTTCCAAATGTCTTCTGACACGGTATCAACTTTAACCGAAACCCAGTCGGCTTTCATCAGATCTTTCCGTACTTCTGGATCATCCATATGCGAAGCATTTGAAATTACAGCTACCGGAATGTTGAACTTCTTTAACAACTGTATTTCTTTTCCCAAATTAATATCGAGAGTAGGTTCGCCATTAGCTACAAATGTCAGATAATCAGGAATATGTTCTTTATCGAGCTTGTTTAAATGAGATTCAATGGCTTCCAACATCTTTCCGGGTTCATAAAACACATCTCTTTTTAAAAGTCTTTTCCCCGTATCGCCAATCTGGCAATAAACACAATTATATGAGCATACCTTATGTGAAACAATATTGTTGATACCCAGACTTAAGCCAAGCCTGCGTGAGGGTATGGGACCGAATGCGATCATGCCTTTACACTTAATATTTCACAGATTGATTGTGACAAAGTATCAAAAGCGTCTATCATTGATTTATTGGATTGGTTGTAGACTGTCATTCCTTTATCTGAACCTTCGCCAATTTCCATGATCAGAGGTATCTGACCAAGGAGTTTTGTATTGAACTCTTGTGTTAGTTTTTCTCCACCACCTTGCCCAAAAATAAAATATTTCTCATCCGGATGATTGGCAGGTGTAAACCATGACATATTTTCAACAATGCCCAGCAAAGGCACGTTAAGATCGGGATTTATGAACATGGACGCTGCTTTACGTGCATCTGAGATTGCAACTTCCTGTGGCGTTGTAACAATAACAGCTCCTGAAAGATTCAACTTCTGAACAGTGGTGATCTGTATATCACCGGTACCCGGAGGAAAGTCTACAATCATATAATCTGTCTCTCCCCAGTCAGTATCCCTGAACAATTGTGTTAATCCGTTTGATGCCATGGGGCCCCGCCAAATGAGTGATTGACCTGCAGATATAAAAAAACCGATAGATACCATTTTAACACCATATTTTTCAATGGGGATGATCACTTCTTTTCCATCTTTCATACCACCGACAGGTCTCTCGTTTTGTACACCAAACATCATTGGAATTGAAGGCCCGTACAGATCCGCATCCACGAGGGCAGTCTTAAAACCTTGTCGCGCAAGTGAAACTGCCAGATTGGCTGAGACAGTTGATTTTCCTACCCCGCCTTTCCCCGAAGCTATAACGATAATATTCTTTACGTTGGGGAGTTCAATTTTTTCAAATACTTTTTTTGGATTCATAAATAATTGATGTTAATATTTTCCATATATTATTCAATTCATGGGTAATCTCACTCTGCGGTTCAGTTTCAATTATAGTTTTACTCTCCAGTAAGGCATAAACCATCGCATCGTCATATGGTATTTTGCCGATTACTGGAATATTTTGGCTTTTTAGCCTGTTTTCAATTGTGTTTGTCATGTCCTCATTCAGATCATATTTGTTGATGATGACCTGAACGGGCGTATGAAAACGTCCGATCATTTCCATAAGACGCTGCAGGTCATGCCATCCCGATAATGTGGGTTCTGTTATGGCAATCACAATATCTGCACCTGTGACGGAAGAAATAGCAGGACAGCCAATACCCGGAGGCCCGTCAGTAATGATAAGCCCTGATTTGTTCTTTAATGCGGTTTCTTTTGTGTATTGTCTTATCTGAGAAACCAGTTTCCCTGAATTTTCTTCAGCTATGCCTAATTTCCCATAGATCATAGGGCCAAAACGACAATTTGAAAAATAGATGTTGTTATTCTCATATTTTTCGATGGTGATGGCTGCGTAAGGACATGCTTCAACACATAAACCACATCCCTCACAGGCATATTCGTCAATTGTGTATATTTCATCTTCTGCTTCAATGGCGTTAAAGCGGCATAATTCCAGACATAATCCGCATGCAGTGCATTTTTCATTGTCAATTTCTGCTTTTGCACCACTGGCAAATTTTTCCTGATGGACTATCACAGGTGATAACAAAAGATGCAGGTCGGCAGCATCTACATCACAATCAGCAAATACTGCATTCTCTGCAAGGGCAGCAAAGGATGCGGTTATACTTGTTTTCCCCGTCCCCCCCTTTCCGCTCAGTATTACTATTTCAAACGGTTTCTCCATTTACGACCTGTTTAATAATACTTTGAAATGTATTTCTTAGTTCCGGATCATATTCAGGTAATAATTTCCCGAGGGAATATGCTTTGGCATATTCTTTTTTAAACGGGATCTCGCCCAGAAGGGCAATATTTTCCTTTTTTATATAATCATACAGGGGACTATAATTCAATCCGGCTTTGTTGATTACAATCCCGCGATTTTTATTCAGTTGTTTAACAGTCTCAACCATAAGCTTCAGGTCATGAAGACCAAAAGGCGTTGGCTCAGTAACCAGGATAACATAATCGGCTTTGGAAACTGTCGCTATTACGGGACAGGAAGTTCCGGGCGGAGAATCAAAAAGGATTATGCCTGCTTTTTTTGCATGGTTTATCGTTTCCCTGATTACCCTTGTCTGCAATGCGGATCCGACATTCATGCGGCCTTCAATAAATTCATCTCTGGCAAAATAATCGAAATACGAGATGGTCCCAATTATCCGGTTGTGTTCAACAATGGCATTGTCTTTGCAAACATATGAACATGCGCCGCAACCATGACACATATCTTCCACAACTTCTATAAATTTCGCTGATGGCATCATAACAATTGCATTGAATGCACAAACAGCTTTGCATTTTCCGCAAAAGGTACACTGGTCGGTTTTAATCTCAGGTACAGAAATGGTTACCGGTTGTTCATCATGTTTAACTGATTTAATAAAAATATGGCAATCAGGTTCTTCCACATCACAATCAAGCAACTGTACATGATATTTATAATATTTTGTAAGAACATGAAAAAGGCCTGTGCTGACCGTTGTTTTTCCCGTTCCCCCCTTACCGCTTGTAATGGCAATTTTCATTTGTTGACAGGGCTATTTAATGATAAAGCGATTTTGTCTTTTTTGTATAATCATTCTTGTTCATCCATATTCTTTTGATATGTAAAATGATCTGTTACCTTTGGAGGAAGGCCTGTTTCATTTCGCTGCATATGCAGTTAATTCTTTTGGTCAGATTGTGCCTGCAGTAGTATCCACACTCCCTGTGTTACCCGGGGCTACCGCCCTGGGCTAACAACATGCCACCCCTCCGGGACTTAATTTGTTTTCAAACAACCCTTTTTCCCTTCACTGCCTGACTCTATTAACCACAGTAAGCTTTGATGGACGCAGCAATCATTACAACCTCTCAGTCTTCCTTTTTGGCAGGGACATCTTTTGGTTATACAGAATGACAACATCACCCTGGTTTGCACCTGTTATTTTGGCCATAACATTGCATTTGATCATGAGCAGGAAAAAAATCTTCTTTCCGGTTTCGTCGATTAGTCCTTCCAGATTACCTTGACCTTTTGAAATGATGAGATCGGCTTCGCTGTATATTTTTCTGAATGCCTGCGAGCAACGGTTAACCAATGTAGAAGGCGCACTGTAGCCGTTTGAAATCACCGTGGTAAGTTCTGTCATACCAACAGCTCTGGCATCTTCCATGGTAATATCATTGATAATGTTTCCCCCGCGTACGGCGTATTTCAGGTTGGGATGCCTGATAGTCTCAACAAGCAACTTATCAAGCACAATTTCACCGGCATTGTCACCCAGGTACAATACCTTGGCTGCTTTTTTTAATGCTTTTTGCAGTAAACCTGAATGGTCAATAGCCGGATCTTTTGAAACAGCCGATGACAATGCCTTGAATACATCAAATTGACCTGGTGGGCCAAAATCAATAATATTTCCCGCCAAAGCGTATCGTAAGGCGGTCTGAAATGGATTCTCCGAGTTGTGTATGACACGCCGGATATCCTCTTCAAGGTTCAATAATAATTTGTTATAATGCTTTTTTTCCTTTTTATAGAGGTCATTCGTTCCCGATGCTTTTTTTATCAAACGATGTAAAAAACAAGAAGCTTCCGGTGCTGTAAGATTATTATCTTTGTGGTCATCGACAAATAAACGAAATCGCAGTATTATATCTTTCGCCACATCATTTCTGATCCGGTGCTTTTCCAGCATTCTGTCTGCCTGAACAAGGAAACAACTGACACATTCGCTGTGCATCTTTTTTCTTACTAATGATCGCAGGCATTTGTGCCTGTAATAAGCTTATTGTTTAAAAACTCTTCTGCTATTATTTTGGCTGGTTTTGGTTCTACTCCGGTATATACCTCTATGTTCTGCTGATTGAAAAGAGAAATAGCTCTGTGTCCCATTCCCCCTGAGATTACATGGGTTACGCCTTTTGATGCAAGCCATGCAGGTAAAACGCCAGGTTCATGTGCCGGTGGATCAAGGTAAGATTCTTCTTTTATTTGATAATCTTCCGCATGATAAATGGCAAATTTCTCACAATGCCCGAAATGCTGGCATAAACAATTATTGTTCGTAGGAATGGCTATGATATGCTTCATTGAATTATGATATTTTTTTCAAAAATAATAATTTTCTGTGTTACCCTCTTAATCCAAGTAACAACATCTTTACCCGATAACGCTAAAGTTTCGGTTGCTTAATGATAACCATTTACTTTTTACTGTTTACCGTTTACTGTTAACTGAATACTTTTCCCTATTCTCCTTCTTTTTCCAATTCGCTGAGCCTTTTTTCGATATTTTTCTGAGAGAGTTTAAGCTCTTCTGCCTGCGATTTCAGCATTGCAATTTCATCATTTTTACTCATGGACTGTGTCCAGGGAAATCCGTGGAAAAATCCGGAAAAGGCTTGTCCAATATTCCACCCTCTGCCATATCCGCGGCCTCTTCCCATGCCCCGGTCATATCCAAAGCCTCTGCCCATTCCACCTCCAAATCCTCTTGCATAACCTGGTGTATCATATCCTGAGCAAAAACCCTTTGCTCTTCCGGTTCTGGGACCTTGTCCCATGGGTCCGGAACGATCTCCTTGTGGCATAATAATTAATTTTTAGTTATTTAATAATGTTGTTATTTGTTTTACAGTCTGGTTTGACTTGACGATGTTGATTGTAATGTTGAGTTTCTCCAGTATCATTTTGGCTTTTGGTCCTACTTCGCACGTATATACAGCCATTATTCCGTTATTCGCCAGAAATTCCGCAACCTGCGGTCCAACGCCTTCCATAGCATCCTTTTTTGTATTCTCTTTAAAGTCAAAGTCCATGGTTTTTGTATTGTAAAAACAAAAAAACGGACAACGTGCAAATCGTTCGTCAATTAGGGCATCCGGATTTTTCGCCGATGCCGGGATAGCAATCATCATATGAATTATTTTAAATTTTGAAGATACAAAGATAATAATATAAATGAACATAGGTTCATTTCAATTATCTTTTTTGAACAGTCATAGAACTTACCGGGCGTCTCTTTAGCTTTTTAAAATGTGCCTTTAATTATGTTAAAAGTATTCCGCTAATTTTGTGTTATTATGGTTATCAGGGCTTTAATTAGTAATCAATCCATTCAATTATAAACCTGTTTGAATTTGTATAGTATCCTTCGTGTATTTCATTAGTCTTCATAGCCTTTAAATTAATGGGGTGCCCTGTTTCTTTGCTTGACATGTTAAAAAAAATATCAACAAGATGAATGCCATACACAATATATCCTGTTTTGATATTTTCCGGTTGATTATCATATTTTTCACCATCATCAATCCATATAGCAGGACATACTATTCTTTCATTTTTTTTTAATTTCATTATGTCGGCAAAAATGATCTCAGCTTTTTGAAGGTCTGATTGTGTTGTTTCTGTTGCAGGTTCATCCATTAACTGATAATTTGCTGCATTAAGTATAATTGATTACAGTCCGAATTGTAAAAGTATAAATCCAATCAGCAGGCCAACAAGCATGTTTATGGCCTTTACCCTGACAAAATCTTTACGTGATTCTGCCAGCAAAGGCAACATACCATGACCATCCTGTACAATCGAATTTGCCAGCAATATGCTGAAAGGCAAAAGGCTTTGTGAAAACAATGTGACAAACAACAAATGCGGACCTGATTCGGGGATAAGGCCGAGCAAAACAGCTGAAAGTAATACCAAACTCGAATTGTTTTGTAACAGGTTACTTAATTCTATGTTTGTTTGGATAAAATGCAATGCAATAAATGCTCCCCAGGTCCACAAAAATAATCTCAACAAATGTTTTTTAAGGATATGCTCATATAAATGTTCTTTTAAGAAATGTTCAGGAACGGTAATAAATACAAATAAAAGGAAAAGGCTGCCTGAAAGGAATGTTATTTTTTTCCAGTCCCATTCACTGTTTCCGATGATTCCTGCCAGCAGCATTACTGTAAACAAAAGAATAAACAGCAACAGTATAGCTCTTTCAAATGAAATAGCTTTCAGTTGCGGAACGATTAAATGTCTGGTAAAGCATTTGCAGTATTCCTGTTCGTGTATAACATAACCCTGTACCTCTTTTTTAATATTGCTTTTCCTGTTAAATAAGTGTACCAGCCATCCTGACACTATCGCTACTGTCAGCAAAACAACATTTAATAAAAGAGCTTTCCCCGGGAAAAGCGCAAACATTACAAAGGCTTCATCGCCCGATGTTGCAATCATTACGGTAACCAGACCTGCGAGTCCCATCATACGGTGAGTGTACAACGAAACCACAGTGAATGCGCCCATACAACCTGGTGTTATGCCCAGCAAGGCTGCTATTATTATTTGTAAAAATGGAGATTGCCTTAACTTTTCAGCCCACAGGTTTTTGCTCTGCACGTTGATGTATTCAATTACAACCATCATAAACAGAACAAAAACTGTTATCATTAATGACTGTTTAAGTGTTGAAACAAAAATTTCTTCCATGGAAAGATTGTTAAAAACTGAAAAAATCGCCTGTCTTCACCTGTTTAGCCGGGAAGTTCTTATGAAACAAAGAAAGGGCCGGTTCAACTGTACAATGTGAGGGATAAACATATGTTATTCCGCTGTCTTTGAGGTAACGGATTGTTTCTTCTGTTTGCCTGTCTGCTGCCTTCAAATGAAAACCACCCATGACACCATAAAGTTTTTTTATTTCTGTCACTATTCTGGCATGTTCAAGCGTGTTCACAATTCCTGCATGTCCGCAACCGGTGACAACAAATATGCCTTTATCAAGGATCATAGCTATAGCACTGTCATCCATCACAAAATCAGGACTGCCGTCTTCAAAAACAAAGGAAGTATGCTTCGACTCGAAATCAGTCAGGCGGGGGATTTCACCAAGGAATATAATCTTTTCCGTTATATAAAAAGGTGAAGCTGATGTTATAAGTTCATATTTTTCTTTAAGTTCATCCTGCGTATTTACCAATCCGATATAGGAATGGTCAATTTTCCGGTAGCGTTTGACAAAACATCCCGGATGACATAATAATTTCCCCCCGGAAAGATAAGGTAATCCGTCTCCATGGTCGAAATGACCGTGGCTGAGAATGATCATATCAATGTTTGTCACATCAACACCCATGACTTCAGCATTCTTTATAAATAAATTGCTTTGCCCTGTATCAAAAAGCAGTCTTTTACCATCGAATTCAATAAGATATGATAAACCGTGTTCGGCTTCGGTATGCTTTCCGGGTGTGTTATCGGTAAGAACTGTTATTTTCATCATAAATCACTTTTTTGATAAAAATAAACATAATAAAATGAACATTTGTTCATTTAAGACATCTTTTTTAGCTAAAAAAAGACAATGAGCGCCATTGACACGGCCTGCTGTTCTGAAAGATCTAAGTTGGATGCGACTTTGTCTCATGAGTGTTTAATCCGACTAAAAAAGTGTTTGTTTTTTATAAGTGTTGTACTGCTTTCCATATTTGTTTTCAAGGTGCTTTTCTTCCCAGATTTTCCATAATATAATCATGGGTATCCAGACAAAAGCGGATAAAAGGGTTATCAGGCTCCCGAAGAATAAAGGCAGACCAATATGAATAAAAATAATCCCGAGATACATCGGATTGCGTAACCTGGCATATATTCCTTTTGTAATTAATTGATCCGTATCGGTATAGCCTTTTTTTTGAATTGTAGCAACAACACCAATCACAATACCTGATAAACCTATGATCAGACCGGCAATTCTGAGGATAATGTCAATACTTATTTTGAGAGGATCGGTAAAGATCATCATGCCAAAAGCGAAATAACCGATAAAAACTATGAAATGGGTGTATAAGCTGAAAAGTTTACCCCGTTGTTCAAAATTAACTCCTTTATAGATCCGGTAATGCCAGAGTGTATGCAGGTAATAACTGGTTAAACAGATAAGACATAATAGTATAAACAGCAACATGATTGAATTTTTTTTAAAATTAATCTAATAAGTTTTAAAATGAACAGAAGTTCAATTAAATTTGCTTTTTTTACATTGACATGACGATATGCTGCAACATGTTGCATTTGCAATAAATGATCCCGAAGAAATTGATGCTTTTTACAAAAATGTTTTACATTTTACAATCTTACGCACTTTTTCAATAAATGAGAATGTTTCTGAAACAGTATTTAATGTGCCGGAGGAGGTGGATGTTTATGTCATGGGGAATAATGATCTGGAATTTGAGATGTTTATAACCCCATTGGAAGAAAGAAAGGTGTTCTCGCATGTTTGTCTGAAATACCGGCAATCTGAAGCATTATACCATAGGGCCATCAGTGCCGGTTATAAAGCCGTAAGCAGGAAAGGAATGAGTTCTCAAACGTATTTTATCTGGGACAGGAGCGGTAATATGTTTGAAATTAAGGAGCAATGATCAATTAATTATAAACAACAGTCGAGTAATAATTATTAATTATTAATGTATGAAAAAGTATGATGTAGTGATTATCGGAGGAGGCCCTGCGGCCATTGTAACCGGAATGACAATTAAGAAGTTCTTTAATGCTAAAGAAGTATTGATGGTTAAAGAAGAGGCAGACGGTCTTGTGCCGTGTGGGATTCCTTATGTTTTTCATTTGCTTGGTGGGGATGCCGAAAAGAATAAGATGGGTCCAAAGCCTTTTATTGACTTAGGCGGAGAAGTTCTTGTTGATACAGTGGCTAAAGTGGATAAAAAGCAAAAGCTTGTTGTTTTAAACACCGGAGGAGAAATTGGTTATGAAAAGCTTGTTTTTGCCACAGGGTCCTTCCCCCAGATTCCTGATTTCATACCAGGCTATAATCTTCAGAACATCTTTTATATCAAAAAAAGCTATAATTATATAAAGGAATTGGCTTTAAGGGTAAGTGGCTTTAAAAGTATTGTTATTGTAGGGGGTGGCTTCATCGGGGCTGAAGTTGCTGAGCAGCTGGCAACAGCTCAATTAAATGTAACCCTGGTTGAAAGTGAACCAACCTGTTTCTCTAAGGCTTTTTCACCTGAATTAAGCCAGATAGCCACGGAAGAGCTTAAGAAGACAGGTGTCAATGTTCTGACTTCAACACGCGTCAAAGAGATAATCGGGGTGGATAATAAGGTAAACAGTGTATTGCTTGCTGACGGGAATAAGATTGCAGCTGATGCTGTTATTTTTTCAATAGGTTATAAGGCTAATACACGACTTGCACAGGAAACCGGTCTTGAATTAAACAGATACGGCGATATTCATGTTGACAGTTACGGACGCACATCCGTTCAAGACGTCAGTGCTGTGGGTGACTGTGCTCAGACTTTTGGCTTCCTGACAGGGCGGAGCGACCTGATAAAACTGGCTTCAACTGCAACTGCCGAAGCACGTGTATTGGGCCATAATATTTTTGGTATTCGCATTAAAAAATGCATTACGGGTACTCTTGGTGTATTTTCTACAGAAATTAACAAACTTGCCATGGCGGCTTCAGGGGCGAATGAAAAGAGTGCCATTGAAGCACAGGCTAATGTCATCTCTGCTAAGTTCTCATCGCCTGACAGGCACCCCGGAACTTTATCAGATACTTCAAACCTGACGGTGAAACTCTATGCTTCGCCTGTTGATGGTAGTATTCTGGGCGGTGAAGCCTGGGGCGGAAAATCAGTTGGCGAGATCATCAATATCATCAGCATGGCTATCCAGAAATCTATTACAGTTTTTGAACTGGTTTCTTATCAGATTGGCACACATCCTTTATTAACGGCTTCTCCGGTTAATAATCCCATTATCAGGGCAGCTGAAGAGTTAATTTACCAGATTCAGAACAGGGAAAGATAACCCTTTGATTTGTATGGAAACACAGACTGGATAACCAGACTGAAATCAAGATGAATGGAATAGTCTTCAAACCCATAGGTGTTATTCATACACCGTATGATAATACCGGAGACATGCCAATACAGCCTCCTGCAGGAAAAGGAATAAAAGGAATGGTTGAAGTCTACCCGGAATATGCTGATGGTCTTAAAGACCTCGATGGCTTTTCTCACATCATTCTTTTATATCAGTTTCATTTATCAAAAGGTTTTCAACTAGAGGTCAGACCTTTTTTAGATGATAAAAAAAGAGGTTTGTTTTCCACAAGAGCGCCAAGAAGACCGAATAGCATAGGCTTGTCTGTGGTGAGGCTTTGCAGCGTGGAGAAAAACATTTTATATATCGAAAATGTTGATATGGTGAATAATACACCTCTATTGGATATAAAACCTTATGTCCCTGATTTCGAAAAAATTGAGGATATTAAAACAGGTTGGTTATCCGCTGTGAAGCATAAATTGTTAAAGATGAAGTCCGATGATCGGTTTGATGCTGATTTTTAATGCATTATCGATTGCGACTGCAAAGTATATAGTGTAATTTTATGCCATGAAAAGAGTATTTTATATTGCTTTATATGGTATTCTTTTCTTTTCATTGCAGCATTGCAGGGAAGAGCCCGGAGAAACTTTCCCTGACCCTCTTGTATTAAGTGCTTCAATTGAAGATGTAACGGAATACGGAGGTCATGACGGGAGCGTAGATTTAACGGTTTCAGGCGGGATACCACCCTATTCATTTTTATGGACAGGCGGTAAGACAACCGAGGATATCGACAGCCTTTCTGCCGGGACTTATATTATAACAGTTACTGATAATAATAAAAGTTCACAGACAGACACTTTTTTTGTAAGCCAGCCTGCACCGGAAACCCTTGTTCTTGTGATCACGGGAAATAATGTGTCATTCTACGGTGGAGCCGACGGATCAGCTTCAGCCACTGTTACCGGAGGTGTTGAACCATACCGGTACAAATGGTCAAATGGTTCTTCAGAGAGTGAAATAAAAGGCCTGGAAGCAGGGATGTATTATCTTACCGTGACTGATGCGGTGAATTCATCACTTACTGACAGTATATTCATATCACAGCCGGATCAGGGTGAGCTTATTGTTAAATATACGGTTGTTTCACCTTCAGAAACAGGATTAAAAGATGGAAACATTGATGTTACCATC
This sequence comes from Bacteroidales bacterium, assembly GCA_016934055.1. Classification (GTDB taxonomy): domain Bacteria; phylum Bacteroidota; class Bacteroidia; order Bacteroidales; family UBA10428; genus UBA5072. The sequence goes on along the minus strand of JAFGTR010000008.1, from coordinate 112,976 downwards.
AGCAATGGGTATCCTCCCTATACCTGTTCATGGTCAAACGGCTCCAATGAGGAAGATCTGTTTGATCTTGGAGCCGGTACTTATGTATTGACTGTAACCGACCAGGAGGATCAGACCGTGGTGATTACCGTGAATCTGTCGGACAGGTTAACCGATATTGACGGTAATACTTATGCCATTGTTAAGATAGGTGAGCAAACCTGGATGAAGGAAAACCTGAGGGTAACCCATAATCCTTCCGGTGAGCCTGTTATCAGTTATACCTATAATGATGATACGAATTATGTTCCGGTATATGGAAGATTGTATACATGGGATGTGGCAATGAATAATTCAACGGTTGAGCAGGCACAGGGGATTTGTCCCTGTGGATGGCACGTTCCTTCCGATGAAGAGTATAAAGAGCTGGAAATGTTTTTAGGCATGACAAGGGAAGAAGCTGATATGGTTAACACATGGCGGGGCGACAGTGTTGGCACTAAACTTATCGTTGGGGGCAGCTCAGGTTACAATGCTCAATTATCAGGCAGACGTTCGACAGGTGGTATTTACAGCCTGGCCGGCATGTTTGAATACATGTGGACTTCTACCGCATATGATGGAGACTTTGCCTGGAGAAGATGTCTCGACATTAATTCTCATTTATGCGGGCGATGGAATACATTTCCGAAATCATACGGATTTTCGGTCCGGTGTATTAAAGATAGATAACAGTTACGATAATGATATTCCCGATATAATGTGGTTAAATCTGAATTGCCAGGAATTTAAAAGTTGAACACAGGAAGAATAACAAATGAAATCAGAATGAAATCTGATTGAGTCGCCTTGTGTGATGAAAAAATTGCAATCAACTTGGTTTTGTATTTCAATACTTTAATGAAATGATGCCCAAAAATTTGAAAAATGAAAAACAATCTGATTATAATGTTAACCGCGACCATGTTTTTCATTGCCTGTGAAAAAGATGACGGAAACGGTGGTGACCCGAGCCAGCAACTGGTTTTTGAGTCTTTGATAGCCGACAGGTATACCCTGGTTGCCGGAGAAAGTACGCGTATCATTGCCACGGCCACGGGATATAATCTCAGCTATCATTGGTCTGCTACAGCAGGTGATATTCTGGGTTCGGGAGCTGAGGTTATTTATGCACCATCACCCTGTCATGCCGGCGAAAACGAGATAACCTGCGAGGTGAAAGATGGCAATAACAATTCACAATTGAAGTCAGTTAAAATTGTTGTTGAATAGAAGAGCCATATTGATCTTTTTGTTGTGCGTTGCTTTTGGTGCGATGGCAGACGCACAATGTCTTTCATCGGTTAATCCGGTTGGCGGTACCGAGAATTTGCTTGTGCTGGAAAAAAATGCACTGCGGATTATCTCGTTCTATAAATATGGTCAGGGAAAACATTATTTTGAGAAAGACAGCCGGTCTGATTTCAGCCTGATCCGCAAAGCCCAATATAACTACCTGTCGGGTATTATCGGCTATGGTCTGAGTCACAGGATCACGCTTGAAACAGAATTCGGATACTATATCAACAAATCGCAACATTATGCCACAGAACCCGAATATACCCTCACCGGCAGGGGATTGACAAACCTGGTTGTCTCTTCAAAAGTTAACCTGTATACCAATCATATTAAAAGGGTTTATTTTTCTGCTGCAGGGGGTGTTAAAATCCCGTTTTCCAGAACACCTCAGGAGGTGGATCATGTTGAACTGCCTGTTGAGGTGCAACCTACCATCGGTGCCTATGGATTTGTTTTCAGTTCGTATTTTGTTAAGGAAAATTCAGAAAGAGCTCTGCGTTTTTTTATTACCAACCGGGTTGAAACAAACCTGCGCAACCCGGAGGATTATCATTTGGGCACCGCTGTATTCACTTCTTTTTTTGTTTCCAAACACCTCATGTTTCAATGGCTGAAAGGCGACTGGACCACCATTCTGCAATTCCGGAATGAGATCCGGACACATGACCATATTGGCGACAGGCTGAAAGAATCATCCGGGGGTGCTATTTTTTTGGTTGCCCCGCAAATAAACTACGTGGTTCAGGAGAAATGGTATCTGTCAGCTATGGCAGATATTCCGGTCTACCAGTATTTCAATGGCACACAACTGGGTGCCGGTATCGGCGCAACGTTGAGTTTATCAAGAACTTTCAGCCTGGGTGCCGGATTATAAGCCCGGAAAAATGAGGTCAGGCATAAAGTTAATTTCGCTGTTGTCATACTGTTGTCATATGACTGGGTTATATTTGTTTTATATAGTTACAAAGAGGAAAAATTCACGATCATGAAAAGCGACCTTTCAAACCACATTAATATCGGCAAAGACACCGAAACCAAACTGATACAGGCTGGTATTGATACCTTTGAAAAACTTAGATCAACAGGCTGCGAACAGGCTTTTATACGCCTTCAGGTCATTGATCCGGGTGCTTGTTTAAGCTTATTATACGGACTGGACGGTGCAATTAACGGTATTCGGTGGAATAAGTTACCAACTGAAAGAAAACAGGAATTGCAACAGTTTTATAAAATGGTAAAAAAGCAATCATTTAATGAAAGCCCTCGACCTGATTTCGACTTCTCTGAATCGTCGCGATGACAAGCCTAACCAGGAACTGGCTGATGAGATCATAAGATCAGACCGTTCAGACTGGGTGAAGGAACTTGCTGAAAATCTTCATAATAAAGACAAGAACATCAGGAGTGATTGTCTTAAAGTTCTTTATGAGATTGGTGAACGGGGGGCGGCAAAAATGATTGAGCCCTATGTCACTGAATTTGGAAAATTGATTGAAGATAAAAATAACCGGCTTGTATGGGGTGCCATGATTGCACTGGATACCATTGCCTGTGTAAACAAAAAGATCATATACGCTATTCTTCCCTCAATTGTCGGGGCAATAGATAAAGGATCAGTGATTACCATTGACCACGGTGTGTCAATATTGGCTAAGCTTTCTGCAGTGTCTGAATACTCTGTTACAACATTTCCTTTGCTCATGGAACAGCTCAGAAAATGTCCGCCGAAGCAATTGCCACAGTATGCTGAAAAAGCGGAAACCGCTGTTAACCAGGCCAACAAGAAGACGTTTATCGGTTTGCTGGAGCAAAGAATGAATGAACTGGATAAAGATTCGCAGAAAAAACGGATTGAAAAGGTGGTGCGAAAAGTGAACAAATAATCATTTTAATGTTTTAATATAAGGCCATTTAAGCATTGTGCCGTTATGATAAATAATGTACCGGCCAGATATTATCATATAAAAAATTGCTGATTACTGACAGATAGTTTTAAATTATTGTTACTTTTGTATCAATACCGTTGGGGGTGCTTGCAGAAAACAAGCTGAGAATATACCCCTGAACCTGATATGTATAATAACAGCGGAGGAAAATGGTATATTGTATTTTGAATATAATCAATAACCTGTATACCGTTTCGTTCGCAACGAAGCGGTTTTTTTATTTATACTACTATGAACGACAATTTTGATCAGTATGCAGAAAAATACGACGCATGGTTCCTGAAAAACAAAAATGTTTTGTATTCTGAACTAAAACTGGTGGCACATTTTCTGAAAAATACCGGTGATGCTTTATCGGTAGGTTGCGGAAGCGGATTATTTGAAATGCTTCTTCAACAGGAATTTAATATTACTGTAAAATATGGTATTGAGCCTTCAAAATCAATGGCAGAAATTGCAGAAAAACGTGGTATGACCGTGAGAATAGAAACCGCTGAAGACGGTGATTTTGGGCTGAACCAATATGATGCCATACTTTTTAATGGCACACCAAGTTATATAAATGATTTGCAGAAAGCTTTCAATAAAACCTGCCAGGCTTTACGAAAGGGAGGCCGGATTGTGGTTATCGATGTCCCCAAAGAAAGTTCATATGCCCTGCTTTATAACCTGGCCAAGGTACTCGGTACCTGGGATCATCCTTTGCTTAAAGGTGTTCAGCCAAAGGATCCCTATCCGATTGAATTTGTAAAAGCAGCCAACTGGAGGACTACAACCGAAAAAGTCAATATGTTAAAAGAAGCTGGTTTCAGCGATTTTGCCTTTGCCCAAACTCTTACCAGGCACCCTGTTTATTCAGACAATACAATTGAAGAACCCATGGAAGGTTTTGATTGCGGTGACTATGTTGCTATATGTGCTTTTAAAAACAAATAAACCATGATATCAAAAGAATCTGTTATTAAGGATCTGAAAGAAGTTCGTTCCCGCTCTCCGCTGGTTCATAATATAACGAACTCTGTTGTAATGAACAATACAGCCAATGCATTATTGGCAATTGGCGCCTCGCCGGTGATGGCCCACGCTGTTGAAGAGGTTGAGGATATGGTGAAGATTGCTTCATCTCTGGTGATAAACATAGGCACTTTGAGCCCATCGTGGGTTGAAGCTATGTTAAAAGCCGGATTGGCAGCCAAAAAAAAGAATATCCCTGTTGTTCTTGACCCGGTAGGTGCGGGTGCTACTGCATACCGTACGCAGACAAGCCTTCAGATTATCCGGGAATGCAAACCCGATGTGATTCGGGGCAATGCATCCGAGATTATGGCACTGACCTGTAAACAAAGTGATACAAAAGGTGTTGATAGTGTAGCTTCCTCAGAGTCGGCCGTTCATGGAGCCACGACTCTTGCAAAAGATACAGGTGCCATAATCATCATCAGTGGTCCGGTGGATTATGTTGTTGATAATAAATCCGTAATACAGGTACAGAATGGTTCACCTTTAATGGGAAAGGTCACAGGAATGGGTTGTACCGCTACAGCTCTTGTTGGTGCATTTGTTGCTGTTAATTGCGATTTTATAATGTCATCAGCCCATGCTATGGCAGTGATGGGTATTGCCGGTGAACTTGCAGCAAAAAGATCAGCAGGCCCGGGTACCATGCAGGCGTATTTTCTTGATGAATTGTATAAGTTGTCTGATAAGGATATTACAAATCTGCTTAAAGCAGTATCATGAACAGGTGTAATCCCTTACTTTATCTGGTCACTGACAGAGCACTTGCAAAAGGTCGCCCGATTGAAAATGTTGTGGAACAGGCTGTTAAAGGTGGTGTCACCATGGTACAGCTGAGAGAAAAGGACTGTCCCACATTGGAATTTTTTAATCTTGCTGTGCTGATAAAGAGAATACTTGCCCCCTTTCATGTTCCCCTGATCATCAATGACCGGCTTGATATTGCACTTGCAGCTGATGCAGAGGGCCTCCATATCGGTCAGCACGACATACCATATGTTATTGCAAGAAAAATCCTGGGAAAGGACAAAATTATCGGACTTTCCGTGGAAAGTATTTCCCAGGCCAGGGAGGCCAATAAACTGGATGTGGATTATATAGGTTTATCCCCTGTATTTGTAACGGATACTAAACCGGAACTTTCTATTGCATTGGGGATTGAGGGCGTTCGTGAGATAGCCTCTTTTTCCAGGCATTGCATCGTGGCCATTGGGGGCATCAACGCACGAAATGCAGTTGATATAGTGAGGGCAGGAGCAGATGGCATTGCTGTTGTGTCAGCCATTGTTTCAGCTGATGATCCTATGATGGCGGCCCGGGAAATCAGACAGAAAATTGCTACATTTAAACAATAGTGAAAGAGATTGTATTATCCATTTAATGGTATGAAATTACATGAAATAGGGGAGTTCGGATATATTGATCGAATTGCGAAAAGGTTTGAGGATATGTCTTCACCTGGTTTTTTGGGAATAGGGGATGACTGTGCCATTATACCCTGCAATGATAGTGAAGATTATGTGATCACAACAGATTTGTTGATTGAAGACATTCATTTTCTGAAAGATCGCATAACCCCTGTGGAATTAGGCCATAAAGCACTTGCCGTAAATTTGAGTGATATTGCGGCTATGGGAGCAAAACCGGTGGGCTCTTTTCTGTCTGTTGGTATACCCGCTGAGACAAAGGTTGAATACCTTGATGATGTTATGCTGGGCTATCATAATCTTTCCCGTAAATACAACGTTCCTCTCCTTGGCGGTGATACTACAAAATCAAAAGAGTATTTAACCATTAACGTAGGCGTTGTTGGTAAATGTCTTAAAGGTTCAGCCAGATTGCGTTCTATGGCTCAGGAAGATGATGTTGTATGTGTAACAGGCTTTTTAGGAGATTCTTCCGGTGGACTTGAAGTTTTGTTGCATCAGCTGCCGGAAACAAAGGATAACCTGCATCTGGTTCGATGTCATCATCTGCCTGAACCTCATGTGAATGAGGGGCTGTGGCTTGCAAAGCATTCTGTGATTCATGCTATGATTGATGTATCAGATGGTATTTCTTCCGACCTGCTGCATATCTTAAAAGCTTCACGAAAATCAGCCCTGATAGACATTGATAAAATCCCTGTATCTGAAACACTCAGAAAAGTAGCGCTTTCGCAAGACTGGGATCTCGAAAGACTTATTACTGCAGGGGGAGAAGACTATGTGCTTTTAGTCACCCTGGAAGCCAATTCATTTAAAGAAATAAATACCGGTTATAAAGCTGCTTTTGGCAAAGACTTATATCAGATCGGTAATATTATTGCAGGAGAATCCTGCATTAAATGGATAAGAAACAATGATGAGATTGTATTGCATCAGATTGGATTTAATCATTTCAATAAGGCTTAGTTTTCAGAAATCATGAAAAAGCACTATAAAAGAGTTTTGACAATCGCCGGCAGCGACTCCGGCGGAGGAGCCGGAATACAGGCTGACATAAAAACCATATCGGCGTGCGGCTGTTATGCCATGTCAGCCATCACCGCTATTACCGTCCAAAACACTGTTGGCGTCACCGGTGTTTATCCTGTTTCTCTTGAAGCACTGAGCGGCCAGATATCAGCTGTTCTTGATGATATAGGTGCTGATGCTGTTAAGATAGGCATGCTTCATTCATCTGATGTCATTAAAACTGTGACACAAACGCTTGAAAAATATGACATTGAAAATATTGTGCTCGACCCTGTCATGGTGGCAACATCGGGTGATATACTGTTGCAGGATGAGGCCATTGAAACCCTTAGAAAGGTTCTGATACCGGTCGTAAGGATTATCACCCCCAATATTCCTGAAGCAGAAATCCTTCTCGGAAGAAAAATCAACAGCCAGGAGGCATTGCCTGATGCAGCTAAAGAATTGTCAATGAACAGAAAGATCTCAGTTCTGCTAAAGGCAGGGCATCTGACAGAAAGTGAACTGGTCGATGTTTTCTATAACGCTGAGGAAGATACTGTTCTGACTTTGAGATCAAAAAGACGAAATACTAAAAACACGCATGGCACAGGTTGTACCCTTTCTTCTGCCATTGCATCTTTTTTGGCGCTTGGACTGCCTTTAAATGAGGCTTTGGGAAAAGCAAAGGAATACATTTCCGGGGCTATTGTCAGCGGGGAAGGGTATACCCTGGGAAGAGGACATGGTCCCGTTCATCACTTTTTTAAATACTGGGAATAATGGAATCAGCCGGACCTTTTACACGACAATTATGGGAATCCGTTCAGCCTTTATTCAGGCAGATTATTGATTGTAGCTATATAAAAAGTCTGACGGATGGATCACTTCCTGAAAGATGGTTTACACATTATCTTGCTCAGGATGTTTTGTATATCATTGAAGATTCAAGAGCTCTTGCTGTAACCGCTGCCCGTGCTGAAGATCCTGGAGAAACATATTTTTTCATTCAGATGGCAAAAGACGGACTGGATATTGAACGGGCCCTGCAGGATACATTTATTAAGCAGTTTCAAATAAACAATGCTACAGAAAAATCACCGGCTTTTAAAGCATATGCTGATTTTTTGCTTGACCATGCTTTTCATTCACCTTATCCTGTTGCCGCTGCGGCATTGTTACCCTGCTTCTGGATCTATTATAAAGCGGGTGATTATGTTTTAAGAAATGCTGTTGATAACAATCCTTACCGGAAATGGATCGACACCTATTCGGGGGAGGAATACAGACAGTATACCGAACACTTTATCCATATAATCGAGAACCTTGGTCAAAAGGCCGTTGCAGATATCAAAAACCAAATGATGCGTGTTTTTGCGGAAGGCACAAGGTACGAATTACTGGCGTTCGAAGAAGCAGCCAAACAATAGGTATCTATGCCGTCAATTATTAAAAAGCAATGCAAATGGTATCCTGTATGCCCAATGAAACGGTTTTTTGAACAGGGCAGACTGGATAAGAAATGGATTGAGAACTATTGTCATGGTAAATGGAAGGATTGCATACGATATAAGATGGAGGAAAATGGCCGCTATCATCCTGACAATATGTTGCCTGACGGAAGCATCAGTGAAAGCCTGTGATAAAACAAAAAGCCGGGAATCACCTGTTTTTCAAACATGTTTTGAATAATGATCGGGGTTTATCAGTTCACGGTATTTGAATACAATTTTTTTAAAATCCTCCCACGTGTCGCGTTTTAAAGAAGGATCGCGCAATAAGGCGGCAGGATGGTATACGGGTATGGCAAGCCTGTTTTGTATGTTAAGCCAGTTTCCGCGTTCGCGGGTTATCCTGTAATCCGGACCTGCCATATATTTTAATGCTGTTGCACCCAGCAATATCATAATCTTCGGATTTATCAGCTCGATCTGTTTCAGTAACCATGGCATGCAGGCAGCGGCCTCCAGAGGTGTAGGCACACGGTTGTCGGGGGGCCTGCATTTAACGATATTGCTGATAAAGACATGTTCTTCCCGGGTGAAACCACATGCAGCAAGTATCTTGTCGAGCAACTGACCCGATTTACCGACAAAGGGCCTTCCCTGGATATCTTCGTCACGTCCGGGGGCCTCCCCGATGATCAATATGCCGGCATGGGTGTTGCCTTCTCCAAAAATCACATGGTGTCGCGTTTCGGCCAAACCGCATTTTTTACATTGTAAAATTTCAGTTTTTAATGATTCCATTTTCTGATTTGATATAAGGTCTGATATATAAAAATATAAATGTACGAAAAGATGGCTGTTCTGTCATTTAATAATAAGCACTAATGTTTCTCCTCCATTTTTTGAACATTATTGACCGGAAATAGTTAATTTAATGGAAGCAATATTTAAAATTAACAATAATGAAATATTTGATTGTTGGCGGTGTGGCTGGCGGAGCTACAACAGCAGCCCGGCTGAGGCGTCTTGATGAAAAGAGTGAAATCATCATTTTTGAAAGAGGCGAATATATTTCTTATGCCAATTGTGGGTTGCCTTATTATATAGGGGGTACAATTACCGAAAGGGATAATCTTTTTGTGCAGACTCCCGAATCCTTTGGAACCCGTTTTAACCTTGATATCAGAATTTTTTCTGAGGTTGTGTCCATTAACAGGGCAGAAAAAGAAGTTGAGGTAAAAGATCTGCGCAATGGTAATTTATATACTGAAAAATACGATAAGCTTATACTTTCACCCGGTGCTGAACCGGTTAAACCTCCGCTTCCCGGCATTAACCAGGAGGGGATATTTACATTGCGCAATGTTCCGGATACTGACAGAATAAAAAGCTACATCGAAGAGAAAAATCCCCGTCATGCAGTCGTGGTTGGTGCTGGCTTTATAGGGCTCGAGATGGCTGAAAATCTGCATGAATTTGGTCTCAGAGTGACCATTGTTGAGATGGCCGAACAGGTGATGACACCTCTCGATTATTCTATGGCCGCTCTGGTACATCAGCATCTGAAAACAAAAAATGTTGAGTTTTATTTAAATAATGCCGTTGCGTCATTCTCAAAAGCCAATGATCATATTATTGTAACACTGGACTCTTCGAAAACAATCGAGACTGATATGGTGATATTGTCAATCGGTGTTAAACCTGACAGCCGTCTGGCAAAGGAAGCGGGATTGCAAATCGGAAAAACCGGGGGCATTGCAGTAAATGAATTTCTGCAAACATCTGATGATGATATTTATGCACTGGGTGATGCCATTGAATTCACAAATCCGGTTACAGGAACAAAAATGATCACTTATCTTGCCGGACCTGCTAATAAACAAGGGCGTATTGTTGCTGATAACCTCGTAAAAGGCAACCGGAAAAAATACAACGGTTCAATTAATACAGCCATAGCCAAGGTTTTTGATATTACAATCGGCTCTACCGGTGTTTCTGGCAAACAACTCGGAATACTGAATATCCCTCATATTGACTCCATAACACATTCTTCATCGCATGCAGGTTATTATCCGGGGGCGGTTCCAATGTCTGTTAAGGTATCCTTTTCACCTGATGACGGACGTCTGCTTGGTGCACAGATTGTTGGTTTTAAGGGTGTTGACAAACGAATTGATCTTTTTTCTTCAGCCATTCAGAAAGGCGCTACGGTTTATGACCTGGCTGATATTGAACATGCCTATGCTCCTCCCTATGCTTCAGCCAAAGACCCGGTGAATATTGCAGGAATGGTTGCTGAAAACATACTGGAAGGGATCACAATCCCTGTTTCATGGAGAGAAATATCAGAGGGTGCCGAGAATGATTACTTTTTGCTGGATGTTCGTACACCCGATGAATATCAACTGGGGTCCATTGACGGAGCCATAAATATTCCACTTGATGAATTACGGCTTCATTTTGATGAAATTCCACGAGATAAAAAAATAGTTGTCTTTTGCGGCGTCGGTTTAAGAGCACATGTGGCCTGTCGTATATTGACACAAAGTGGTTTTTCTGATGTGTATAATTTATCCGGCGGATTGAAGACTTATGAAATAGCCAGCCAGAAACAGAGCAACGAAGATATATTTGCCCATGATTATGTTGGTCACGATGACCATATTTATCAGGGGACAGGTGAAAAAACTGCCGTTAAACCTATTGACACTGAAAAGCTGATCGTTATAGATGCCTGTGGTTTGCAATGTCCGGGACCTGTTTTGAAATTAAGGAAGTCAATGGATAAAATGGCCGTTGGTGAGGCTTTGCATATAACCGCAACAGATGCCGGTTTTTTAAAGGATGTAAAAGCCTGGACTAACGTTACCGGGAATGAATTGGTGGAGTTGAAGCAGGAGGGTGCTGAAATTACAGCCATTATCCGTAAAACTGAACATGCCGGAAGAATGGTTTCTCAGAGGGGAGGCAACAATGCCACTTTGATCTGCTTTAGCGATGACCTTGATAAAGCACTTGCTGTTTTTGTGATTGCCAATGGTGCTGTTGCTTCAGGGAAAAAGGTGACAATCTTTTTTACCTTCTGGGGCCTGAATGTGATAAAACGGCATAAGAAACCGGCGGTTAAAAAAGACTTTTTCGGCAGAATGTTTGGTCTGATGATGCCGGGATCAAGTAAGAAACTCGGATTATCTAAAATGAATATGGCCGGCATGGGTGGCAAAATGATGCGCAGGGTGATGCACGATAGAAATGTTGATTCTCTTGAAAATATGATACAGGCTGCCCTGGATAACGGTGTTGAATTGGTGGCCTGCCAGATGTCAATGGATGTAATGGGAGTTAAAGCCGAAGAATTTATTGATGGTGTTCAGATTGGCGGAGTGGCTACTTACCTTGAACGGACCGAATATGCCAATCTTAATCTGTTTGTATAGGGTTACTTACAACTTCATTTTACTGGATTAAGTCTTATAAGTAACATATTATGACTTTCTGTTTACAAAAAAAGAAAAGTAAAAAAACAACAGTTGTCTTAATGCCCCGCCCCTTGTATGGCGGGGTTTTTTATTTTTATATGTGTCTTTTTTCATGTCAATAAATATTTGATCTTATTGAAAGATTGCTTCTTATTCAAAAAAAATTCTTAAATTAATACTTCATTTCAAAAAACATCATTAAGCGTTCATAAATTATTGGATCATGAAAAAGCATTACTTCTTATTCCTGCTTATAATCCTTATTTTTTTATTTGTTTATAAACCAGCTCATGCCCAGGTTGGTACCAAAATCACACAAACCACCATAGTTGAAATTAAGGTGAATTCCATACTTCACGTTTCATGCTATGGCGACCGGAAAGGTGCTGTAGATATTATGGTATCCGGTGGTGTACCGCCATATACCTATCAATGGAGTAATGGTGCAACCACACAGGATATTGCCGGACTTTCAGCGGGGATATACAAGGTTAAGGTTGTTGATGCTCACAATTGTCCTGACAGCATGGAGATTGAAGTTAAACAACCTGAAAAACTAACCGTTAAGATCGATTCTGTTGCCGATATTTTATGTTACGGATATAACAAGGGGAGCATTGACGTGACAGTTAAGGGGGGTGTTCTCCCTTATACCTACAGCTGGAGTAATCAGTCAACTTCACAGGATCTGAGGAATGTTCCTGCTGGTGAGTATGCCCTGTTGGTTACCGATGCTAACCACTGTCAGGAAATCATTTCAGCTGTGGTTAAACAAAATCCGCTGATAGTCCGGTCAGATGAAAAAGTGCAGAATGTTGAATGTGCAGGTGACAGAACAGGTAAAATAGATATCAATGTGAAAGGCGGAGTGCCTCCGTATCGGTATTGGTGGACATCAGGAGAGACTACTGAAGATCTTGACAGCCTGGTTGCAGGAACATATACTGTTCAGGTGACTGATAGCCGCGGATGTATGGAAGCTTATTCAACAAAGGTTTTTGAACCGGATCCGGTTATCATTGAATTGGAAGAGATCAGAAATATATATTGTGCCGGTGATAAAAGCGGCGCCATCAATATTAAAGTTGATGGAGGCTCAAAACCTTACACTTTTGCATGGAACGATAGTTTGTCATATACAGAAGATCTGGCCGGACTTGCTGCCGGAGTCTATAACCTGGTTTTAACGGATGCCCGTAAATGTACAAAGCGGTTTATGCAGGAAATTACTGAACCTGAAAGAGTTGAGGTTGATGTTAAAGAGGTTAAAAATGTTGTGAACTTTGGTGAATCAAACGGTGCTGTTTACCTTGATGTGAAGGGTGGCGTTGCCCCGTATAAATACGAATGGAGTAATGGATCGAAAACAAAAGATATTGCCAATCTGCCGGCCAATAATTACACCTGTAGAATAACTGATGCCAACAAATGTGTAAGTACTATCAGTGTTAACATTGAACAGCCAACTTTACTTGAAGCCGAGATTGAAAACCTGCAACATATTCTATGTTACGGAGAGAAAAATGGCTATATCGAAGTTTCTGTCAAAGGAGGCGTATCACCTTATAAATTTAACTGGAGTAATGGTGCAACAACTCAGGATATCAGGAATTTAAGCGCCGGCACCTACAGCCTCACAATTACAGATGCACATGGCATGAGCAAGACTTTAAAAGGGACAATAGAACAGCCTGATGAATTGGAATCAGAAATTCAATCACTCAGTCATAATCTTTGTTTTGGTGACCGGCAAGGTATTGCCGATATCAATGTCTCAGGCGGTACACCCCCTTATACATACAACTGGAGTAATGGTGCCAGAACACAGGATATAGCCAGTGTGCCTGCCGGGGATTATTTTGTACAGATAATCGACAGAAATCAATGTGTTGATTCGTTAAGAATTACAATTAATGAGAATCCCGTTCTCGATGTTAAAACCACTGAAGTTGTTGATATAAATTGCTTTGGAGAAGCTGAGGGATTGGTAAATATTTCGGTTACAGGAGGTGTTTCACCATATAAATACAACTGGAGCAACGGAACCGTTACGCCTAACCTCACCAAAATAAAAGCCGGAAAATATCATCTGAAAGTGGTTGACGCAAAAGGATGTGAACAGACTCTTGATGTTAATATAAGCGAGCCATCATTGCTGGAATCAGAAATTGCCAGTATAACGGATGTAAAGTGTAAAGATGATTCAACAGGATCAATAAGCCTTAGTGTTCGCGGTGGTACAGCCCCTTATGCCTATTTGTGGAACGATGGCCGGACTGACAAAGATAATATGGGGATTAAAGCAGGCAGTTATAATGTAAAAATTACAGATGCCAAAGGTTGTGTGAATATATTGAGTGCAACAGTGAAAGAACCTACAAAGCTGAACAGCAGTATTGAAAAAATAACAGATATTGATTGTTATGATGAGATGACAGGCGCTGTTGATGTGGTGGTAAGCGGTGGTGTCCCGCCTTATAATTACCGATGGAGTAACGGAGTGACGACACAGAATTTGATTGGTGTCAAAGCCGGTGATTACAGGTTAACTGTGTCTGACCAGAATGGTTGTGAAACCGGACTTGAGGCAAATGTGACACAAAACACCATGCTGACAGCATCAGCAGACAAAATTACCCATGTAAATTGTTATGGCTTTACAACAGGTGCAGCTGAGGTTACAGTGAACGGCGGTGTTGAACCATATTCTTTTAAGTGGAGTAACGGCATTGAAACGAAAAATCTGTCAAAAGTGAAAGCAGGCCATTACACATTAATTGTTACTGATGCAAAATCATGCATTACAAATCTGGACCTTGATATTAATGAACCACCTGAATTTACAGGCAGAATTACTGAGATAAAACATCTGCGGTGCTATGGCGATTCAAACGCTGTAATTCACACCGCATTTGAAGGAGGTGTCACGCCTTATTCCTATCTGTGGAACAATAAGAAAACGGTAAGGGACATTGATCATCTAAAAGCCGGAAAATATACTCTTATTGCCACTGATCAGAACGGATGTATTGATACATTGGAAACAGAAATTGAGCAGCCTACAGAACTTGAGCTTCAACTTATCTCAACAATTGATAACCCATGTAATGGCGAAGAGAAAGGGGAAATAGACATATTTGTAAAAGGGAGTGTTAAACCTTATACCTATGATTGGTCGAATGGAGCTCAAACGCAGGATATCACAAGCCTTCCTGCCGGAGAATACCGGGTTAAGGTGACTGGTGCTACTGGTTGTGAAAAGAGTCTTTCAACTGTGATTAAAGAGCCACCACCACTGGAGTTGTCAATAGTCTCAACTGAAGATATTAAATGTTCAGGCGGCAATAACGGTATAATTGACTTATCGGTTAAAGGTGGCGTTAAACCATATCACTTTAGCTGGAGTAACGGTGCTGAAACCGAGGATCTCTCAGACCTTGTTGCCGGTAGTTATACAGTTAGCGTGGTTGATATACAGGGCTGCAGTAAGGAGATCAGCGCTCACATTAAACAACCTGAACCACTGGTGGCGTCATTTGCCGATGTTAAAAATATCAATTGTCACGGCGACAGCACCGGTGCGATTAGCATTGACGTAAAAGGCGGTACTCTTCCCTATAACTTTAAATGGAGTAATGGTGCTGTCACCGAAGATATTTCCAATCTGACAGTAGGTAAATACAGTGTGGTTATTACCGATGCTATGGGGTGTTCTCAAAACCTTTCAGCTTCAGTAACTCAACCCGATCCGCTTATTGCAGATATTGTA
Source organism: Bacteroidales bacterium (assembly GCA_016934055.1). Lineage (GTDB taxonomy): Bacteria > Bacteroidota > Bacteroidia > Bacteroidales > UBA10428 > UBA5072. The sequence goes on along the minus strand of JAFGTR010000008.1, from coordinate 97,565 downwards.
TCGGTACAGGATGTCTTATGTAAGGATCAGAAAACCGGAAATATTGATATTTCTGTTAAAGGTGGTGTTACGCCATACATTTACACATGGAATAATGGCAGCAAGGAACAGGACCTCAGTAATGTTGGCGCCGGAAAATACAGTGTGCGTATACAGGATGCCAATAATTGTATGAAAACACTCGAAACCTCTGTCACAGAACCTCCACTTCTTTCTGTTACTGCTGAAGAGATAAAAAATATCATAGAATATGGTCGCAAAGACGGGAGTATCCATATCAAGGTTGACGGAGGAAAACCACCTTATACCTATAGCTGGAGCAATGGTGCGGTTACACAGAATATTAATGATCTGGTGGCCGGAAATTATTCCGTTATAGTATATGATGCATATGGTTGCCGTAAAGATCTTGAAGCAAATATTGAACAGCCTGATGAAATTCAGATAAGTATTGATTCAATAAGTCATATTCATTGTTATGGTGAAATGACCGGCTATGTCAGGACTTCGGTGCAGGGTGGTTTGAAACCGTATCGGTTTAAATGGAACAACGGGATGACTGTAAATGAACTGGTTAATGTGCCTGCAGGAGATTATGTCCTTACAGTTACCGATGCAAATGATGCTGTTAAAGTACAGGAAGTGAAGCTTGTACAGCCACCTTCCTTTTCGCTTTCCATCGATTCGGTTATGCATCCAACCTGTTACGAGCTGAATAACGGCATCATTAAAACCACAATTACTGGTGGTACAACACCTTATGCCTTTGAATGGAGCAATGGTTCTTCAACACAAAATCTCAGAGGATTAACTTCAGGCTATTATAAGATTACTGTTACAGACGCCCGTGGGTGCAAACTCTCTGACAGCATCAGGCTGGATAAACCTGATCCGCTTGAAGTCACTGTGCTGAATGTAGGACATATTCAATGCAATGGTGATCTGAAAGGGAAAGTATATGTTGCTGTGAACGGAGGGACAAAACCTTATCGGTACAATTGGAATCATGGGGCCAGGGAACAGAACCTTGATAATGTCAGGGCAGGCAACTATACATTAAAAGTGGTCGATGCTCATCAGTGTGTGAAAACCATAAGCACAACAGTCAATGAGCCGCCTGCTTTGGTCGCAAATTTCGCTGAGGTCATAGATGTGCCTTGTAAGGGAGAGAACAGGGGATCAATAAGCACTTCTGTGACTGGTGGGACTCCTCCATACAGCTATAAATGGAGTAATGGAGATTCAACTTCCTCAATTCAAAATCTTTATGTTGGCAAATACAATGTGTCAATAACTGATTCTAACGGGTGTGTGAGTGTTTTGTCAACTGAAATTACTGAACCCGCCCAGCTTACAGGTCGAATAGTAAATGTTAACGATATCAACTGTTTTGGAGATAAGGAAGGATCAATCAGCATTGATGTTCAGGGTGGAACATTACCATACCGTTTCGGATGGAGCAATGGAAGCAATGAACAGAACCTTGCCTCTGTTTCTGCCGGTAATTACAGTGTGAAGGTTACCGATAACCAGGGATGTGAGATAACACTTAATGCCGTTATTAAAGAACCCGAACAGTTAATGGCTTCAATAAGCAATGTACAACACATTAATTGTTTTGGTGATATGGCAGGCGCCATAGATGTTTCAGTTAATGGAGGCGTAGAACCTTATAAATACTCATGGAGCAACGGTGCGAATACCCAGGATTTACTGAATGTCGCAGCCGGTGATTATACACTGAAAATGGCAGATGCAAAAGGATGTGCCAGTATCATTACGGCATCAATTGAAGAGCCATTGCCTTTGTTGGTTGACAATACAGCAGTCAATAATAACCGGTGCAGCGGCGAAAAAAATGGCAGTGTTACCATTTCAGTAACAGGTGGTAAGGAACCATACTCTTATAAGTGGAATACAGGCGCGGTTACAAAAGATATCCAGAATATGCCGGCCGGCAATTATGAGCTGACAGTTACTGATGCTAACGGATGTGTGAAAACCACAAAGGCTTCGGTTACCGAACCTCCGGTTTTATATAGTAATATTGATGCAGTTAACCATATAACCTGTAATGGTGAGAGCAACGGTTCCGTTCATATTTCGGTATCCGGAGGTTTGGCACCATACACGTATCAGTGGAGCAACGGCAACACAACACAGGATTTACTTAATGTTCCCGCAGGATCATATTCAGTTATCATTAAAGAAGGCAATGGCTGCGAAACAAAGCTTGAGGCAACAATTACGGAGCCAACACCTTTTGTGTCGGATCTTTTGGCTGTTACACATAATGATTGTTATGGCGATAAAAACGGAACCATTACAATAAGTGCCGATGGAGGTACACCGCCATATACCTTCAGGTGGAGTAACAATGCAACAACCCAGAATCTTGAAAAACTCGTGGCTGGTGATTATTCAGTTCTTGTGTCAGATGCAAACGGCTGCAACCGTACCATAAAAACAACGGTTAACGAGCCGCCAAAGCTTGTTTTAACAGTTGACTCGGCAAGAAACGTTAAGTGTTGCGGCGATACAAGTGGTGCAATATTTATTACAGTGACCGGAGGGGTTGGGCCTTACCAATACCTGTGGAGTCATGGGAAAACTTCTGAGGATGTGACAGGATTGGCTGAGGGCCAGTATACGGTGATGGTAACGGATCAAAATGGTTGCATTGTCAATACGCCGGAAGAGGGTGCTACCATTTATGAAAAAATAATTGCGCAGGGTAAATTTGTGTCCCGTGACATATTGTTTGATGTCGGAAAATCTGTTATTAAGGAACGGTCCTTTGTTGAGATAAGCCGCATAGCTTCATTTATGAAAGAACATCCGGAACTCAGGTTTAGTATTGAGGGTCACACCGATAGCCAGGGTGATGATAATTCCAACCTGATATTGTCAAGACAAAGAGCTGCTGCAGTTAAAGAAAGTCTGATAAAATTCGGCATAGATGAGTCACGGCTCGAAACACAGGGTTTTGGAGAATCTGTTCCTGTTGACACGAATGCAACCCCCGAAGGAAGGGCCAATAACCGCCGTGTTGAATTCATACCCTTATAGATCGTCAATGTAAAGAATTCATATCAAAGCCGCTATTGTCAAAATAGCGGCTTTTTTTCAGTAACTATTTTCCGGATGTTTCGTATTCAATATGTTCAAATTTCATTGCAGAGATGAATTGAATTATTAATGAAATTCATATACATTTGCAGCGCGATGAAAAAAACTATCAGCCATATAATCATAAAAGTTACCATCTTTTTTATGGTTGGCCTTATGGGTATGCTGATAGCCAACAAAGCAATTTTCACCCATTCACATCAACTGAAGGATGGTACGATTGTGAATCATGCCCACCCCTACAACAGATCAGATGATAATCAGCCTTTTAAATCGCATCACCATACACAATACGAATTTGTTTTCTTAAATAATATTCAAATCTTTTTCCTCGTTGCTGTATTAATTACAGGCATACCCGTTATCACAAAAAAGACATTATACTCTGCTGGCAGGATTTCAGCATGTTTGCTGATAAGAATTGATTCTTTTAAAGGCAGATCGCCGCCTTATTATCAATAATACAACCGGTTTTTTTTATTATCCGGCATTTCCGGATGATTATACTTTCATAGATGCTCTTATTTTATCGGAGCTAATTTTTATTTATTCAATATGAGCAGGTTACATATCTTTTCTGTAATATTATTTTTTTCAATACAGTGTACGGTTTTCTCCCAAAAAACAAAAACCGATGCCAATATTGTCGGCCATGTGGTTTGTTGCGGAAAACATATATCTTTTGCAAGTGTTTCAATAAAAGGAACGACAATAGGTACGGTTACAGATGAAACAGGACACTATCAGTTGATAAATGTTCCTGCCGGAGAAATAACCATTATGGCCAGCATGATAGGTTATAAAACCCAGGAAAAAACAATTATTGCAAAAGCAAACAGAACAGAGGAAATTAAATTTGATCTGGAAGAAGATATTCAGCACCTCGAGGAGGTGGTAGTATCAGGGAACCGTACTGAGCAGAGGCGTGTTGACGCCCCTGTGATCATTAATACAATATCCTCAAGGCTTTATAATAGTTCGCAGTCAGTTACCCTGGGTGAAGGACTGAATTTTTCACCGGGTTTACGCCTTGAAAACAACTGCCAGAACTGTGGTTTTACACAGGTGCGCATGAACGGTATGGAAGGTCCTTATTCCCAGATATTGATTAACAACCGCCCTGTATTTAGCGGACTGGCTGGTGTATATGGCCTGGAACTTATACCTGCCAATATGATTGAGAAGGTGGAAGTTGTCCGTGGCGGAGGTTCCGCATTATTTGGCAGCAATGCCATTGCAGGAACAATAAATCTTATTTTAAAAGATCCTGTCATCAATTCATATGAAGCTGGCGTTCATTATGCCCTTACAGGTATTGGTGTTAATGAGGGAGAAAGCAGCGCACCTGATTATTCTGCTCATATGAATACTTCGATGGTTTCTGACGATCGTAAAACCGGAATGGCCTTATTTGGTTTTGCACGGGAAAGGAAAATGTTTGATGCCAACAGTGATGAGTTTTCAGAGATAGCTCCTATGAACAATCTTACCCTTGGAACAAGGTTATTTCATCGTTTCGGATACCGGAATAAGCTGACAATGGACTTTTTTGTGATAAAGGAACAAAGGGACGGGGGAAATAAACAAGACCTTCCCTTACACGAAAGGGATATTGCCGAATCTGTGAAACACAATTTAAAAACAGGTGCTGTAACTTATGAGCAGTTCTTCAGGCATTATGACCTGCTTTCGGTTTATGCTTCAGGGCAGTTTCTTAACAGGGATTCATATTACGGGGCAAACCAATCACTCGTTGATTATGGTAATTCAAGTGATAAAACCTGTAATGTCGGCGCTCAGTATAAAGCTGTTTTTGATAATACATCAATTATAGCCGGTATTGAAAATACAAGCGGGTTTCTTAACGATAAAAAACTGGGATATCCTGACTTTGATAATGCAGTTATTGTTAACGATAGTGTTGTTAACCTGCCTCATACAGGGAATACTATTGTGGCAGACCAGTCGTCAGTAATATCGGCCGGTTTTGTTCAGGTTGAGGCAAAGTTTCAAAAGGTGAAAATAGCCGTCGGGGCAAGATATGATCACTTTAAGGTGAAAAACCTTGCTGAAAATACCGGCGATATTAAAAAAGGCAATGTCTTTAGTCCGCGTATCAGCATTATGTATGAGGTAATCAGGGAATTGCAGGCCAGGGTTAGCTATTCACAAGGATTCCGCGCCCCGCAAATATTTGATGAGGATCTTCATATTGAAACTTCCGGATTACGCAAGGTAATACATGTAAATGATCCAGGACTCAAGCAGGAAAACAGTCAAAGCCTCATGGCATCTCTCGACTTTAATGGTATGATAGGAAGCTTTTACACAGGTATTCTGCTGGAAGGTTTCTATACAAGACTGGATAATCCCTTCGTGAACGATATAGGTGACCCTGACGAAACAGGGACTGTAAGATATACACGGATTAATGCGGCGGACGGTGCCACAGTTGCAGGCATCAATATGGAATTTAAATTGAAGCCGCAAAATGATTTTTCTCTGACTTCCGGCTTTACGTTACAATCAAGTCAATATGATGTTGCACAGGAGTTTGATGAAAGAAGGTTTTTTCGTACCCCGGGTCAATACGGGTATTTTGTGATAGATTGGGATTTTGCTCCGGATTTTTGCCTCTCGGTCACAGGCAATTTTACGGGCTGCATGCTGGTTCCCCATTTTGGCTTTGATATCATTGCTGATTATGAGAACAGCCAGTATAATGAATATGAGCAAGGCTTACCGATGACACCTTATGAGGATAATGTCCTTTCAGCAGAACGCATTTATGAAATTTCACAGATTCGTGAAGGGAATGTTATTGAAGGAAGTGAATTATATGAATCCCCGGTATTTTTTGATGCCGGAGTAAAACTAACTTATACGGCAAAGCTTAACGGAGCCAGCTTGCAGTGCTTTGGGGGCATAAAAAATGTATTCAATTCATGGCAGTCAGATTTTGATAAAGGCATAGACCGGGACCCTGCCTATATGTATGGGCCACTTCTGCCCCGTACGGTGTATCTCGGCATTAAAATAGGCAATATAATGGGTAAATCTTTTGTTAATGAGCAAAATAAAGTAAATCTCCGTCATGAAAGACGACATCTTAACAGACAACAGAGAAGGCATAACAGGTTTAATTAAATTAATCTTACCCTTCTACAATCAAAAATCGTCATTCTGATTTCAATGTCGTTAAGTTAAGACCAGATTATGTCCCTCTCTCGGAGAGGGTGAAGGGAGAGGACAAAAAAATCCTTCCCTTAATGACATTGATTCTGAATTCTTAATCATATTAATATTTTTGTAACTGGAAACTTTCATAATTTAACAAAATGAAAGGTTATATTCATTTGTATACCGGCAATGGCAAAGGAAAGACAACTGCTGCCTTTGGCCTGGCTTTAAGGGCAGTTGGAGCCGGGAAACGGGTGTTTTTTGCCCAATTTGTAAAGGGAAAGCCATATTCGGAAATTGAAGCGGTAAACTCTTTTCTGCCGGCAATAACCATTAAACAGTATGGTTTAGGTTGTTTTATCTATAATAAACCAACCCATAATGATATCGAAGCTGCCAGGAATGGCTTAAAGGAAATATCCCGGATTATTGAAGAAGGAGATTTTGATATGGTTATTCTTGATGAAGCCTGTATTGCCGTCTTTTATAATCTTTTTACTGAAGATGAACTGATGCAGCTTTTAAATAAAAAACCTGAATCTATGGAAATAATCATTACAGGCCGGTATGCATCTTCGGGACTTTATGAAAAAGCCGACCTTGTGACAGAAATGAAAGAAGTCAAACATTACTATAAGCAGGGTGTTGAGGCAAGAAAAGGGATTGAATTCTAAAGATGTTGTGCTTTTGTTTATCGACAGGCATTGGATTCCGGAAGCAGTATAAGTGTTTCTTGCATCGGCTCTGTCGGGTCTTTCAAACTCTGGCAGATTGATCAGAAGACAAACAATACCATCAGAAGTATTCGTCATGATTCCTGGCTCTTAATTCTTGCATTACTTTTCAGGAAAGAGAATGGTCAGAGACTTTTATTTATTATCCCGCTTTACTGTTCTATTGATATTTCAGGTTGGTCTTGAAAAGCATCTTTTTTATTAAATCGTGATGTCATTTCAAAAGGTTCAACAACTTTTGGTTTCATCAGTAATGTACATAATCCGTTTTGCAAAGGTTTCTCATCAATCACTTTATATCCGGCTGATTGAGCTAAGAGCAAAGATTTCGTAAAATTTCGGGTTGTTACATGACTCTTAGGTTCGGCAAGCAGGACTTTGCATCCGCTTTTAGACATCTTATAAAGGTCACGGAATAGTTTTTCTTTATCCGGTACCTCATGCACTACGGCAAAAAGCAGGATGAAATCCAATTGACCGGATAAATCGGCCGGATGATAATTTATGCCCACCTGTAATGGCCGTATAATAGATGTAACATTATATTTTACAGACCTCTTTTTAAGTTTTTCCAGCATTTTTTTTTGAATATCAACACAATAAACATGCCCTTTCCTGCCGGTCATCCGGGCAAGAGGAATACTGAAATATCCCATGGCGCAACCATAATCCATAATACTCATTCCAGGCTTAATATAGGGTGAAAGTATTTTTTTGGGATCCTGACCAATTTTACGCAAAGGAAATAGAAGCATATACCCCATCCACCAGGGACAAACTTTACTTTTTTTCATAGCACTGTTTTTTTGAATTAACAGGTGAAAGTTTGAAAAAATCAAACCATGAAACTATGAAAAATCGGTAAGAAGTAATGATTGACCGGTAAGTGGTCAGATTATGGTCATTAACTGGCTTTCCTTGAGAAAGTGAACAATCGTTATAATGAACTTAAATAATTATTCTATCGTTTATTTCAAAAATGCATTGTACATCCATACCATCTTTTCCTGTCCGGAAATATATCCTGTCATTAAATCAACTGTGCCATCATCAGCATTTTCGGCAGCTAAAGATGCGATTTCCCTCTCCTTTTTCAACAAGATGCCCAATCCGTCAATGACTTCTTTTACTGTAGCCATATCGGAAGATACATTGAGCTTTTCTTTAATTTCAGATGTTTTCAGGTATTCCGTGAAAGAATGAACCGGCTTGCCTTCCAGCATAAGAATCCTTTCTGCAATTTCATCTGCTTTTTCATTCAGATCATCATACAGTTCTTCAAATTTTTCATGAAGTTTGAAGAAATGCCTTCCGGTAATGTTCCAGTGAAATCCCCTGACATTCATGTAAAATACCTGGACATTGCTTAACAAACCATTGAGTTTTTCTACAACCTGGTTTGAATAACTGCTGTCTATACCAATTTGATTTTTCATGATTATTAAATTTAAATTATTATTTTATGAGAATTACTCGTTTGTAAGAATATTTAAAATAAAACATTTAAATGCTTTAAAAGTTCACGGGGCATAAACAATTATACATAATACTTAACTTAAAATATAAAGTTCGTTAGAATTCTTCCAGTTTTTTCATATTCTCAACGGCCTCAAAAAAGCCTCTTTGCTCAAATTTTCGTTTCCAAACTTCAACAGGTGAATAGCTCATTGAGACGGTTGTGCTTTTAATGACAAGCAGACGGTCGCCTTTTTTCAGATTAAAAGCTTCTAACAATTGTTCTGTAAAAAGAACCTTTCCCTCAATGATCTCTGTTAAGGCATAAGCTTTGCTTTTTATATAGAATATTGAATTCAGTTTATCTATTTTGTCGATGACAGTTTTAAAAACACTTTTATATGCTTTTTCTTTATTCAGAATTCCAAAACCACCTTCGCCGATACGGGTGGTACAAAGCAGTACGATATCGTTGTCCGACAAGCCGTAACGGTTTAAGGCTTTGGGCGGGATCTTTATGCTTAGATCGTCACGGATAATTGAAATACCATAAGCTTCTTTTGCCCCAGGGGTACCCGGGGATAAACTGGGCATTGTATTAAAGTTTCAGATGTGTTTTATTTTTTATTATTCTGGAATTTTTGCAGGTAGAGCTGATGATGATAGGAACCTTCCTTAAGCATAACCTTCCCACAGTTCGGGCATTTGTTCTGACGGCAGGGAATACCTCGTTTATGAGATATCCTTGTATTGCAGTGCACACAAATACAGAATTCATTGCCCTTAGATTCACTTTGCATTTTCGGGTTTGTTTAATTGAATTAAATTATCCGAATCACATTTTCTGCAGTGCTTTGCAGGCTTCATCGAGATCATTGTTTCATGGCAGTCATAACATCTGTACCAGTAATCATCGGTGACATATGTTCCTCCCTGTATGAAAATGGCCTTCCCTTCAACAAATGCTCTGGCAATACCTTTTCGGGCTTTGTCATACATTCTGGTGAATGTAGGCCTTGAAATATTCATTTTAGAGGCGGCTTCTTCCTGCGTCAGATCCTCATAATCGGCAAGCCTGATCGCTTCGTACTCTTCGAAAAGTAAAACAATTGGTTCCAGTTCACGCATGGGTATACCGAAAGGCTTAAAACCTTCCATCGGCGGAGGCATGGTAACCCTTCTGTATCTTCTTCGGTTTGGCATTTTTTTATTTGATAACCAGATATAAATTTCTATCTAAATGTAATAATTCTTTTGATATTGTTTTTGATCAAAATCTTTAACCGGGCGCGGACAATCAATTCCGGTTTATTGTGGTTTCATCTGTTCTTATGCTGTTTCTCACAGGGACAGGGTACTGCCTTATACTTCTTTTGAGCTGAACAACCTGTTGATAAAAAAAAGCATGCAAACAGCATGACAGTTAATAACAGCGTTATGATCTTTTTCATTCTATCCATTGCTTTTTTAATACAAATTTAATAAAACAAATGAACATAAGTTCATTTAAAATACTTTTCATTATTTTTGAGAAAATTTTAATTGCCATGCTGGATCTTATTGAAAATAGTGTTACACGGCAGTTTAAAGCTATATTTCCATGTATGCTTAATGCCAACAACACATTATTTGGCGGCGAAGCCCTGAAGTGGATGGACGAGGTGGCTTTTATCACGGCAACGCGCTTTGCCCATGAACATATGTTTACAGTGAACACTGAGAAGATAAAGTTTCTCAAAACCATCAAACCCGATACGATTATTGAGATAGTCGGCCGGATTGAAAAGGTTAAGCTTATTCGTATTCATGTAAAAGTGGAGATTTATGCTGAAGAAATGTATGGCTCAAACCGTGAAAAAGTGGTGGAAGGCACCTTTGTTTTTGTGGCGCTGGATGAAAATCAGGAGCCAAAACAACTGGATTGTCTGAGATCAATGAATCCTTAAGTGAAAATATTTGTTAAAAATAAGAAAGCGATTTCTCAATGATTTCTTTTTTTAACCCTTCTGTGATAAAAATGTGTTTAGAACACAAAATTCAATATCCTGTTTACAATTCCGGCCAGCAGTATAGCAAACAAAATCTCAAGCACGCATACAATTAAAGCTTTCTTCCAGCCATATTCTTTCCAGAGAACAGATATGGTAGCGATGCAGGGAACATAAAACATGCTGACAACAGCAAAGGTTATCATTTGTTGTGGACTCAGAACGTCTGAAAAATGAGTAGTTCCCAGGTATGCTGCCAGCATGACAAGGATCAGTTCTTTTCGCAAAATCCCGAAAATGAGCAGGATGCCCGTAACAGCAGGAAGTCCCAGCCAGTTAACAGTAACAGGCTTTAAAATGGATGAAATAAACGGCATCCATCCTGCAAGATCAATACCGTGAATTGCAACGCCTGATATTACAACTATTGGCGCCGCTATGTAAACAAACTCCTTCAAAGCATCCCATGTCTGATATAACACTGTTTTTATCTGAGGTGTTTTATAATCGGGCATGGCCATAATAAGCTCCACAGGTTCTCCAAGAAGCAATCTGGAGAGTATTTTTCCAACCAGGAAAATCAGTAACAGTGCAAAAAGGTATAATCCGAAAGCCCATAATAATCCCACATATTTCCCAACAAGACCAAAAACAATAACGGATACGGCTGAACATGGCACAAGTGTGACAAGAACGGCAGTAATAAACCTTTCCCGTTTTGATTCCATGATGCGGCATGAAAGACACCCGGGAACATTGCATCCGAGCCCTATGATGAAAGAAATGCACGCCTTTCCATGTATGCCCATTTTATGCATAAGATTGTCCATCAGGAAAGAGATCCGGGCTATATAACCCCAGTCTTCCAGAATATATAAAATAATATAGAAAGGCAAAATATAGGGCAGGGCAATCTGGACCAGGGCAAGTACACTTTCAACCGCCGCCCATCCAAGCGAAGCAATAAATGTGGTTCCAACCGTATCATTCCACCAGTTGTGCCAGCTGATAAAAAGAGGATCAAACAAACCTGAAAGCAAGTCGCCCATCATGAAAACCGTAAGAAACATCCCTCCCAAAATCAGAACCATCACAATATAACCCAGGAACCGGTCAGTGGTTATGGCAGACAGCCTGTCATTAAGTGAAGCCTTCCGGTTTGCATCTATTGTCTCTGTTTCCCTTGTGATACGACAGGTGAGATGGCTTCTTTCATCTGCAATAACGAGTGAAGAATCGTGCCCGTGAATATCCTCAAGATAATCTTGAAGTTGTTTGGTTTTTTCAAGGATTTCCGGTTTCTTTTTCTGTACCAGTTTTATTATATCCTTATCTTTTTCAAGAAGCTTAATGGCTATCCACCTTGCCGGATATGAAATATCTATATCCTCCAGTAAAGCGGATAACTGTTTGATGCAATTCTCTATTTCTTTACCGTAATGATGAACTTTGTGTTGCCCTTTTTTTTCTTTTAGTTCAATAGCTTTATCAATAATAGAGGTTAATCCTGCTCCGCGTGAGGCAATGGTGGGTATAACATGAACATTAAGTATGTCCTGGAGTTTTTTGGAATCAATGCGAATTCCTTTCTTTTTTGCCAGATCAACCATGTTCAAAACCAGTATAACCGGACATTCAAGCTCAAGCAGCTGAAATGTGAAAATCAGGTTCCTTTCAAGGTTGGTGGCATCAACAATGTTTATGACACAATCGGGTTTCTGATTTATAATATACTCCCGTGATATGACTTCCTCAACAGAATAAGTTGTTAAAGAATATATGCCGGGCAGATCAAGTACATCCACTGTATATCCCTTATAGAAAAGGGTACCTTCTGATTTTTCTATTGTTTTTCCGGCCCAGTTGCCGATATGCTGATGCAGACCTGTCAGAAAATTAAATACAGTAGATTTCCCTGTATTGCCCTGACCTGCCAGAACGATATTAAGCTTTTTTTCTTCCGTCATTTCAATGCAACTATGATTTTCAATGCCAGGCCCCGGCCAATGACTATTCTTGAACCACGCACCAGGACTTTAACAGGCCCGGAAAATAAAGCCTTTCTTATAACCTTTATCTCGGTTCCCGGCGACAACCCCAGATCAGCCAGTCTTTTTGTCGCGCCTTTTCCTCCGGCAACCGAAACAATTATTCCGGTCTGACCTTCTTTCATATCTGTTAATGACATATTACTGTTTTCGCTGACCATAATTATATTTGTGTAAATATGTGAACATATAACCAACCGTGAAATAAAACTAAAGATCCTCTACATGTCTTAGTCCTTCTGCAAATAAATGATTAATATGGATATCATCCAGTGAATAAAAAATCAACCTGCCAATTTTATTGTATCTGACCAGTTTCATGTTTCGTAATGTTCTTAGCTGGTGGGAAATAGCGGAGTTTGTGGTGCCGATTATAGCGGCCATGTCGCTGACGCATAATTCTTTTTCCTGGCAGAGGGCAAAGATTATTTTTGTTCTTGTCGGATCACTCATGGCTTTAAAAGTCTCTGCGAGGTAATGAAAAAACTTTTCGGATTTCATTGTCTTTTTCACCGAATTCACTTTGTCTTTTTCAACATATAGATTATCAGATAAATACGAATTTTGTTTTTTCATTTAATTCAATATATGAACAATTGTTCAATTGTTTCACAAAGATTAATATTTTTCCTGAAAAAACAAATTTATATGGCATAATCCTGCTGAAGTTTCAGTCTCACCGGTATGGTTGTGACCATGCCTGCCTGAACCATTAATAGGGTCACCATTCAGCTCCATACCTTGCCCGTTTCCGTGATGTTTATCTGATTTTTATATCTGTAAAGCAAAAAATGACAGGTTTATAGCCTGTCATTTCCTCAATAATATCCGCTGTTTTCTGGAATGGAATTATTCGGCTTTTTCATTCACAGTAACTGATTCACGCCGGTCACATATCCCGTTATTATTGGCGTCAATGTAGTTACGACCCCTGCCTTGCCCGATTCCTCTTCCTCTTTTATAACCCTGCGATTTACCGGTTCCGTTATTGCGTCCGTATGCGGCACCCCGGTTTGCTGTTCCGGTGACTGTTCCGTTTTCATAATGATCGCAGATCCCGTTTTTATTGGCATCAACATAGGCACTGCCTTTGCCTTTTCCGTTTTGCGGCCGGTTACCGGTATTGTTGTCCTGGGCAGCAGCCCACGTTGTAATGGCCATTATGGCCAGTCCTGTAAGAAAAAGTTTTGTTTTCATTTTCAAAAAAGTTTACATTGTGTATTGTTTAAAAATCTGTTTTAAATTTATTGCGAAACCATATGCCTTCCTGTTTTGCTCTCGGTCTGCCTTTAGGCCCCTGTCTTCCGGGATAACCCATCTGTGTATCGCGGGCCATAATCGTTCCGAACAGTCGTTCAAGTTTTTCCTGCTGTTGCGGGGAGCATATACTTTTTATATCAAGATAATACCTGAATGTCAGCTTCTTCAGATCACTGTGCAAGTGGCCGATGGAGTCAGATAACCGGTAAAGCCTGTTGGTGTCGCTATGGCCGGCAGCCATTTCCGTCAGCATTTGCCTGCGATACAGGGCCAGGTCTATGGTAATATCTCTGGCCTGCTGACGGAAGACGGTATTGACATTCCTGAATGTTCTCATCTGATCCGCATCCAGGTCAAGTTGATCACAGAAATACCTTCCGCCGAATCTTTCTGCATCCGCTGCCGCTTGCCGCTGAACTGTTGTTGTAACTGTCTCTGATTTCTTCGCCTGGTTGGTATGAACCAGAATGGTTGCAAGGGTTGAAATGTTCATCAGTGCCAACACCGCTACGATCCAAACCAGGATTTTCTGTTTTTTTTCTGATCTCATTTTTTTCAGGGTTTACTCATTTGTAAAAAAGGTTACGGCTTCAAGAGTTGCATCATCTATATAAGCCATTTCAATAGGTAAAGGAGATTCTGCCTGATCCGGTTTATAGATGTTTCCTGCAAAAATCCCTGATATTACAGCCAGGGCAAGTGATAATGTGACAAGGACAGACTGCAACATATGTACATAAACGGGTACTTGCTTTGCAGGTTCTTTAAGCATTTCATCTGATCCGATCTGTGCCATAATACGGGTAGACAGGAAAGGATTGGACAGCACATTCTTTTCTTCTTTTATAACCCGGCCGGCAAGGATCATCAGATGGTAGCTTTCTGCACAGCCTGTACAGGTTTCAAGATGTTCCTTAACCTGGTCCTTTATGCCGCCGGGCAAACTGTCTTCATGGTATTCATCCAAATATTTTAAGCATTCCTGGCAATTCATATTCGTTAACTTTAATGATTTGAAACAAAATCTGTTATTTTCCTACGGCTTTTTTTATTTTTTTTATTTTTTTTTCAGTTTTTTCCTGAGATTGGCTTTTGCCCTTTGAATAAGGGCTTCCACTGCGCCTTCGGTGGTGTTCAAAATGGCAGCAATATCTTTTTGCGGCAGTTCGTCGTATTTGCTCAGAACCAAAGCTGTGCGCTGCTTTTCAGGAAGGCTGTCCAGCGCATTTTGCAGCCAGGCATGATGTTCTTCACGGATGAGAACAGACTCCGGATCTTCATCTTCGGGGATTAGAAGGGAGGGATCTGGGACATTGCTTTCGCCTGAAGTCAATCCGATCCTTTTCAGAAGAGAATAACCCTTAGATTTACGGATCCGGTTGAGGGAGGCATTAACCGCAATGCGGTAGATCCATGTGGAAAATGCAGCTTCACCTTTGAACCTTGAAAGTGAACGGAAGACCTGGATAAAAACGTCTTGTGTCAGATCATCCGCATCTTCCTTGTTGTGGACAAAACCCATGCAGGTGCGGAAAATCAGTGACTGATACCGGTCTACCAGCACCCTGTATTTTTCCCTATCGCCCTGCAGGATCAGTTTGATGATTTCACTGTCGGTCATTTCGTTATAATAAACATACGGAATGTATACAACGTATCATTTCCGGTTTTGTTTAAAAGAAATCCCCGCCGGGAAATTAACAACTCCGGCGGGGAATGATCAGGTCTGAATATACCTGCCGTATCTGATCTTTGAAAACAAAGATTTACTATCGTATGACAAACACCCTTAAATTAACATCAAGGCCGAAATTTACCTGGCCGCCTGTACCGTTATAAATGGCAATCCTTATCACATTTTGCTGTGAAACATAAGCGGTGAGCATGCAACCCTGCAGGCTCTGATCAATCGAGCCGACAATAATATCTCCGAAATTAACCCCGAAATAATTGATGGCATTCGAGACCCAGGTATCGCCGGCAGGTATATTCGGTATATTGAATGTACCTGCAGGATCACTGGTTACTTCAGCCGCTTTAAACTGCGTTTTCAGGATAATGGAGTCTGATGTTTGTGTTATAATAAGACTTGAATCCGTTGACGCCAGTACTTTCGCTTTTATAGGATCAGTGCCGCTTCCGACCAATATATTATCAACAGTCAGCGTGGCATTTCCCATTCCGCCATTGGCAACCGGCAGTACACCGGTAACCTTGGAGGTCAGGTCGATGGTGCCGTCGGCAATGTCTTCGTTGACCACGGTACCGTTCAGGATTTCTGCAGTGGTGACCGCGCCGCTTGCAATGTCCCCGGCCACGATGGTTTCATCCAGTATCTCGGAGGTTGTTACGGCCCCTTCTGCAATGTCTTCTGCTGCAATGGTCTCATTCAGGATTTCAGAAGTTGTTACGGCTCCTGTTGCGATATCTTCAGCCAGGATCGTTTCATCCAGTATCTCGGAAGTTTCAATCGAACCTGTGCCGATATCTTCGGCCAGCAGTGTTTCATTCAAAACCTTGGCCGTGGTGATGGCATTATCGGCAATATCATCAGTATAGAAAGAGTACGGAACGGTCATGAACTGCTGATTGCTCACCAACACATAGTTACCGTCATTTTTAGTTGAGATTTCAACTTTCAGGAACTGGTCGGCATCAATCCACGGAATATCCAGTAACCTGGTATAGACAGCACTTCCTGTCGGGGTACCCTTGCCAATAATCAGGGAAAACAATCCATATTTATCAGTCGTGGTCGTATGAGTCTCTTCCCATTGTATGGCCCCATTAAGACCCTTGGTTATAGTGAACCTAACGCCTATTGCTTTCTCAAAAAGAGGCTTGTCTTCAATATCCATTCCGACAATTTCTTTACCGTTTTCATCAATAGCGACAGCCTGGTAGTAAATCCCGTTCAGGTCACCTATCTGCTGTGCGTATGTGGTTTGGCCTATTAAGCAAATCGCGATAACAGACCAAAGGATGTTTAATTTTTTCATATGCTTGATATTAATGATGTTAAACATTGCATTAAAAAGCGAAGGCAAATCCGAAAGTCAGGCCATAGCCAACAGTTTTGGATTTCTGACTTTCTTCCTTTTCCAGGTTCGCCAATCCCATAAGATAGTTAAACTCAATAAAGGTCCTGATCTCATAGGAAAGCTTGATCTGCACTCCGGGAGAGATCACAATGCCATAATCGGAATTATTGATCGATTCCGATTCCTTGATATTGAAATCTTCGTTGTTAATGGTCTGAAATCCGCGCAGCAGATAGCCATAATATCCCGCAACATCAAGGTACGGGCCAATATCACTGCTGACCAGCATGTATCCTACACCCAGCCGTCCCTCGGCATATTGAAGATCCCAGGTATAATTCATTTCATCATATACCATGGTGGCTCCTGCCTTACGTATACCGGCTCCGACGTTAACCATAAACCCGCCTTCGGTGACCAGGCGATACCCCAGGCCGTAACCCCCGGTGAAAATTCCTGAATATTCGCTGTTGAGCTTGGTTCCCTGGCTGTCGGTGAATTTAAGTGAAGCATACATGGGTGATGCTTTCACTGTCAGACTTGATTGTGCACTTATGGTGGCCGCATAGCCGATGAAGGCCAGCATGATCAATATGATTCTAATCTTTTTCATATTCGTGATTATTTGTTGATGGTTACTTTAATGGACGAGATGTTCTGGTCGTCATCACGCACGGTGATAATGTAAATACCGTTTTTCCATGATCCGCAGTTCAGTTCAAACTGTTGTAACTGTGTTACTTGTTCCGATAAAATGATCCTGCCCGCCAGATCCGTTACCTCAATCCGCGACTTTTCTAATGTTTTGTCGCTCTGAAGAATAACCGTGTAGGTGGCAGGATTCGGAAAAACGTTAAGGTTAAGATTTTTCAACGGACCGGAATTTATCGCTTCCGCTTTAAACATTACAGGTTGCTGAAAACCCTGTAATATGGCAGCTGAATTTCCGGAGGAGGCCAGTGTATTGAAGGGCTGGCCAACCGTTTGCGCAAAGGCCGCATCACCGGCTATGGCCATTACACCATAACTTGAAATGCATTGTCTTTTGACCGACTGTGCCTGATTTTCTGATACCAGTATCAGGAAAATCATGATCAACAGCATTAGAATTTTTCTTTGAAATTGAAATTTTTTCATCCTGAATTGATTTTAATTTGATTATGAAAGTGGTTGGATAGAAGTCGTATAGAATTATTATTTTGGTTAAATGCAAGTGATCATTTTAGTTTAACGGCAACATATACCCCAGTGAAATTGTAAAGAATGAACTCACCGGTAAGGTTATGTTTTCATCCTGTGTACAGGGGACATTCAGTGAATAGCCCAGCTCAATATCGAAGTCGCCTATATATAGGCATACCGGTAAATAAAACTGCATGTTTAACAGGCCGTATACATCTTTTGTTGTGAGCTCCTGCTGTGACCCTGACATATGTCCGCTCAGGCTGCCGGCACTGACATATTCAACTGATTCTGAACCTATAAATAAAGAAATTTCAGGCTCAAACTGAATTTTATTGAAAGTACCGAAACGTATCAAAGGTATGCGTGAAAAAAGACTAGGGGTTACATTCATCCCGAATTCCTCACCGAACAAGAAATTGATCGAAAGCCGTCCGCCAATCCACTTGTTCCTGTATGAAAGAGAAGATCCGATATTGTTCTTAAAAACATAATTTACTGAGGTATCCTGACTGTTATAAAAGTAACGGTTGTAAGATGCCCTTAATATCATGGTATTTTTCTTGTTTAAGGCTTTCAGGTAGCCAATTGTGGCAATAGTATTTCTATAACCCGGGTCAGACTGACTGTACCACGAGCCTGAAGCTCCAAGGTAAAATCCTTTGGAATGTAAAAAATACAGACTGCCATTCAGAGTATAAATATCTTCTCCGATTTCCCTTCCTGCATATAAAGTCTTGCTGTCGCCGGCAAATCCGCCATACAGATAACAATAGGAAGAGGGTGGGTCCAATAGTCTTTTCATCTCCCAGTCATTCCCGAGAACATCATATAACAATGAATCGATCCTGTCTGTTTGTGACAAGGCAGGTAATCCGAAAAGAATCAATACAGAAAGAATAGCAACCGGTCTCATTTTTCTTCGTTTATCAAGTAAGATAGTTCGTTAACCTGAAAATGAAGAAAGATCCGGAACTATCACCCGGATTCTCCGGATCTTCCTGTTTATGTATTTATCTGATTTTAGTTACCTCCCTGTCCGCCGGTTCTTGTCCGGGTGCGTGTGTTCTCCTGGTTCTCCCTCATTTGCTGATTCTGTTCTTCGGAGACATTGGTACGGTATTGATTCCGCTGCTGTTTGCGGAGTTCCTGGTTTTCTCTCAGCATGGCTTTTTGCTCTTCTGAGAGAGAGGCTTTAAAAGCATTCCGTTTCTGATTTTGTGTCATTTCCTGGTTTTCAAGAATGGCCTTCTGTTCATCAGTGAGAGATTCACGGAATCTTTTACGGTTACGGATGCTTTCCTGGTTTTGCTCCTGAACAGCAGTTTGTTCTTTAACCTGGTTTTGTTCCTGAGTCTGTGTCTGCTCCTGAACAGCATTTTGTTCCATGACCTGGTTTTGTTCCTGGGTCTGAGTTTGCTCCTGAACCTGGTTCTGATCCTGATTCTGGAGATCAGAGCCAGTTGCGTTCTCCTGTGCAAAAGAAATTCCTGCAATAAGGAAAAGAGCCATTGCACTTCCGATTGTTTTTACAAATAAATTTTTCATGACGAATAATTTTTATTTAACATTTGTTTGAAGCCAATTGATTCATTTTATGCTTCTTTGTCATTAAACCGCATGAAATTTGTTTTACCCTACCTTTTTATTTGGTGATTGGGTGATGAATTGTAATAATCAGGTCCAAGCCGACGCTTGAACCAGTAATTAGCTTCCCCATGACTGTGCGTCCCCCTATACTGGCGCAAGCATTCGCTTGTGCCTTCTAAATATTTTATTAATTTATTGAATTACTGTCAGATGATTTTTGTTGATATAATTATTGACGCTTTAAGTGCAAACAAATTCCAATTCTGACAAAAAAAGCCTTAATAATATATGTTCAGAAACACCGCAGGTGTTCTAGGTACAGCCCCGGTATAAAGGCTTATGGTCTCGGTATCTTCGGCAGGGATGCGGATATAATTGGAATATCGTATATTCTCAGTATTAAAAACATTCATAACAGAAATTCCCGCATCAATATGCAGTTTTCTCCGGGTGAATTTAAATATGGCTGCAACATCAAGCCTGTTGTAAAGCCGGGTATAATCAATAACATCAGGTAACTTACCGGGATCAGGTACGCCCGATCCAAACACATAATTGGCTGAAAAATGAAAGAATCTTATCCTGGCCAGGCCGGCCAGTTTTAATTCGTGCCGCTGATCATGCATGGCGGGCAGGTATTCATCTGACGGGAAATACGTAAAATATTCTTCCGTTTTACTCAGTGTATAGGATATCCATAAAGTCTGATTTTTAAATTCTTGCTTAATGAATACGTCCAGCCCCTTTGTTTTACCGTCTCCCTCATAAGGTGTCGTTATATCCCCGGTTTTCAGGTAACGTGTAATTCCTCCCGTATTCCTGATATAACCTTCAAGACTGGCTGTAAAGCCATGGTTGTTATACGAACATCCCAGAGTATAGCTTTGAGAATTAAGCACTTTTACAGTGTTGCCGTCACATAATGACCAATCCATTGTGTAATTTCCTGCTGTATCATTGGTCATGTTTTTGGCCACAAATTGATTGTAAACACCGGCTGCAGCATTTACACTGAAATGATTATCAATACGATACCTGGCCGACAAACGGGGTTGGAAGAATATTTTCTTTGATGGTACTGCGACAGGGTCTTCAACTCCCCGTTGTGGCAGGTAAATATCTGCCCGGATACCCGGCTTTAAAGTAATCTTTTTTAATAAGGTAATATTATCCTGGAGATACAGATAAGGGATCTTAAGATTTGTATTTTCATTATTTGTTATATTCTGATCCACGTGTTCACTGGTCATGCTATAATAATACAGCAATCCCAATCCGATATCGGCTGTATGCTGTTCGGAAAATACAAGTCTGTTATCTGTCCGGCTGTTGAGTTCAGTGATTGAAACATTATTCTGTTGTGAGGAGCTGGAATATAATGTGTGTCCTGAAGTTCTTTCAGTCTCTTCCGTTTTTTCCCTGTCTGAATGAAGTGAAGAATAACTCAGGATTATATTGCTTGTGTTTTTTTTCTTCCAGTTAAAACCATAGAATGCTGTTCCTCCCAGCTGAAGATTTTCCTCTCCGGGATTTAGTGTTGTGTTTAATCGTCCGGCCTCATATTCAAATGTATAGGAAAAGTGGTCCATACCTCCGTAAAGACTGATAAAATAATTGCTTTTCCGTCCGCTTCCTGAATATTTCAGGTTCATATCACGGAATCCGTAATCGGGATTGACATAATAATCAGCCCCGCCGTTGCTTTGCCATCCTCTTCCGAAACCTCCTCCCGAAGTGGTTGACTTGTAAGGGCTGTATAAATTGTAAAATGTTTGCCTGTACGCAATCAGTAAAGATGATTGTTTACGGAAAGGGACACTGGCCTTTCCGTTCAACGTCATATTGTTAATACTAAATTGCACCGATGGTGATAAACGGTTACCGTCCATTCCGGTGATATCAACAATACTTCCGACCCGTTCCCCATATTCTGCGCCATAACTGCCTTTCATCACTTTTATGTCTTTTGCCATGTAGGGATTAACAGCGCTGATGTTATCATTGAAATTTTTCATTCCATAGATGGTAAAACCATCGAAGATAATCTGGCTTTGCCCTTCGTAACTCCCCCGGATGATGAGATCGGCCGATTGTTCACCGGCAGCCAGTATGCCCGGCTGGAGTCTTAACAGGTTAAAGATCGAATTATCACCATTACCGGGTAAATAATAAGCTACCTTATGGTTTAATTTTGATATGCCCGGTGAAATGCCTGTCTGGATTGAGTGTGAAATCTCAGAGCCAATCACCACAATTTCTTCCAGTGCAATGACTGAAGGTGTCAGTCTGAAATTATGATGCGAACCATAACCTACAATTGTATCAAGTATATAATAGCCGAGATATGAAATAATAACGGAGAATACACTGTCAGTTGTTGAAGTGTAGGCAAAATTGCCTTTTGCATCGGAAATCAATCCCGACCGGTTGATGAGAATTGCCGAAAAGGGCAGTGTTTCATGACTGACTGCGTCAGATATCTTTCCGGCAATGACATATTCTTTTCTTTGTTCCGGAGGCTGAACTGTATAAAAAACTGTTACGCCTTCATTAATCTCATAGGCCAGTGGCAAACCTCTGATCAGAAAATCAAAAGCCTGTTCCGGGGAGGAGAATCTTCTGTTCAGAGTGAGCTTATAGGTTGATAAATGCTTGTCATCAAAGGATAACATCACTTTGTAGTCATCACGTAAAGTGATGAGAATTTCATTCAAAGGTTTGTCGGAACAATTAATCCTGATCTCCTGCGAAAAAATATTTGCGGTTATTTGCAGAAAAATCAGGGATAAAAATATTTTGTAATTAAGATTCTTATTATTTACTGGTAACAATATATTCATTTTTTGATATTCGGGTAAATGACAGGTTAAAGGGCCTGCAAACAACTTTCAGGGAGTTCTCAATCTCAACACTTTTTTTGAATGTTCCCGTATAGGTATTGTTCAGGTTTCCAGGAAACCGGATCACAACGTCATATTGTCTGCCGATCTCTTCAAAAACCAGGGATAAAGGCGTCGATGTAAAGCTTAACATATTATTTATCCATGAAATAGAGTGTTCTGTATTTACGCCCGAAAATACATTAAGTGATCCGTCGCTTTTTAATACTGCCTTCTGGCCTGTATACAGAACAGCTGTTTTATTATTTTGCGTTTCTGTAACCATGACCCTGCCCGTAACACATGTTACCAGGTAATTCTTATTCCTGGCATATATGTTAAAACTGGTTCCCAGTACGGTTGTTTTTCCGTATTCCGAGATGACTTCGAATTTTCTTCCGGGTTCCACTTCAAAGTATGCTTCACCCTCAAACCTGAGTTTTCTTGAGAAATTCCATAAGAGGGGTTTGTATGTTACCGAAGATTGTGCATTTAATTGAATGTGTGTGCCATCGGGCAGGAGTATACTGCTGTGTTTTCCGGCTGGTACCCTGGTCGTTTTGGTATAAACCTGCATAATTACAGCAATTCCTGCCAGTAGTATAACAGTAGCCGCTACAGCCAGCCAGGCCCTGTAACCCATGACAACGGTTTTTCCTGCCGGTTGTTTTGCTTCAATCCTTTGCTCCAGCTGAGTCCATATCTCTTCCTTGCTCTTGCTCCATGCTATGTGAATTCCTGCAATCATTTCCGTTGTCTTTTCAGAAAGTTCAGCCTTGGATTTGCTATGTTGTTTTCTTTCGGTCATTTATTTATTCCTTCAATGCTTTTTTAAAAAAATCAAGGGCAATACTCATTCTTTTCTCCACTGCTTTCACGCTTAAATTCAGCCGTTCCGCTATTTCATGGTATTTCAGCCCTTCCATACGGGCCATCAGAAAAACAGTACGTTGTTTCTCCCCCAGATCCGCAAGCGCTTTTGCATATTTTTCTTTCAATTCATTATACTGCAGCTGATCTTCGGGAGAGTCTTCAGCCCTGTCGTTCTTCAAAGAATTCATATAATTCATTTCCAGTGTTTTCCGCCTGTAATGGCTCACGAACATATCGCCGGCCATCTTGTACAAAAGCCTGAGCGCCTTCTTCTGATCCACATTCATTTGTTTTTTCCAAATCCGCATAAACACATCCTGGGCTAGATCCGAAGCCTGTTCCTTATCGGCGCCGCGGTAAAACAGGTAACTGCGCACAGCATCGAAATACGAGTCAAATAATAACTTGAATTCTTCCTTTGTCAATGTTTTAAGAACTTTGTAACCAACTTAATAACATTTCGGTTATAAAGTTAGTTATTCTTAATCCGCAGCAAAATATTTTTACCCTACCTTTTTTATGTGGTGATTTGGTGACCTGCCTGAGCTGCCGCTACGGCAGGCAGGTTTGGTGATTTGGTGACCTGCCTGAGCTGCCGCTACGGCATGCAGGTTTGGGGATGTAATAGTTTTGCAGTCGTGTATTCGTGCAGTCGGGGATTTAGCGGTTTAGGTATTTAGGAATACGCATATAAAAGTTCAATATTTTTTAACTCCTGAACAGCTATAAAATGCTAAACTGTTAAAAAGCTATTCCATCACTTTTCGTTTTTCACTATGCACTGATCACTGTTTACCGTTTACCGTTCAAAGTTCACCGTTTACCATTTACCGGTTACCCTTTCCCTCACCCCTTTCTGCTTAATTCACGCAAAGCATTATGATTCAACAAGGTAATATCTTTATCATCCAGCCTGATCAATCCGTCCTTTTCGAAACTTTTGAGCAGTTTCACAGCGCTTTCGGTTGAAACACCTGCAAATTCTGCAATGTCTTTTCGGGAAAGCAGTTGAAAAATAGCGGCGTTTTCAGATTTGAGGCTTTCTATATATAATAAGGTATCAGCCATCCTCCCGTTCATTTGCTTATAGTTAAGGTTGCTGATGGTGTTAAACAAAGCAGCATTTTGTTCACAATATGTTTTGATTATGTTGTATCCGAACATTCCGTTTTGTTTTATCACCTTGGCAATAGCTTCTTTTTCAACCAGAAAAACCTGGCAGTCTGTAAGTGCTATGGAAGAATAATTAAAGATATTCTCTGTAAAAACTGCAGAAAGTCCTACAAACTCACCAGGCCTGATAATCCTCAGGTTGAAATTCTTCATCCCGTCACCTTCAAGGTATTGCTTGGCCAGACCTGTAATGATGAACAATACATAGGAAGCAAAAGCTCCCTGTTTGGTGAGATTGTCATCACGTCGGAAAAGAACCTGGGTTTTACTGGCCCTTATCAGTTCAGTTTCTTCCGTTGTCAGCATCTGAAAACAGGGCGCCTGGATGTTGCAGATATACTCCCGGTCGGTTTCAAGTATGGTTTTCAATGGTTGATATTCTATAATGTTTAGTTCATATACTGCTACAGATTTTGTTCATACAGATTATCCGGAACAATTGAGCATTCAAAAATACCAAATTTAATACAGTTTAATACGGTTTCATTTTAAGACAGGAATAAATACCTGACAGTGTTTGAAAAACCTGTCAATGTCTGAGGTTGAAAACAATAATTTCCATACATATACTTTAATGAAACACTGACAGGTCTTAAAGACACTGTCAGGTTTACTTCAAGGGTACGATCAGTGTCAATAAAAAACCTGTTCAATTTCAATTCGACGGTTGTTGCATAACGATGTGAATGGCTTTGAACAAATTGTTGCTCATGGTAATTTTGTATCATCAATTCTAAAAACGAAAAGTCATGTTGTACACAAATTTAAAACACATCGAAACCGCTGATGAACATGCAAAAATAATCAGTGAAAATGAAAACGTCATGGTGATATGCGGACGCATGGGTCCCATGTGCATACCGGTATATGACATTGCTGAAGAGCTCGAAAAAGAGTATAAGCACGTGAAGTTCTATGACATGGAATTTGACAATCCCGGAGCATACGTGATACGGAGTTTGCCGGAGGTACGCGGATTCATGGGGATCCCGTTTACTGTTTATTATAAGAGCGGCAAGGTGGTGAAGGCTACATCGAGTATTCAAACCAGGGAACAGGTTAAAGCCATTCTGGACAAAGAATTTGCAGTGCCTGTAATTGCATAAAAGAATGAATTCTTCTCAACATTACGACGCAATCGTCATTGGAGCAGGACCGGCGGGATTGACTGCCGGTATCTATCTTTCACGGGCGAAGCTGAAAACCCTGATCGTGAATGAGGGAACGGTGGGCGGACAACTGGTGCTAACCCATGAAATAGCCAACTATCCAGGTGTTGAAAGCATCAACGGCTATCAGCTTGCCATGATCATGAAAAAACAGGCTCTGACTTTCGGATGTGATATAAAGTCAAATATTTCCATAACCCGTCTGGATCTTGATGGTGAGTTAAAAAGTCTTGTGCTTTCCGATGGCCATATTTATACTGCTCACAGTATTGTTCTTACGCCCGGTGGCCGGCCGCGTACCCTGGGCGTTCCCGGTGAGGACAAATTCAAGGGCAGGGGTGTTTCCTATTGTGCAACCTGTGACGGCGATTTCTTTACCGGTAAGGAAATCGTTGTAGTGTGGGGTGGAAATTCAGCCCTTGAAGAAGCGGTATCCCTGACCCGATATGCCGGGAAAGTAACTATTGTTCATCAGTTTGATCATTTTCAGGCTTTTGAATATGCTGTGGAAGAGGCCCGGAATAACCCGAAAATTCACTATATCATGGAATCGGAAATTAAGAATTTTTATGGAGATGAGCGTATTGAAAGCGTGGATATAAAAAACCTTAAAACGGGTAAGACCCTCAATTTTAAAACTGAAGGTGTTTTTGTTTTCATTGGTTACGTACCCAATACGGAGTTTTTAAAAAATATTTTAACTTTGAATTCCTGGGGTGAAATTGAAGTTGCAGCGGATATGTCGACGCAAATTAAAGGGGTATATGCTGCCGGTGACAGTATAGCAAAGCGTTACCGCCAGGTTACAACGGCAGTTGGAGATGGCACCATAGCTGCCCTTGCAGCATCACATTATATCCATGAACTCAAATCAAAACATAAACAAATCCTTACTGTATAACATGCAAACAGCAATCATCATAATCGGCTTTATATTAGTCGGGTTGGCATTGCTCTTTTTTGTGGCACGTGCAAGGATGAAGAACATACCGCTTGTTGCCGATCATGAAAAAATACTCATGCTTACCGATAAGAATTTTAATCATCAGACAAAAAATAAAATTGTTCTGGTTGACTTCTGGGCCGGATGGTGTGCGCCTTGCCGGATGATGGCTCCCGTGCTGAACGAGTTAGCCGGAGAATTAACCGGTAATTTTTATGTGGGCAAGGTGGATATTGAAAAATACCAGGTTCTGGCCCAACAATACAATATCCGGAGCATTCCCACAATGGTCCTTTTTAAAAATGGAAAAGAAATGAACCGTTTTGTAGGGATTAAGAATAAAGAATTTTTAATGAAGCAGATTAACAATATACGATAATGGATAGTGTAAAATCTTATGTTGATTTAATGCAGAAAATAGAAGGAGCTGATAAATCCTTTTTGTTGTTGTATAAATCTGCAAGCCAGCAGAGCAATTGTGCTTATGACAACCTTGGAATAGCGGTCAAAGATAAAAACGGAGTTCCCGTGTATATTGCCGATGTCAATGAAGTGCGGGATATTCATACGCAGTTTGGAATAGATACTGTACCCTCATTGCTTGTTTTTGAGAATGGGCAATATATCAATACGGTTAAAGGATGCCATGATGCGCTTTTTTACAAAACCCTTATCGACAGTGCATTTTATCAGGCAAAAGCAAAGGCAGAAGGAAAGACTCTCAAGCGGGTAACCGTTTATTCCGCGCCAGGCTGCAGTTGGTGCAATACTCTTAAAGCATGGTTAAGGAAAAATGGAATACCATTTTCCGATATTGATGTTTCAAGGGATGAAAGGGCAGCGGCAGAGCTGGTGCAAAGGACAGGTCAGCAGGGAGTTCCGCAGACTGAGATAAACGGTCAGATCGTTGTGGGTTTTGATCAGCCAAAACTTAAAGAACTGTTGGAAATTACATAAATTTGTAATCATAGTTTTAAAAAAATCATCAATGAAAGAATTACAGCCAATTAATCAACAAGTTGTACTGGATATTTCAGAATCAAACCAGGAAAAACGTACTGTTTCAGGGATCATTATTCCCGATACGGCCAGGGAAAAACCCAAAATTGCACCGATCGTATGGATGAGTACAATTGAAGGTGCTGAAGTGAAACCAGGTGATAGTGTGTTGTTTAAACCTTTCAGTGGAACTGAAGTAGAATTTGAAGGCCGGAAATACCTGATTCTTCCCTATGCTGACCTATTGGCCAAGATTGTGGAAACCGAAAAAATCTGAAGTTGATTATGAAAGGGAATTTTGACTCGATCATTCGGGATTCCAGGCCCGTTGTGGTCGATTTTCATGCTCCCTGGTGCGCTCCATGCAAGTATCAGTCGCCTGTTTTAAAGGATGTTGCGGCTGAGTTGGGTGAAAAGGTGCGGGTTATAAAAATTGATGTGGATCAAAATCCTGAAATTGCCGTCCGTTTTCAGATACAGGGAGTTCCGACCCTGATGATCTTTAAGAACGGGGAAATTAAATACAAACAGGCAGGTGTGCATACGAAGCCGCAACTGCTGAGTGTGCTGTCGAAAATTTAATGGGAAGGATGATTGTAAAAGGAAGATTGAAGCACAAAAGCAGTAATCTGTAATTTGAACATTTCTTTAAATTTCAGGTTATTCTGTAATAAATAAATACAATTCAAATACTATGAAAAAAAACATGGGGACTATAGATAAGGTTATAAGGATACTGATCGCTATTGCTATTGCAGTTTTATATTTCACAGATTTAATATCCGGGACATTGGCGGTTGTACTGCTTATCCTGGCTGGTGTTTTTGTACTTACCAGTCTGGTCAGCTTTTGTCCGCTTTACCTGCCGCTTGGCATCAATACCCGGAAAAGAACATAATAATTCATTCTCACTCATTCTCATTCTGTTCCATGGGGTGGGTGTCTGGAATACGGAGTAAAATTGTAACTGAGAGTGCAGTGTTTCATACATACTGCATTATGAAAAAACTGATTTTTCGGGAGATACTTATGTTTTCCTGAAAAATGTATTCCTTTGCATTATATAGTTTTATGATGCAAAGGGGAGTTATATGCTTATTGTTGGCTGAGTTTTGCTTTGCCAGTGCAACTGTTTTTGCCAAATTTATAACACGGGATTCGGATATTCCTGCAATTGAAATTACTTTTTTCAGGTTTTTTATAGGGTTTTTCCTGTTTGTTTATTATATCCGTATAAAAAAAGTCTCTTTAAGGCCAAATCGTTGGTTTCTGGTAATTCTGAGAGCTGCCTTTAGTTTTACGGCACTGGTATTTTTTTTCTACTCGGTGCAGTATACATCGGTTACAAACGCTAACATGCTCAACATGACTTACCCCGTTTTTGTTTTTATGATTGCTCCTTTTTTCTGGAAACAAAAGATCAAGACTCTGGCTGTGTTTTATCTTCTGCTGACAATAACCGGTATTTACCTTGTAATACAACCCGATTTTTCGTCGATTAATCCCGGCGATATTTATGGTTTATTGTCGGGGATTGTTGCAGCTTTTTCTATTATAGTATTGTCAATGGCAAGGGAGCACGATTCGACAGTTATTATTGTTTTTTACCTTATGACTCTTGGCATCGTGTTTAACGGGTTTCTGATGCTTCCTGTATTTGTCATGCCAAAAGGGATCCAATATTTATACCTTGTTGCGTCAGGTGTTTTTGGGGTGTTGGGTCAGGTTTTCCTGACCATGGCTTATAAATACATTAATGCAAAGGACGGATCAATGGTGTCTTCATCACGCATTGTTTTTGCAGCTTTTCTGGGCTTTTTTATTTTTTCGGATGCCTTAACTCTGCCTGTAATAGCCGGTGGGCTTATGATAGTTGGTTCTATCATCGGGGTAAGCCGGTTGCAGTACAGGTAAAGTTATTATAGAGAATTATGTATTGGCTTAAGATGCTATTTATAAAAATTATGTTGATCATAGACTTATGATTGAAGATTGAGTGCCCTCCGAAAATTTGGTTTTCGGAAATTTGCGTGATTTTTTTTAAAAAAGTATTGGCATGTAAGATATTATAAATCTTAAATTCGTGCATTCGTGGCTAAAAATACTCTTCGGAGCAGACTCAAGATTAGTTCAAAAATCATATTAATAATTTTAAAACCGGCAACCTGAACTAATTACATGTTTCATATTCTACGATTTAGAAGTCAAGGCCTTACTTAAAATTCCACAATAACTCTATTGTTATTCCCCCCAGCCCTTTAGGGTCGAGTTAGGCGAAACGGCCCGAACCGGGCTTGCCTTTTTCGCCCCAGCCGCCTGATTGTGAAACCACAAAGTTTTTAACAACATAGTCAGCCAGCACTTTGTCAATATCTTCTGTTTCAAAGCCCAGATGATGAGGACCTGCGCCATGAGTTAATATGTGGTCTTCATATACATTTGGCCCCTGCAGGGGTATACACCATTCAAAAGGTATGTAACCATGCCGGTACCAGCCAAGCTTAATGTCAAAGGTGCCCGGATTACCATAATATGTTTTATCATGAATGGAGTCATGTGTTACCACCAGATCAGGAAGACCGAATTCATACCAGTAATCCGATACGGTGGATTCATCTGCAATGGCAAAGGCATATTGGCAGAAACTCAGGTTGTGCTGGTTGTTTCCGTCTTTCTCAGGATCGAAAAGTTTTTCAATATCATTTGTTAACATCAGTCCCAGTGTATATTTACCCTGTTTTGCCGTATTAAAAAAGAAATAATTCAGTTTTCCATGCCGGGTTTTAATCTCAAGGTTGTCAAGTATTGTTATGTTGATGTCTTTAAGACGCTGAGCTTCTTCTTTCAGGTCCTTTTTTCCGCCAACGGCATAGACGAGGCTGTATATGCCTTCTTTTGCGGTTCGCATGTAGTCGGAAAAAGGACTGCCACGCCTGGATGATTGTATCCATACAACAGTTGCTCCGCCAAGGTATCCGATAGCCATTTTTGCTTTTATGGCCTCATTCTGTCCTGAAAACTTCGAAATGATGGTGACTTCCCCTTCATCTTTTATCTGATCAAAACCGAGCAGTTGCCAGTTTTTCTTTACTGTCCTCAGGTCTTCAACGATCCATATCATGTGATTAACCCTGTTGTAGAATTCCGGGGCCTGTGAAAATGTGTTCATAAATATTATGAAGGTTAAAATGAATATAATTCCTGTCCTTTTCATATTCCGTCGGTTATTGGTGAGAGATATTAAAAATAATAAATTATCTCAAATCAGAAGATAATTGTTTATTGAATTGTAACATGAAGTTCACTGATTACAGTTCACAGTTCACGGATAATCTTCAAATTTTCATAGTATCTATCTTCTTCATTCCTCCAGCACTCTCTCTATTTCCTTTAGTTCGAACGGATTGAAATCCGGTTTGTCAAGTGCAGCAAGGTTAGATTTCAACTGTTGAACCGAGCTGGAACCAATAAGAACGGAGGTTACTCTCTTATCTTTTAAAAGCCAGGCAATGGCCATCTGGGCAAGGGATTGACCTCGTCGGGCTGCAATATCGTTAAGCTTCTTTATTTTTATCAGTATTTCAGGTGTGATATCATTTTTTTTAAGGAAGCCATGGACTTTTGCTGCTCTTGATCCTTCCGGGATACCTTTAAGATAGCGATCTGAGAGCAAACCCTGTGCCAGGGGAGAGAAGGCAATCAATCCTATGCCTTCTTTTTCAAGCACATCCAGCAGGCCTTGTTCTGCCTGGCGCTCAAACATGGAATATTTTGGCTGATGGATCAGGCATGGTGTGTCCATCCGGCGTAATATTTCAGCGGCACGCGCAGTCTGTTCCGGATTATAATTGGAAATTCCGGCGTATAAGGCTTTCCCCTGTCGTACGGCATGATCGAGGGCTCCCATGGTTTCTTCAAGAGGTGTATCAGGGTCAGGGCGATGCGAGTAAAAGATATCCACATAGTCGAGTTTCATGCGACGGAGACTCTGGTCGAGGCTGGCCAGCAGGTATTTTCGTGAGCTCCAGTCTCCATATGGTCCTTCCCACATCTTATAACCGGCCTTAGTGGAGATGATAATTTCATCACGGTAGGCTTTAAGATAATTTGACAGGATCTTCCCGAAATTTTCTTCAGCAGATCCCGGTGGCGGGCCATAATTGTTGGCCAGGTCGAAATGGGTTATGCCTGCATCAAAAGCAGCAAAGATCATGTCCCTGGCTATATCAAAAGGGTCAACACCGCCGAAATTGTGCCACAGGCCGAGGGAGATGGCCGGAAGTTTCAGACCGCTGTGACCGCAATTGTTATAAACCATTGTGGAATAGCGCGAAGGGGAAGGAGAATACGCCATGATTTAAAAATTTTTGTTTAAAGATAGGCTTGAAATGGGTTATTTGCAAATACAATTATGCTGATTTGCTGATTTGCTGATTTGCTGATTTGCTGATTTGCTGATTTACTGATTTGCTGATTTGCTGATTTACAGGTTTACAGATTTTATTTTGTCCGCGAACAGTGAACAGTGAACAGTGAATGAAGCGACTTTAGATTGTATGCGGAATATCCAATAACAGGCTTAGTGATCGTTAATAAGGTATAGGCTTCTCCCTTTTTACCACCATATTTGCATATTTCGGAAAATTCCATTTATATTTGGTGGACTAAAAAAAGAACTGAGAATAATTAAACCTTTTATAAGATGGATACAGAAATTCATTTTACGTTGGGCTGGATTGATTGGGCCATCATGGGTATCTATGTGGTTTTCACGCTGGGAATTGGTTTTATTTTGCGCAGGTATATGAAGTCGAGCCATCAGTTTCTGATGGCAGGTAAGTCAATTCCTGCCTGGATTACAGGTCTGGCTTTCATTTCCACTAATCTTGGCGCTCTTGAAGTCATTGGCATGGCTGCATCAGGTGCCAAATATGGCTGGGCAACCTGTCATTTTTACTGGGTTGGCGCCATACCGGCTATGATATTTCTTGGCCTGTTCATGATGCCTTTTTACTATGGCTCAAAAGCACGATCTGTACCGGAATATCTCAAATTCAGATTTGACGAAAAAACGCGTGGCTTTAATGCTTTTTCTTTCGCCATAATGACAGTGCTGGCTTCCGGCATTTCGATGTATGCCCTCGCTGTATTGATGGAGACATTGATCGGGTGGGATTTCACCATGAGTATTATCATCTCAGCCGTTATCGTGCTTGTATATACATATCTGGGAGGTCTTACCTCAGCCATTTATAATGAGGTGCTGCAGTTTTTCCTTATCGTCGTCGGCTTTCTGCCTCTGGTGTTTCTTGGACTTAAAGGCATTGGCGGTTGGGAAGAGCTCAAGATAAGGCTTGCCGACGTGGCTTTGAACAGTGATCATTCCTATGCTGCAGGTGCTTATACTGAGACCTGGAGACACATGCACAGTTCTCAGGCTAATCCGATGGGCGTTGAATGGTTTGGTATGGTTATGGGTCTGGGCTTTGTACTTTCTTTCGGATACTGGTGCACAAATTTCCTTGTGGTACAAAGGGCTATGGCGGCCAATTCCATGCTGGCTGCACGCAGAACACCCCTTATCGGAGCCATGCCGAAAATGTTCCTTCCTTTTCTTGTGATCCTGCCCGGGATGATAGCACTTGCCCTGACCACACTGCCGGACAGCGGTTTCGAACTTCCGTTGAAAAACGGCGATTATGATTATGATAAAGTCATACCCATGATGCTTGGACATTATTTTCCGACCGGCGTGCTGGGATTAGGTCTTACAGCCCTCATGGCATCCTTTATGTCCGGTATGGCCGGCAACGTTACTGCATTTAATACTGTTTGGACCTATGACATATACCAGAGTTATCTGGCCCCGGGAAAATCAGATAACCATTACCTGTGGATGGGACGTATGGCTACCATTGCCGGTGTTGTTGTCAGTATTGGCGCAGCTTATGTTGCAAAACTGTTCAATAATGTCATGGACTTTCTGCAGTTGGTTTTTGCCTTCATTAATGCGCCCTTGTTCGCTACTTTCCTTTTGGGTATGTTCTGGAAAAGAGCAACAGGCCATGGAGCTTTCTACGGTTTGCTGAGCGGTACAACAGCGGCTGCCATCCATCATGGATTAACAGCACCGTATAATGCCACAACCCTCATTAAGGGTGGTTGGCTGGTAGGCAGCGTTGATAAAGTGCTGTACAGCTATCCCAGTGAAATGGCACAGAATTTCTGGACAGCCATCTTTGCTTTTACAACCTGTTTTGTTGTCACCATCGTTATTTCCCTGGCAACAAAACAAAAGAAATCTGAAGAAGAGTTGAAGGGTTTGGTATATTCATTAACACCAAGGCCTAAGGAAAAAGATGTGATCTGGTATCAGCGGCCGGCGTTTCTTGCTGTCATCGTAGCAGTAATAGCTATCATTCTAAATATTATTTACTGGTAAGGAGGAATAACCATGGGTATTGATATTAAATTTCCAATCGGACTGATGTTTTCAATTTTAGGTGCGGTTCTCGCAATATATGGTTTCATTACAAGATCAAATCCCGAAGTCTATCAGAAATCCCTTGACATCAATATTAATCTTTTTACCGGATTGATTATGCTGGGATTTGGTTTGATGATGCTGTTGATCTCTCTGTTACAGCGGAAAAAGGAAAATGGCAGGAAACAATCAGAAACTGGCAACGGATAAATGACGAAATAATAACCATTATTCGGTTTGTAAACAGATTATTCTGTTCGCCGGTATGTTGGGTTGGTTTCTTTAAATATTGTTTGCAGGGACAAAACTTATCCCCTCTTGATTTAACAAGACTATGGCGGAAATCATCAATGATATACGGCAGCCATTTGTTCTTTATCAACAGGGAATATGAAAAAAAGTTTCTTATTTTAGCATAATTTAAATACCTTTAGTGGCATTAGAAATTCTCAGCAATGGAACCTCTTGATATTAAAGCAACAAATGATACGCCCCGGGTACTGTTCGATCCTGACAATAATCTGTTTGAGATTTCAGGTCGCTCCTTGCCTGAAGATGTTGTAACCTTTTATCAGCCGGTTCTTGACTGGCTTGAGGAATACAACCAAAATCCCCTGAAAAATACAGATTTTGTTTTTAAGTATATCTATTTCAATACTGCCACATCCAAACTTGTGCAAGACATCCTGATGAAGCTTGAACATCTTCAGGAAAATGGTTACGCCGTAAAAGTTATTTGGTATTATGAACAGGATGATGAAGATATGCTTGATCTGGGCATTGAATTCCAGGAAAATGTAAATATTCCCTTTGAGATCATAGCTTACTAAGCTTTTTCACAACATTACCCGGCAAAGTATCGTTCAAGAAGCGCTAATGCTTCATCGCTGTTTTTTTCTTCCGTCAGGTCGAATACGGAAGTCTTTTTGCCTCCTGTATCAATCATGGTATTATCTGTTATTTTCTTTATTGTCGCGTTATTAAAACGGGCAGCAAGCATTTTACCGAAATGAAAATCAGTAAACAGCCGGTATTCATCTTTTGAGAAGTCTGAGGTATACCGCATGAGTTCAACGAGCCCTTCAACAGGACCGGCTGATAAATGAAAACCGTTCCAGCTTGATGACACTGACGGGAGTCCGAACAGTTCCCTGTTTTGCAGGAGCATATTTCTGAGGCTTCCGGGCAGTGCACTTTCAGGATTTGTTGCACCAATGAAAGCATTGCGGGCTTCTTTCCATGAAAGGTCACCGGACAAAGCCATTGTGATTATGCACCTGCCCGGTCTGACATAATGCTCAAGCTGGCGCGGATGAAATCCGTTTATGAGATAGATCTCTTTTCCGTCAATAACGACTTTCGCAACGTAGGTACCTCCTGCCAGTTTTTCTGTTTTGGCATTCTGCCAGAGGTAATCCAGCGATGATGCGTTGAAATCCGGAAAATACCTGAATATTTCAAGACTTCCCAAAACCATGACCTCTTTAATGCTTTTACCGGTAAGATCAGCAAAGCGCTCTTTTGATTCATCAGTCATATTTTTCAAAGGTGAAGCACTTACGGCATTGATAATACCATAATGCTGTGCAATGATATTGTATTGTTTAAGATATTGGGCATTTATTATACGCAGATCCGTCAGTTCCATACCGTATTTCTCCAGTTGTATAAAAAGCATTTCCATTATCATTTCTGTTTTTTTCCCGGGAGAACTCAGGGTTATTTCAGGCTTAATGAAAAACAGAAACTCATTTTTCCGGTCAGGATTATTTTTGATGCTGAAAAGCTCCTTGTAACTGAATGCATCCTTTTCAACCTCTTCTATAGCTGATATGAGGATTTTTTTTAATTTTTCTTTATTCATAGGTCAGAGAATGATATTACAGTTGTTGTCAATAGAATTAACCTGATGTTGTTAATAGTCTTTAATGTATTGTTAAAAACTTGTTATTTGATTAAATAATCGGGCTTTTTTATCTGCTAATTTAGTATTTCAGTAAACAATACCATGATGCTTATGGAAATATGAGAATATTTTTTAACTGAAACGAATATTTTTTCATATTATCAACGTAGAAGAAGAATAACAAATGATTTCAGCCATGCGACACAACAATAACATTTTTTTTTCAATCCATACTAAAAATATCATTAACAGGTATTGTCTTCGCAAACGTTGGTCACATAACATGGTTAGAAAAAACATAGCAAAAAGAATCAGCATATTGAGTGTTAACTATGGAGATCTGAGAATATTTCCGGTATCGGAGTTAAAAAAGAATTTCTACGAAGGATTAAAAATATGTCAATAAGGAGGTTTATTTAGGTTAAGTTAGTTAATTGTTAGGGTTAGCCCGGGTTTTACGCCCGGGCTTTTCATTCATATTTAAGTACTTCTGCCGGATTGACAACAGCTGCACGGTAAGTTCGGTAACCAATGGTTATGAGGGCAATAAGCAATGAGATCAGGAAGGCTGCAATGAATTCCCAGGGTTGCAGGTTGATGTGAAAATGAAAATTCATCAGCCAGCGTTTCATAAGAAAATAGCTTAATATCCAGGCAGGAATTGCTGCAATAAAGATCAGTATAACAGTTTCACGTGCAAACAAAGTTATAATTCTGTTAACAGAAGAACCCATCACTTTCCGGATGCCGATTTCTCTCGACCGAAGCTCTGTAGCGAAGGATGTAAGACCAAACAATCCGAGACATGCGATGACGATGGCCAGAATAGAAAAACCTACCGCTATCCTTGATGTACGAATTTCCTCAAAATAGAATTTTCGGATGTTATCATCAAGGAAGAAGTATTCCAGCGGTTCGTTCTGTGTAAACCTGCCCCATGTTTTTTCTATTTCCTTAATGGTATTATGCATGTTTTCAGGCGCTGTCCTTATGGTTATATATCCGGTCCATCCCCATTCTTCAGGCTTAAGGATATAAGCCTGGGGATAAATTCTCTCACGCAAAGACTGGTTATGAAAATTACTGATAACACCAATTACGTTAAACAGGTTTCTTTGATCTCCTTCCTGGGCAGGTTCGATGAACCGGGTAGAGAAAGGATCAGTCAGTCCGAATTCCTGAACGGCCGTTTCGTTAATAACAATGGCCAGCGTATCTGAAGAAAAATCGTCAGAAAAATATCGTCCGTCTTTCAATTCAATGCCATATGTTTTAAGGTAATCATAATCAGTCCAGTTAACCTGCATCATATAAGTCTTGTCAGCTGTTTGGCCTTCCATGAGAAAACCATTGTGATTATTCGGATACCCCGGAATAGCCGTTGAATTTGTTGAGCTGATCACACCAGGTATTTTTTCCAGTTCCTGCCTGAAACTCACGATACTGTTTTTCAAAGCATCTGTCCTTCTTATCACAAATTGCATTTCCTTTTCAAAACCCAGATCCTTGTTTACCATAAAATTTATCTGACGGTAAACAATAAAGGAGCTCAGTATAAGCGCAATTGTAATTATAAACTGGAAAATCACAAGCATACTGCGTATATGAACGCCGGACAGCCCCATTTTTAATTTCCCGTAAAGCACAGACACCGGCTTAAACGATGCAAGGAAAAATGCAGGATAACTCCCGGAAAAGAGTCCGACAAGAAAGGCAATCAGAATCAGCCCGGGAATGATATACCATTGGCTGAAATAAGGCATTGACAGATTAAGCTGAAGCAGGTTATTGTAAAAGGGGAGCATGATTTCAACAAGCAGGACTGCAAATATTAGCGCGATAATACACAGTAATACTGATTCGAGTAAAAACTGACCGATAAGCAGATGCCTTGGGGATCCAGCCACCTTGCGCATTCCGACTTCCCG
Source organism: Bacteroidales bacterium (assembly GCA_016934055.1). Lineage (GTDB taxonomy): Bacteria > Bacteroidota > Bacteroidia > Bacteroidales > UBA10428 > UBA5072. The sequence continues at coordinate 59,604 of JAFGTR010000008.1, read as the reverse complement.
TGAGCGGTTCACCGAACGGGCTGTTGACAGGTTCATATAATTAATGCCAGCCACTATAATGATGAACAGTGACACGATTGAAAAAATAAAGATGTATTTCCGGTCAGTAGGGGGTTTAAAATCCTGTTGAATCCCCGGATTCAGATGAATATCCGACAGCGGTTGCAGGAAAAAGCCGTAACGGTTTCCGGAGGCAACAAATTGTTCAAGATCAATGTTTAAGATCTGGATAACCTGAGGGCCAACATATTTTTCAACCATGGCCGGGAACTTTTTTTCAAGTTCTTCCGGAGAAGCACTTTCCTTTAAGACAATGTATGTGGCAAAGCTGTTGGAAAGCCAGAATTCTTCTTTGGCTCTCCAGTGTGAGAGAAATGAAACCAGCATTGTTCCTTCGAAGTGACTGTTTTCAGGGATATCTTTCATCACACCTGAAATGGAGTAAAGCATTGTGTCACTGTTAATTCTCAGGTGCTTGCCAATGGGATTTTCATTCCCAAAGTATTTGTAGGCCTGCGATTCTGTTAATACAACACGGTAGGGCTCAGCCAGCGCTTTTTTCGGATTTCCCCTGATGAGCGGAATAGAGAAAATATCAAAAAAGGAAGAATCGGCAAATAATATGTTTTCTTCCACGAATTTGCGATCATCGATCCTGATGAGAACTTCATTCCATTTCTCCATGCGGATAGCGTATTCCACCTCAGGATAATCAGAAAGTAATGTTCCTGCAAGCGGAGCCGGTGTAAATGCACCTCTTATGTCAGTTTCACCTATCTTTCCGTCGAGTACAATGCGGTATATACGGTCATACTTCTCATTAAAAGTATCATAGCCTAATTCGTGCCGGATAAAAAGCAATATGAGCAAACTACAGGCGATTCCAACAGCCAGGCCAAAAATGTTTATGATAACATAGGATTTGTGACGGAATATATTGCGGATCGCGGTTTTAAAAAAATTTCCAAACATAGTGACAGGGTTTTTACCAGTATATCAATATGACGATCGGCTTGGTTTTTCGTTACAAAAAAGAGAGAAAAATCAGAGTGTAATAATTTTTTTATGACAATTAGAACAACAACCATTATCATCAATTGTTCGAATATCTGTATAATACCCGTTTCTTTTTATGACAATGCTGCCACATTCAGGACATTTGGTATGCCTGTAATCCCTGAGATCAATATTCCCGACATAGATATAGGACAAATATTCGGCGGCTGTGTCTGCCAGTCTTTGCAAAGTGAGGGGAGGTGTGGCTTCAATATCCATTTTATACATAGGATGGTAACGCGACAGGTGCAATACTGTTTCACGGCCAAGTTCAGCAGCAATCCATTTTACCATAGACCGGAATTCTTCATCGTTGTCATTGAGGGTTGGTATGACCAGATAGGTAATTTCAAGATGTTTTCCTGCACGGGCGATTCTTTTCAATGTCCCGAGAACAGGTTCAAGCTTTGCCCCGGTAATCTTACGGTAAAAAGAGTCGGAGAAGGCTTTCAGATCAATATTAAAAGCATCGGTACAGGTCAGCAAGGCATCGAGTGGTTCAGCGGTAATGAAACCATTCGACACTATAACATTCTTCATACCTGCTGCCTGAATCTGCCTTGCTACATCAAGAACGTATTCAATCCAGATGCCCGGTTCGTTATATGTATAAGCCACACCAATATTTTTTTCTCTTGATTTTGCTATGTTTACGATATCCTCAATTTCGTAATAATTCCGGAAAGGAAAATCGTCAACCGAGGTTTGGGAGATCTGCCAGTTCTGACAGCATTTACAATGCATGTTGCAGCCAACAGTTCCTATCGACAGAATGATAGATCCGGGATAATAATGATATAGTGGCTTTTTCTCTATAGGGTCGAAATTAATGGCCGATAATTTGCCATAGATTTCAGTGTAAAGCACACCTTTTTCATTGCGTCTGACCTGGCAGATGCCTGTTTTTCCATCATGTATCAGGCATTTGTGCGGACACAGCATACAACGTACCTTATCATTGACAGGTTTGTAATATAATGCTTCTTTAGATGGCATATAATGAACAAATACAATCCATAAAGTTAAGAATTATAATCACCTTTGAAGCCTGAGAAGATTTCGTTTTTAAACACACAACTTCTCCGGATTTTAAAAATAAACATTCATAATTGAATCAACAGTATACTATTTGCCGTATAACATAATTATTTATAGTTAATTGTGATTTCAGGAACCGAAAAATTGAACTTCTTTTTTTGTGAACAAAAGCAGATACAGTAAAACTTAACCAACATGAAAACCTACATTAAACTTACTCCCCTGATCATCCTCTGTAGCTCGTTGTTGACACAATGTGAAAAAGACAGCAATGATCCCGATCCTGTTGATGTTACAGGCGGCTATATAGCCAGTTACAATATTGCAAGTGAACAGGCTGTAAGAAGCATCCCTGAACAATATATCGATGTTGCCCGCAATACATTACACATAGCCTATCAGCATACTTCACACGGAACACATGTGTCATTCGGTCTCTTTGGTTTACAGGATTACAAGCCAGGCGATGATGTTTTGTTCGGCATAACCAATAATGATCCGGAACCGGGAAAACTTGATTTCAGGGATTATGCTATGGGTGGTTACGCCGCTGCAGGAGAGGATGCATCAGATCTGAGCCGGAATGAAACAGCTTTTATCCAGGCTACGCGTAATTTCCTTGATGATCCTGATAACAGTGAAATTAATGTGGTCATGTGGTCATGGTGCAGTATCAGGGGGCATGATGTGGCAGGCCATTACCTGCCCGGTATGCAAACCCTTATCAATGAATACGGTGAAGGTGGTTCAAGAATAGGAAGCAATGCGGGACAGAGGGAAGTGCCTGTTACTTTCATTTTTATGACCGGCCATGCCGAAACTGACAACAATGTGGGTAACGGTAAACCAAAAAATCAGGCCGATACGATAATCGGATACTGTAAGGCTAATGGATATTATTGTCTGGACTATTATGGTATTGATACCCATGACATGAATGACAATTATTGGGAAGATGCCGGTGATGACGGCAATTCGGAAGATTATGGCGGAAATTTCTATAAGGATTGGCAGACTGCGCATAAGGTTGGCAGGGATTATTTTGAAAACAGATCACAACCTGGGGGATCAGTCACTTATGGCAATCATAATACACAGCATATTATCGCAAACCGGAAAGCTTATGCCATGTGGTGGATTTTAGCTCAGATAGCAGGATGGGAAGGGGAGTGACGAAGAGGGTATTCGGTAAACAGTAAACGGTGAACGGTATACTGTAAACGGTAATCAGTGATCAGTGCATGGTGAAAAACGAAAAGTGATGGAATATTTTTTTAGCAGTTTAGCATTTTAGCTGTTCAGGAGTTAAAAAATATTGAACTTTTTATATGCGTATTCCTAATTACCTAAACCCCTAAACCCCTAAACCGCTAAATCCCCGACCGCATGACCACATGACTGTATCATATAATCTGGCTGCAGTTTAGCGAATGGAATGGTTTATGTGCCTAATCTGCTCCAATGCCCAGTTCTCTCTCAAGGATTTGATAAAAAAGCGCTTTCGCATATTTTTCTCTCCATGGATAATGCCCGCATTTTTCTATTCTGATACAACGGAAATCATGCAACACCTTTTTTAAAGGTTTCTCAACACCGTCAACCGGGTGGGGGTCGTCAATGCCGTGAATGGCAATAACAGGACAGTTAATTTTTTCCCCAAGTGTGAGTAATTCGCCGCTATGCCTTAACTCATCGGCTTCTTTCCATACAGCATTATAGACTTCCGGAAAAAACTTTATTGATGAATCTTTTCTTTCTTCACAATCATAGGAATCGGCTTTTGACATCAGTTCTCCAAATCGCCTGAAATCTGAGTCAGATGCTTCTCCCTGTCCAACAAGTGCTGAGAGTATCATAGCTTCACTTTTCTCTTTTTCAGACAGACGGTTCAGCCGTATTTTCATCAGATCTACATTATACTGAATGTCGAATGATCCGGCTCCGATAAGTATCGTTTTTTCAGCGGTATCAACATGATATGCCGCATAAAGATACGCAAGCCATGCCCCCCACGAATGGCCAGCCAGTTTTACCGGCGGATGACAATGATTCAGTATCATTTCATGAAGTGCATCAATTTGCCCGGTAATTGATAATTGCGTCAGAAGGGGCTCAAAAACGCCTGCTTTGGCTGACAAAGCAACAGCAGGTAGGAGGATATCCCCGGGGGCTCCGGGTCCGCCGTGTAACATAACAATGTTATAAGGTGCTGATCCGTGTTTTCTGAAGTGGTTCAATTCATCGATATTTTAAGGTCATTTGACAAACCTGATGCATCAGAACAAACCGATTTTATAAATTGTCACATCTGTTCAAATCTATGAACTTTTTCTTATTTTTGATATTGGATACTTATCAGGTTTTGCCGACGTTGATTTTTTACGATATCTGACTGTTGATTAACCAATGAAATAGTGCACAATTGCTCATTTGTAATAAATGTTCTTATGAAAAAGATATTTTACCCTCATGACTGTAAAATTGTACTTCCGGTTGTCGTATTATTGCTGATTATCACAGCTGGTTGTGGTTCGCGGGATACCAGGTTATCAGGAACAACGATGATGAAATCCCTGATTTCAAAAGACGTGATATCAGCCGGCGTTTTCCTGACGTCCAAAGACAGTGAAGACAGGCTGACACAAAAAGATAATGTGTTTTTCAATGATTCTCCGCGGCTCACAGAGAATTTCTCTCATATTATCGTTGACTACAATAAATGCTTTCAGGTAATAGAGGGCATAGGCGGCGCATTAACTGATGCCTCGGCAGAAACATTCTACAAAATGCATGAAGAGATACAGGATGATATAATTACAGCCTATTTTGATCCCCAGCAAGGTATTGGCTATTCTTTATGCAGAACCCATATCAACAGTTGTGATTTTTCAAGTGAAAGCTATGCTTATGATGAAGTTCCGGGCGATACTGCCCTGGCTAACTTTAATATTTCACATGACAGACAATATCGTATACCCTTTATCAAAAGAGCTGTAGAGAAGGCCGGAGGGGAACTGAAGTTGTTTGCTTCTCCGTGGAGTCCCCCTGCATGGATGAAGACCAACAACAATATGTTGCAGGGTGGTTCATTGAGACAGGAGTATCGTAAAACATGGGCTGATTACTATATCAGGTTTTTTGAGGAATACAAAAAGGAAGGCATCTCGTTTTGGGGACTTACTGTACAGAATGAGCCTCTTGCTGTTCAGACATGGGAGTCATGTATTTATTCGGCCGAAGATGAACTGATCTTTGTGCGCGATTACCTGGGCCCACGATTGCAGGCGTCGGCTTTTGCAGACCTTAAACTTATGATATGGGATCATAATCGTGATATCTTATTTCATCGTGCCAATACAATATTAAGTGATAGTGTTGCAGCTGAATATGTGTGGGGAACTGCTTTTCACTGGTACATGGGTGATCATTTCGATAATGTGAAACTTGTGCATGATGCTTTCCCTGATAAAGGTCTGTTATTCAGTGAAGGTTGCGGATATCCTTTCAGCCGGGAGAATGTGAAAGACTGGCATTGGGGTGAAAAATATGCCGAGGCTATGATCCGGGATTTCAACAACTTTACCAGTGGGTGGACTGATTGGAATATTCTTCTGGATGAAACCGGCGGCCCGAATCATGTGGATAATTTCTGTCTTGCTCCTGTGATTTGTGATACACGTGACCAGAAAGTTCATTATATGAATTCATATTACTACATTGGCCATTTTTCAAAATTTATCCGCCCCGGTGCGAGGAGGATAGCCTGCTCATCCACCTGCGATGATCTGCTGGCATCTGCATTTATTAATCCCGACAACAGTGTCTCCGTTGTCGTTTTTAACAAAACCGAAAATCCTTATGACTTCAATCTTTGGATTGATAATAAAGCCGCCGCTTCAAGAAGTCCGTCCCATTCAATAATAACCTTCATAATTCCGTGATTGAGAAATCAGGCTGCCATAATAATGAGGGGTAGTCAATCGATGAATTTCTATTTGCAGGCAATTTTCAGAAACGATTACTAAAATATCATCTATGAACGGAGAAAACAGCAAAAACAGATTTGGGACGGCTCCGGTGTTTTTCACCGCCATTTCAACCATCCTTGGAGCCATTTTATTTTTGAGGTTTGGTTTTGCTGTTGGTACAATAGGTTTTTGGGGAACCTTACTGATAATTATTTTAGGCCATGCTGTTACCATTCCAACAGCTTTGGCCATTTCAGAACTGGCAACAAATAAAAGGGTTGAAGGTGGAGGAGAGTACTTCATCATCAGCCGGTCATTCGGACTCAATATTGGTGCTACCATAGGCATTGCCTTGTTTTTTTCCCAGGCCATCAGTGTTGCTTTTTATGTGATAGCTTTTACTGAATCGTTTGAGTTTTTTTTCAACTGGATTGAAAAGAAGTATCATTTTGTGCTCTATCGCCAGGCTGTGAGTATTCCGGTTATGTTATTGCTGGCAGGGCTCATACTAAAAAAGGGAGCTAACCTGGGCGTTAAAGCCCTGTATTTCGTGGTTGGAATCCTGGCGGTTTCGCTCATCATGTTTTTTGCCGGAAGAACATCACATGGCATGGAATCGGGTTTTAATCTTATGAATGCACAATTTCGCAATGCCGATCAGTTTTTCATAATTTTTGCCATTGTCTTTCCTGCATTTACCGGTATGACAGCCGGCGTTGGTCTGTCGGGCGATCTGAAAAATCCTTCAAAGTCCATTCCCCTTGGCACAATCACTGCCACACTGTCGGGGATTATTATATACTTTTTTGTTATCTATAAGCTTGCCCTTTCAGCCAGCCCCGAAGACCTTGTTAATCATCAGCTGATAATGAGCAGGATTGCTGTTGGAGGGTCGGTCATAATTCCACTGGGGCTTGCCGCATCAACTATTTCTTCAGCTATAGGCTCGGTGATGGTGGCTCCACGCACCTTACAGGCCCTGGCAATGGATCGGTCTTTCCCATCTCCTTATATTAACCGGTGGCTCTCCAGATCGAAACAACCCAGCGGAGAACCTTTTAATGCATCCATTGTTACATGCCTGATTGCCTTTATTTTTGTATCACTCGGAAATGTTAATGCTGTAGCTTCCATAATATCAATGTTTTTCATGGTGACCTATGGCACGCTTTGTCTTATTTCCTTTCTGAATCATTTTGGTTCATCGCCTTCATACCGGCCTTTTTTTAAATCAAAATGGTACCTGTCACTGATCGGCTTCCTGTTCTCTGTCTGGATCATGTTTAAAATCAGTACGCCTTATGCCATACTTGCTTTTGTATTAATAATCGCTATTTATTTGTATATAGAGTATTATCACAGGGACCGGATCGGCTTTGAATCGATTTTTGCCAACACTATCTTTCAGCTTAACAGAAACCTTCAGGTATATTTGCAAACCAAAAGCAATAATGTTAATTATAGCGAATGGAGGCCCAGTGCCATATGCATTTCAGCTGACTCTTTTTATCGTGATACGGCATTGCGATTATTGAACTGGATCTCTTATAAATATGGCTTTGGAACTTATTTGCATTTTATCGAAGATTATTATTCGAAGTCTACCCATAAGAAAGCAAAAGAAGAATTGGCAAGACTTATTGCCAATCTCGGAAAACAGGGTAACCAGGTTTATATTGATACCCTCATATCTCCTTCTTTTACATCGGCTATTGCACAGACAATACAAATTCCGGGTATAGCCGGAATGGAGAATAACCTGATGATTTTTGAATACGATAAAGACAATCCTGAAAACCTTCCCGATATTATCAAGAATTTTTCACTGGTAACTTCAGGGAGTTTTGACGTGTGCATTCTCGCCAGCAGCCGCAAAATGATAAACCATAATAACGGTATTCATGTTTGGATTAAGAGCACTGACCAGGCAAACGCCAATTTGCTGATATTGCTCAGTTTTATTATGCTGGGGCACCCTGACTGGAAGAATTCCGATATCAAAATATTTGAGCTTTGCAAAGTTGATGAAATAAAAACCGTCAGAGAAAAACTTCATGATCTGATTATTTCAGGCCGGTTACCCATAACAGTAAAAAAAATTGAATTCATTATTCAGGATCCGGATGTGTCTCCGAAAACACTTATCACTCAACGATCGGCAAATGCCGGCATTATTTTAACAGGGTTTCGTGAAGAAACAATAAATCACGATAAGGAAGCCATGTTTGAAGGATATGACGATCTGGGGACAATGGTTTTCGTTTTTGCCCATTCGAGCAAAGAGATAGAATGAAAGATGACTTGAATTGATTGAGGTTTTCGATAATTAACCATATTTTATTAACATTGCCCCTGTAAACAAAATTTGAATGCCCGACAAACAGAAAATTGATGCCATAAAAAGCAAGAACGCTTTTATTATTGATATGGATGGCGTTATTTACCATGGCAATAAATTGTTGCCTGGTGTTACAGCATTTACTGAATGGCTGATCAGTGCCGGTAAGAAATTTTTGTTTCTGACCAACTCAAGCGAAAGGACTCCTGAAGAACTGCAAAGGAAATTGCAGCGGCTGGGTGTTAAAGTGCCCCGTGACGTTTTTTATACCAGTGCACTGGCAACAGCTATGTTTCTCAATAATCAGAAGCCAAAAGGAAGTGCTTATATCATTGGTGATGCCGGATTAATTAATGCATTATACAATGTTGGCTATACTATGAACAACGTCGATCCTGATTATGTTGTGATTGGTGAAACAAGGAGCTATTCATACGAAACCGTCGAAAAGGCTATTAACCTGGTACTGAAAGGAGCAAGGCTCATTGGTGCCAATCCTGATGTTACCGGCCCCGGTGAGCACGGCATTGTCCCGGCCACCAAAGCCCTTATATCGCCTGTTGAAATGGCGACAGGAAAAAATGCCTATTTTGTCGGCAAACCTAATCCACTGATGATGCGAAATGCACTGAAAAAAATTGATGCCACAAGGGAAGAGTCAATCATTATTGGAGATCGTATGGATACAGACATTGTAGCCGGTATAGAATCGGATATTGACACAATACTTGTACTTTCAGGCATTACGTCAAAAGAAATGATTGATCATTTTCCCTACCGGCCGATGTACGTTCTTAACGGCATTGCTGACCTGGTGGATATTATGATTTGAATATTTGAAGACCTGCCTGTCGTCCAGGCAGGTTTGAGGATTTGAGGGACTGCCCTCCGTCAGGCATGTTTGAGGGTTTGGACAATAACTTTTCGAAAAGGATGTAACAGTAAAGGGTTTAAAGAATGAAAGAAGAAAAGCTGAATACATATAAAAAGGAAGTGGCCTATTTCATGCGGAGACTTTATCGGCAAAGACTTACAACAACAAGTGGTGGGAATATCAGTTACAGGTTTGATGAAGAAAGAATATTGATAACCCCCTCTGCTCTTGACAAAGGACGTATGAGGAGCGATCAGATAGGTTTAATGATGATGACAGGAAAGAATCTTACACCTGTCTTTAAACCCAGTATTGAATGTGGCATGCATATGGCCATATATGAAAAAAGACACGATGTTAAAGCCATTGTTCATGCTCATCCGCCGATCGCTTCAGCATTCACTGCCCTTAACAGATCAATTAACTGTGCACTTACAGCCGAGGCACGGGCTATTCTCGGAATTCCAAGGATGGCCCCTTATGCATTAATGGGGACAACAGAACTGGCTGATATTGTTTCAAGGTATATCACTGATACTAATGTTATATTGCTTGAAAACCATGGTATTATATGTCTTGGACCAACATTGCTGGCTGCTTTTGACCGGATGGAAGTGCTGGAAGCTGCGGCAAAAATGACACTGATTACTGAACTATTGAAAGATAAAAAGGAGCTTAATCCCCGCCAGCTGCGGGAGATTGATGACCTGTTGGCCTGAAAAATATGCTGAGAGCTGTTTTATTTGATATGGATGGTGTACTGGTGGATACGGAAGAACTTACTTTCCGTGCTGCACAGAAAATGTTTGAAGAGCATGGTGTTAGAGTGACACAGGATGATTTCAGACCTTATATCGGAACAGGAGAAAACAGTTATATCGGTAATGTGGCAAGAAAATACGGTTTTCCGGTTGATTTACCAAGAGATAAGGCGCGTATGTATGGAATCTTCGGAGAGCTGGCAAAAGGCTGCCTTAAGGCACTGCCCGGCGTGGTCGATTTCATAAGAATTTGCAGGGAAAATGGTTTAAAACTTGCTCTCGCCACAAGTGCCGACTATGTAAAAATGATGATAAATCTGAAAGAAACAGGACTTGATCACAGATTGTTCGATGTATTGGTAAACGGCCAGGAAGTGAACCATAAAAAGCCGGATCCTGAGATTTACCTTCTTACTGCGGCCAGGCTTGGCATGGGCCCTGATGAATGTCTTGTGGTGGAAGACGCTGTGAATGGCATTGAAGCTGCAAAAGTGGCAGGCATGAAATGTCTTGCCTTAACAAACAGCTTTACCGCACAGGAATTAAATAAAGCTGACTGGATTTGTGATTCACTTGATAGTTATCCAAAGGAGGCCTTGGATTGGTGAGTGCCTCATGGGGTAGTGGAATGGTGGAACAGTGGAATAGTGGAATAGTGGAACAGTGGAATGGTGGAACAGTGGAATGGTGGAACAGTGGAAGACTACCAGATATTATATAACATTATTTGTACATTTCTATGAAAAAGAATCAACTTGGAAACTCAGATCTTCATGTTACTCAACTTACCTTCGGAGCATGGGCTATAGGCGGATGGCTATGGGGTGGAGCTGATAAAAATCTGGCTGTCAAAGCCGTTGAAAAAGCCATTGACCTGGGCATGACAAGCATTGATACAGCGCCTGCATATGGCTTTGGTCAAAGTGAAGAACTTATCGGCAGCGTTATTAAAAGCAAAAGGGATAAAGTTCAGATTCTAACAAAATACGGACTGCGGTGGAATATTAAAAAAGGTGAGTTTTTTTTCGACACAAAAGATAATCAGGGCAATTCTGTTGCCATGTATCGATCTTCCGGCAAAGAAAGCATTATATACGAGTGTGAGCAAAGCCTCAGGAGGCTGAAAACAGATTATATTGATTTATATCAGATACATTGGCATGACAAGACCACACCGGCCCGGGAAACAATGGAAGCTGTAAAGTCTTTGATTGATAGCGGGAAAGTCCGCTATGCCGGAGTATCCAATTATAGTGCTGAACTTCTTGAAGAGGCACGCAGGACTATTTCCCTGTGTTCAGATCAGGTACCATACAGCATGGTTAACAGGGCTATTGAAACAGATCTGGTTCCCTATTGCCTGAAAAATAAGATAAGCATTCTGGCTTATAGTCCGCTTCAACGTGGTATCCTCACCGGGAAAATTACGCCCGGATATACTTTCAATGCAGGTGACAGCAGGGTGGATACACTGTATTATCAGCCGGAGAATATTGAAAGGATCAATAGCTTCCTGTCGGCTCTAAAGCCGTTAACGGAAAAAAGAGCCATAACCCTGTCGCAACTGGTGATCAACTGGACCATACAACAACCCGGTATTGCTTCTGCCCTGGTCGGTGCCCGTTCACCTCAACAGGTGGAAGAAAACGTCAAAGCCGTTGATTTTATGCTCGACGCTGAGGAATTGAAATTCATAAATAAGCAAATCAGTCAGCTTGAACTGGTTCATTGAGATACAATTATGGCAGTGATCGTCTGTGTGGTAAACTATTGAAGAAGCTTGCTGATAGTGCTTTAAAGCATAGAGCAATGCATATTTTAATTAGATATCATAAAACACATCTTAAATAATAAAAAAGCAATATTTTCGACTGTTGATTTAACAAATACGGTATGGATGCATTTTCAACAATTCCCGAAAAGGAGGATCTCATCAACTGGTTTAAAAGGAAACCTTTTTTAAAAAAACTTCTAATTAACAGTCATGTGCATACTCCCTACTCATTCAGTGCCTTTGAAAAAATTGATGATATTTTTGTAAAAGCTCAGGAGGAAAATATCAACGTATTGGGGATTAATGATTTTTTTGTGTCTGATGGTTATGCTGATTTTTACAGGTTAGCAACACAGTACAGGATATTCCCCCTGTTTAACATCGAATTTATCGGGTTACTTGAAAGAGAACAGCAAAATAGCACCCTTGTTAATGATCCGAAGAATCCGGGCAGGACATACTTCTCCGGTAAAGGATTACGGTATCCTTTTACAGTCAGCGCCTCAAATAATGAGCGATTGCAGGATGTCAGAAATGAAAGCCAGCAACAGGTTCTGCAGATGATTGAGAAACTCAGGTTATGGCTGAATGAACTTCATGCACCTTTTGACATAACCTACGGTGAAATAAAGACATCTCTGGCAAAAGAACTGGTACGCGAAAGGCATATTGCCAAGATGCTGCGCATTAAGATAAATGAAAGTTTTAAAACAGAAGCGGAAAAGGAAGCATTCCTTTCATCATTGTACTCCGGCCGTGAATGCAAAGCCAACCTTAACAGCAATGCCTCACTTGAAGAGGAATTGCGCGGAAATCTTTTAAAATCGGGTGGTGTTGCCTTTGTGTCTGAAAGCCCTGATGCTTTTCTCCCGTTACATGAAATTGCCGGGATTATTAAAGAGGCGGGCGGTATTCCATGCTATCCTGTATTGCTTGATGATAAAAACGGAAACTTCACTGGATTTGAAGCTGATTTTAAACGATTATGTGACAGGCTCAGGGAGCTGAATGTTGGTATGATTGAATTGATTCCGGGGAGGAATGATCTGAATATTCTGACAAAATTTGTAAAATATTTTGATGAGGCGGGTTTTGTAATTGTATTCGGAACTGAGCATAACACCCCCGAAATGATGCCATTGACTGTGAAAGCCCGGGGGAATGTTCCTCTGGGTAACGAATTAAAGCTTATCTCAGAACATGGCACCTGTCTTGTGGCAGCTCATCAATACCTGGTTTCAAAGGGATACCCGGGCATCATTGATTCCAATGGAGAAATTGCAACTGCTGATAAAAATGACCTTGTCACATTAGGCAGGGCTGTAATTGAAAAATTTATAACTGAATAAACCATGAATCCGGAGATAAAAGATCTGATTAAAATTTCGCGTTACTATGGTTCTGACAATGAATATGTGATTGCCGGCGGCGGCAATACTTCATACAAAAATGACCGGTATATCTGGATTAAAGCCAGCGGCACATCGCTGGCATCTGTTGATGAAAAGGGTTTTGTTAAGCTGAGCCGGGAAAAAATTAAGGTCATCAAGTCCAAAGCCTACAGTGATGATGTTACTGAAAGGGAAGCCCAGGTAAAAGCTGATTTATTTGCTGCTATTGCCGAAGGTGAACAGGGAAGACCATCTGTTGAGACTTCCCTGCATGATATAATACAATATGCCTATGTTGTCCATACACATGCAACACGGGCTAACGGATTGCTGTGTGCAAAGAATTCGAAATCATTGGCCGGCCGGATATTTGGTGATTCAGCTTTGTATATTGAATATACAGATCCGGGGTATATTCTTTTTAAGAAGACCTGTGAAAGAATTGAACAATACCGGGCTGAGCACAATGAAGACCCTCATATCATATTGCTGGAGAATCATGGTATTTTTGTCAGTGCAGATTCAATTAAAGAAATAAGGGAATTATATGATGATATTGATAACAAGTTAAGAAAGGAAAACAAGGAGAAATTACCGGATGGTGATAAATCCCTGCCTGAAACTGTCAGACATATTTTGCCTGTGATACGAATGCTTTTGACAAAGGGTGATGCGAGGATAGTGAGAATACGGAACAATAAATTAATTGCTCATTTTTATAAGGATGAACAATCATTCAGGAAGATTCATGCCCCTTTTACGCCAGACATTATCGTTTATTGCAAATCGAAATATCTGTATGTTGAAGAGACCGGTTCGCCGGAATCGGTTATTTCAAACGTGCAATCACAGCTGAACCGGTTTCAGAAAGAAAATGGGTTTTTACCCAAGATCGTACTGCTTAAGAATATGGGTTTGATAGCGGTTGAAGACAGCTGGCTGGCTGCAGACATTGCTCTGGATGTTTTTGAGGACATGATGAAGATCAGCTACTACAGCGAGGGGGCCGGGGGTCCCAGGTTTCTTACCAGGGATCAGATTGATTTTATTGACAACTGGGAAGTTGAAAATTACCGGCGGCAAATGGCAGGAGGGAAAAAGTCGGGTAATCCGGTTGATCAAAAGATTGTTGTTGTTACAGGTGCTGCCCAGGGTTTTGGTGAAGGCATTGCAAGAGACCTGATGGAAAAAAATGCCAATGTGGTTATTGCTGATATCAATGAAAAGAAGGGAATATTGTTTGTTAATGAGTTGAACAGTAAAGGAAAAAAGAACCGCGCCCTGTTTGTTAAAACCGACGTATCAGATGCTGATTCGGTAAGGGAAATGCTGTTCGAAACTGTCAAGGCGTTTGGAGGCCTTGATGTATTGGTCAGTAATGCCGGGATTCTCCGCGCAGGCGATCTTGATGAGATGGATCCGGAAACTTTTGAACTTATGACAAGGATCAATTATAACGGTTATTTCCTTTGCGTAAAGTATGCTGCAGAGATTCTGAAGATACAGGCGAAATACCATGATAAGTATTATACTGATATTATTCAGATCAATTCTAAGTCAGGTCTGAAAGGCAGTAACAAAAACTTTGCATATGCCGGGGGTAAATTTGGCGGTATTGGTCTTACACAGTCGTTTGCTATGGAACTGATCCCATACCGGATAAAAGTCAATGCCATATGTCCCGGAAATTTCTTTGACGGACCGCTCTGGTCCGATCCGGTTAACGGGTTGTTTGTACAGTATTTGAAAACCGGAAAAGTACATGGAGCTAAGACTGTGGAAGATGTTAAAAAGCATTATGAGTCACAGGTGCCTGCCAGGCGCGGTTGCACAGTAGCCGATGTGATGAAAGCCATTTATTATGTTATCGATCAGCAATATGAAACCGGCCAGGCAATTCCGGTAACGGGCGGACAGATCATGCTGAAATGAGAGGAGGAAGAGAAGAGGGTTCCTGACTTTTGGCTCCTGGTTCTTTTGTAAATTACAACGAGTGATTTTGAAGTTTCCGTCACTTTACGGATGCTTTATAGTTTTCCGCAAACTCAAAGGAGATATAATTGTCGTAACTGAGGCATACCTGGGTGGCAAAATCAACAGCAGTCCTTATTATATCTGTCCAGACATTTTCATCCAGACGGTCGATATCAGAATGACGGATACCAAGTTTGTAAATGGAATATGCAATACCGGCATTGAAGTTATCTCCCGCTCCAATGGTGCTGATAGGCTGAATGGTATGGACAGGAAATTGTTTATGAAGAAAAGGTGTATATAACCATACGCCTTTTATATTGGCAGTATAAAGCAGGTTTGGTGTTTTTTCGCTTATTTGTTCATATACTTCTTCTGCATTGTTGACTCCGAGTATAAAGGAAAAGTCTTCATTTGATCCCCTTACAATATTGGCTAAAGAAAGGTTTTCAAGGATCAGGGGCTTTAATTTCGGTAAGTCATTCAGGTGCGATTTTCTGAAATTCGGATCATAAATAACAATGGCTTTCTTTTTTCTGGCTTGTTTAACAAAACCGAGCAGTTTTTCCCTTACTTCAGGTGTGACAGCATATATTGAGCCGAACATAACGATATCATCCGGTTGAATTTCAGGAAAACTAATATCAAGACGTCTTTGGGGATAGAATTTGTAGAAATCGTAGCTGGCATCATTGTTTTCATTCAGGAATGCCAGCGCCAGTGATGATTTACCATCATAATACCTGTATACATATTGTGTCGACACGTTGTTCTCCTTAAGGAATTTGTCAATCAGGTTACCTACCTCATCAAGCCCGTATTCTCCGATAAAAGAAACAGGGATATTAAGTCTTCCCAGGGTTACTGAACTGTTCAGACAGGCTCCGCCTGCTTTTGCAGCAAAGGGTTGATTGTTTTTAAAAATGATGTCCAATACGGTTTCTCCGATAGCATATATTTTTCTCATGGTTTGATCTTGTATTGTTTTAATGAAGTAATATCAAGTTTATCATAATGTGATAGATATTGCGATAGTTTTTCAATGATAATAGGTATGCCTGTACGATCATCTGATTCAATATTCAGGGGTAATACGGGATCGTGTAAAGATAATCTCAGCAAGAACCATCCGTTTCCTGATGACTGATCGCAAATAACACGTATTCCTTCATAATTGTTCTTTGCCAGATCCCATCCTTTTATTATGCTGATGAAAGAAGTCAACCTGTTGATGACATTCTTACCATAAGCTACAAAATTATCATCATTGATCTTAATTCTGAACTCTTTTGATGCAACCGGTTCTGCAAGATCTTCAATGAGTTTTTCAATTGATGTTCCATTATGATACAACTGTGCAACTTTTATCATAATTCTGGCGATAACATAGGCTCCGTCATCAAGGAAATAGTTTTCCTTCATTGCAGCATGACCTGATGTTTCAATTGCAAGCCAGCATGGTTTTCCTTCAGCATTCAATCGCAGGGCTTCATTGATGACATTTTTGTATCCTCTTTTATACCTGTGATGAAAGCCCGAATGGTTTTCAATAAAATGCCCAAGACCTTCAGATGTCACTGAATCCGTTACTATTGTTGAACCCGGATGCTCTTCAAGGATTATTGAGGCCAACAATGCTATTAGCCTGTTCCGGTTTATGCCATTGCCATATTTGTCAACAATGGCTGCTCTGTCAACATCGGTATCGAAGATAATACCCAGATCAGCTTTGGCTTTCAGAACGGCTTCTTGTATGGCCGCCATCGCCTGTGCATCTTCAGGATTAGGAGCATGGTTGGGGAAGTGGCCATCCGGTTCAAGGTATTGACTTCCACTGGTGTCTGCGCCAAGGACTTCTAAAACGAGGGAAGCAAAGAATCCTCCTGCACCATTACCCGCATCGACAATGACTTTGAGTCCTTTCAGTGGTGTATCGAAATTATCGGGATGATTCACCCTGTTTTTTATTAGAGATACCAGGTATGCAGCATAATCTTTTATATAGGGAAGATTTCTCATTGAGCCCTGAGGATGTCCGGAGAGGAAATTGCCGTTTTCGGCAATGGACAATAATTCAGTTATATCATCCTTTTCAAATCCTCCTTTTGATGTGAAGAATTTAAATCCGTTTCTGTTGAAAGGCAGATGACTGGCTGTGATCATAACGGCTGCATCGCAATGTGTTTTTTCATCAACGATCGACATGAACATGGATGGTGTGGTGGCGAGTCCGAAATCAAAAACATTAATACCTGATTCCAGCAAACCTTTACAAAAATGCTGTTTCAGATCCGGGCCGGAAAGCCTTGAGTCGATACCTACAGATACTGTTACATTGTTTTGACTTCGTGCAATATGTGCGCTTAACCATACAGCAAGTGATAATCCAAGCCGGTAAACAATTTCAGGTGTCAGATTAACAACTTCTCCAGCTACTCCCGACAGAGCAGTTCCCCGAATATCAGAACCATTTTGCAGATCTTTCCAGGAAAAATTCATTATCATTTTATTTTGAACTATTGCCTGCTCCTCTTGATTTTAAACCAAGATAACCTCCATGATGTCTTTTGGCGTAATCTTCCGCAGTGAACCCGATTTTTTTCATCAGCAACACGACCAATACATCACCGATAACGGTCATTACGGTTGTCGATGTGGTAGGCGTAAGTCCCAGCGGGCATACTTCTTCAGGGTTGCCGGTAAAGATTGTGGCATCAGCAATGGCGCCAAGCGGGCTGTAAGGATTTCCGGTAATAACAATCACCGGAATATTATTGACAAGGCCTTTTGACAATTCATACAATTCAAGTATTTCACGGGTTTTCCCTGAATTGGTGACAAGCAACAGTACATCATTTTTGGATATAACCCCAAGATCTCCGTGCTGTGCATCACTTGGGTGAAGAAAAATGGCCGGTGTACCAGTGGATGAAAGGGTGGTTGAAATATTCAAAGCAATCTGGCCGGCTTTCCCCATTCCGCTTGCTACCACTTTCCCCCCATTTTCATGAACAGCATGATAAATCAATCCGATTGCTTTTTCAATGCTTTCATTATCAGGTATGTTTCTGATAGCCATGGCTTCGGCTTCCAGGATTTGTTGCATTTCTTCTTTCATTATGAAAGGGATTACTTATAGTGTCATCAAAGATACGAGTTTTTATGGCAAGGATAAACAGGTGGAAAAAAATCGATGCTGAAAAGGAAAACTGCCTTTTATTGCAGATTGAAAAGATGACATTTAAGAAGAAGCAAGAATCAAGAAGCAAGAACAAAGAATAAAGATCAAAGAACAAAGAACAAAGATCACAGTCAACCATAACAACCATAACAACCATAACCATCATAACAATCATAACAACCTGCCGGCAGGCAGGCCATAACAACTGCAACAACTACAACAATACTCTTTGATATTATTCCGTTAAATATCTTGATAATTTGTGAAGGAGGGATTCTTTATCTACAGGTTTGGGAACATAATCGTCACAGCCAGCTGCCAGGCATTCTTCTTTGTCATTGGCCATGGCGTATGCTGTTTGTGCGATTATAGGAAGTTTAAGTCCGTATTCACGAATCTGACGTGTCGCCTGCAGTCCGTCAAGATTTGGAAGTCGTATATCCATCAGTATCAGATCGAATTCTGATTCCTGACACAGTTTAACTGCCTGAATACCATCTATGGCCCGCTCGATTGAAACAGATGTCGGCTCTAATATGGCATAAAGAAATTCATAATTCAGGTCATCATCCTCGGCGATCAGAATTTTCCTGTGTCTCCATTCTGTTTTGTTTTTTTGGTGATTTGTATTGTTTTGATTATCCTTATTTTCTGAGTAAGGTTTATAGGGCAATCTGAAAAAGAATGTTGAACCTTTCCCTTTAGCCGACTCATGCCATATTTCTCCATTAAGCATTCTTACAAGTCCGCGTGATATTGGCAAACCCAGACCTGTTCCTCCGTATTTTCTTGCATCACCTTCATCAGCCTGCCGGAAAGGCATGAAAATAATGTTGGTCATTATTGGCTCGATACCAATACCGGTGTCTTTTACAAAAAATTTGATGTATTCTTGATTTTCGATTTCATATCCGAAACATATGGTCCCCTTATCGGTAAATTTTACCGCATTGTTCATCAGATTATTCATAATCTGACGTAAACGCAATCCGTCTGTTATTATTATGCACTTTTCAGATTCTGATGAATAAACAGGAAACAGCTCAATATGCCCTTTGTCTGCCTGCTTCAACTCACGGGTATAAATGGTATGGAGTTCATCCATTAACTCATTGAGATCACAGGGTTCCATTCTGATCTGCATCTGGTTGGCTTCAATCTTTGAGATATCAATAAGATCTTCAATAATATGAAGCAACTGGTCGCTGCTTTTGTTTACAATTTCAATATACCTGTTGCGGTTTTCTTCATTAAGATCATCACGCGTTAACAGACCGGCAAAGCCAACGATGCCATTCATCGGTGTGCGTATCTCATGTGATATATTAGCCAGAAATGTGGATTTCAGCCGATCGCTTTCCTGCGCCTTGTCTTTTGCCATTCGAAGTTCATTTTCTAGTTCTTTCTGCTGGGTAATATCGCTGGCCACGCCGGCTATCCTGTATATTTGTCCATTTTTGTTGTACACCGGAAAAATCCTTGACCAGATCCACCGTATACTGCCGTCATGCTTAATGATTCTGAACTGGTTGGTGAGTGATCCTTCACTTTCCAAAATAACCTCTTCTGAAAAAATATTGACTTTCGGTCTGTCTTCCGGGTGGATCACTGCCGTTATAACTTTCGTATCAAGCATCGCATCGGCCAGTTTAATATCGAATATTTTTTCAAACGTAGGGCTCAGGTAGATCAATCTGGATTTTTCCCATAACCAGAAAGTATCCTCAATGTTGTCAGCCAATTGCTTGAATTTTTCTTCACTTATTTTTAGTTTTTCATATGTAATTTGCAGTTCATCATTTTGCTTTTCCAGTTTCTCATTTACCATCAAAAGTTCATCATTGGTAGCCCTGAGCTCTTCTTCAGCAGTCTGCAATTCTTCATTTTTTTGTTTTAATGCTATTTCAAATAATTTACGATCGGTAATGTCTGTGTAAGTTCCGACAATCCGCAGTGCTTTCCCTTTTTCATCATGTTCAACACACCGGCCGCGGGATGATACCCATATATATTCTCCTGATTTATGAAGGATCCTGAATTCTTGAAGGATAGGATTCTCACAATTCCCGGCGAAATGATGCATTTTTTTCAGTAATATTTCCTTTTCTTCCGGATGGACACGTGAGAAAATGGTTTCACTTGTAAAAGGGACCTCCCCGGGCTCATACCCCATCATGGAGAAACAGCGGGGGCTGAAGTAACGTGTCTGATTTTTCAGGTCAATATCCCACAAACCCTGACTGGTTGCTTCGATGGCCAGTGATAACCTTTCTTCACTCTTTTGCAGCGCAATTTCGGCATTTTTAAGTTCAGTAATATCGCGTATTGATCCTATCAGATAATGCGGATTGCCCTTCTCATCCCTGAGAAGTTTATTACTTTCACTCATCCAGTGATATTTGCCGTTATGATCCCTGAGCCGGTAAATGATCTCAAAAAGAAAAATTTTCTTTTCTTCAAGGTCGATGACATCAATCCATTGATGACCAAATTTATGAGCATCGTCGGGATGCATAAGTCCATAAAGTGTGTCAGGAGTCTTATGAATAAAGGTTGTGACGGGTACTCCCAGTATCTCATTAACCACAGGGCTTATATAATCAAATGTGCCGGAATAATAATTGAGGCTGTATATGATGTCTTTTGAGTTCTCAAGAATAAACCTCAATTGCTCTTCACTGTTTTTTATCCTGTTTGAGATTTCCAGTACTTTTTCATGCGTCTCTTCAAGTTTGATATTCGTCTTTCTTAAATGCTCATTCTGTATTTCGAACTCCTTATTCAGTTTACAAAACTCTTCGTTTTTTTCTTTAAGTTGCAGGTTTTTGTTTTCCAGATTAACCTGCATTTCAAGAAGTGACTTATTAACTGAAGCAAGTGATTGCAATGACTGATCTAATTCTTTTTTGGTATTTTCGAGTTGAGTGTTGTTTTTACGAAGTTCAAATTCTTTTTCTTTTTGGTCGGTTATGTCGCTGAAGGTAACAAAAACACGGAATGGGCTGTCTTTTCCTGTTATAAATTCAGGTATTGCATCAATCATGAGCCATTGGTTTTTCTTGAGCAAGGGATTATATGTGCCCAGAATTACATTTTTGACAGGTTTTCCTGTTTTAAATGCCATCATTGCCGGGATTTCTTTCCCCGACAGGGGAGAACCATCTTCTTTTATGAGCTTCCAGCCGGGATTGTAACTCTTTCTGTTTAAAAGCTCTTTCATGTTAAAACCGAGGATATTACAGGCAGAGGCATTAGCTTCTGTTACATTTCCCCCGGCATCAATATAAATAACTCCCTGGGCCATGTTATCGAACAGCAGGCGTAACTTTTGTTCGCTTGACTGAATGGCTATTTCAGCTTTCTTTTTCTCAGTAATATCCCTGAAAACAACAGCCATTTTGCCAGGTGCTGTCTGAAAAGCAAATATCTGGAATGCACCGGATATCTGCTGATCATCATATGTTATCTGTTCTTTTTGCCAGCCTTTCCCGGAAAGGGCAACTGCCCTGTACTGTTTGGGGACATCAGTATCCGCCAGTGGTGGAAATGCCTCTTCGATTGTTTTACCGATCAACGCATTATGTCGGATGCCCAGAATTTTATCGGCTGCTTTGTTCCCTCCGGTAAAAATCAATTTGTCTTCACGGAGGTCATATTGATGCACGCCAAGCGGAAAAGATTGAATGATTTCGTCAAGCCTGACAACGTCAACCGGGTTATGAGTTTCCCTTTCGCCCATTTTCGCAGACTGTATTACACATAAAATATTGTATTAAATTAAATAAAAACAATTTAATAAAAAAGTGATTTGAGCATTATTAGAAAAAGCCGGCGCAGTGGCTTCATATTAATAAAACACGATGTTGCCATGAAAAAAACACAACCTAATACAGTTATGGGATAAAAAAACAGTCAGACAATTTTGAATGCGCCTGACTGTGTTTTTAAGTTATACTAACCCTTGAAAGGTCTTCTGGTCTTCTGGTCTTCTGGTCTGCTGGTCTGCTGGTCTGCTGGTCTGTAAGTCTGTAAGTCTGTAAGACCTAAACACCTAAACACCTAAAGACCCAAAGACCTTATGACTTTAAGATATAATGGAGTTCAAATCTTCAAACCCTTTACGGCCTTGGATATCCTTCAATCTCCTTGAGGTTTTCTGCAATGATTGATTCCGGAAGGTCATAATTCTGAAGCTGTCCTGCAAGATATTTGTCATATCCGGTCAGGTCCATTAATCCGTGTCCTGAAAAATTGAAAAGGATTACTTTCTCTTTTCCTTCCTCTTTTGCTTTATTGGCTTCCCTGATGGTAGCTGCTATGGCATGGGTGGTTTCAGGAGCCGGAATGATACCTTCAGTTTTGGCAAAAAGTAATCCGGCTTCATAACACTCAAGCTGATGCAGGGCCATAGGTGAAATCAGTCCTTCAGTTGCTGCTTTACTTACCAGCGGTGCCATGCCATGATATCGCAATCCGCCAGCATGAATAGGAGCGGGAACAAAGTTGTGAC
Organism: Bacteroidales bacterium; assembly: GCA_016934055.1. Lineage (GTDB taxonomy): Bacteria > Bacteroidota > Bacteroidia > Bacteroidales > UBA10428 > UBA5072. The sequence continues at coordinate 36,739 of JAFGTR010000008.1, read as the reverse complement.
CAAGCGAATACATGGCCACAAGAGGTGTCATCTTGGCTGTGTCACCATGATCATACACGTAGGGCCCTTTTGTAAGTGTCGGACATGATGCGGGTTCAACAGGGATGATGTCAATATCGGCGCCATTAATTTTATCATAGACAAAGGGAAATGCCAGCCCTGCGAAATTGCTGCCTCCGCCGACACAGCCAATGACGACGTCAACTTTCTTTTCGCCGGCAATCTCAAGTTGTTTCTTGGCTTCCAGTCCGATAATTGTCTGATGCATCATCACATGGTTCAGCACGCTGCCGAGTGAGTATCTTGTTTCACCTTTTGTATCAGATACTGCAGCCTCAATAGCTTCACTGATGGCAATGCCAAGACTCCCTGGCGTATCAGGCATTTTTTCGAGTATGGCCCTTCCGGCATTGGTTTCATTACTCGGACTGGCAACGCAATTAGCACCCCATGTTTGCATCATCAGCTTTCGGTATGGTTTCTGGTCAAAACTTATCCTTACCATAAACACCTTACATTCCAACCCAACCAGTGAACAGGCAAAGGCGAGAGCACTGCCCCATTGGCCTGCACCGGTTTCAGTTGTCAGTCTTTTTATGCCAAATTGTTTATTATACCATGCCTGTACAACGGCCGTATTGGGCTTGTGACTTCCGGCTGGCGAAAGACTTTCATTTTTATAATAGATCTTAGCCGGAGTTCCTATAGCTTGTTCCAGGTCATAGGCCCGATGCAGCGGAGCGGGACGCCAGCGTGTTAAAAGTTCCAATACGCCTTCAGGAATATCAATCCAGCGTTGCGTGCTGTATTCCTGTTAAACAAGGTTCATAGGGAAGACCGGAGCCCATCCTTCGGGAGGCACAGGTCCGTCAGGACTCATAAATGGCGGCACTTTTAAATCAGCAGCCATATTATACCATTGTCTTGGCATTTCTTTCTCAGTGAGTACTATTTTTCGGGTTTTTGTCATTATTATTGAATTTTGAAATGTATATTCATGCAATAATTTTGAATATCGCAAATATAATCATTCAACCGATAAATGCCAGCCTTTGCTGAAATTTTATCGAAGGTTGAAGTAAAACCTTATTTTTCTTTTATAATTTGTTTGATGAACTCCCGCAAAGGTTTGGCAAACTCATCCCTTTTCAGTGCAAATTCAATGGTTGTTTTCAGAAAGTCAAGTTTGTCTCCCAGGTCATGTCTTTTTCCCTCTATGGTTTGAGCTAAAATGCCGTTGTGTTTCAGCAGAATGCGCAGGGCATCCGTAAGCTGAATCTCATTGCCTTTTCCCCTTGGCGTTTTTTCAAGCGCCGTGAAGATGTCGGGTGTTAATATATATCTTCCGGCGACTGCCAGGTTGGAAGGGGCTTTTTTTACCTCGGGCTTTTCAATCAGGTCATCCAGCTGCAGCAGTTTTTTATTGATCTCAGTTCCTCCCACGATACCATATCGTGATACCTTATCAGGAGGTACCGTTTCCACCGCGATAATCGGTTGCCCGTATTGTTCAAATGTGTCAATCATTTGTTGCGTTGCAGGTATGACAGCATCAATAACGGTATCCCCCAGCAGAACTGCAAAGGGTTCACTGCCACAATGAAACCGGGCATGCAGAATGGCATCACCTAGGCCGTTCAGTTCTTTCTGACGGATGAAATGGATATTGGCCATATTCTCAATATGCCTCAGTTGATTGAATACAATTTCATCCTCTTTTTCCTGAATACAGGCTTCGAGTTCAAAGTTACGGTCAAAATGGTCTTCAATAGACCGCTTGCCTTTTCCTGAAATGATGAGTATATCTTCAATGCCGGAATCAACGCATTCCTGCACTACATATTGTATTACAGGCGTATCGATAATAGGAAGCATTTCTTTTGGTTGCGCCTTTGTGGCGGGAAGAAAACGTGTGCCCAGCCCTGCTGCCGGAATTACAGCTTTTTTTATCATAATTATAATATATAGGGTTTTATTACTCTTGCATTGATCTCTTTTAACCTGATAATCAATTTTCGTAAAACTTCATCATTGGCATATGTCCCGATGATTGCCCCGCCTGATCCTGAAAACTTGGCTGAAGCGCCACATTCACGGGCAATCCTTACCATTTCTTTATTGCTGTCGGAAATATTCATGATTTGTGTCCGCAGATCAAAATTATGGTTGATAAGCTCTGATAATAAAGCCGTATCGCCTTTTGTCAGCGCTTCTTTTCCCTTATCAGCCAAACCGGCTATCTCGGATAATACGGAACGCACATGTTCATCTCCCCGGTCATAACCCTGACGGATATCATTCAATACTTTTCCTGATTCTTTCCCCAGCTGGGTTTTGTAAGCAAGATATAACCTGGGTAATTTATTGGGATCAATGGGCTCGTAAATACCGTGCTGGTGTTTCAACATGTACTCTTCGTTGAAATCCATGTATACGCATCCTTCGTAAACCTGAATGACTCTGTCCTGCAAACCCGCATTGATACACAGTTCTTCTTTTTCAACGGCAAGAATCAAGGTAGGAAGGAAAGATATGGGGATGCTGACATCATAGAATTGCATAAGGGCTTTGATGGTAGCTGTAACTATTGCACTTGATCCGGCAAGGCCTACCTGCCTTGGGATGGAGGAACGGTAATGTAAGGTGAAATTTTTTCCCGCAAGTCTTATCTGATTTTTTTCACAAAAATCGCAGAATTTTTTTATAGTGGCTTTTAAAAGTCGGGTCCCCCCATAATATCCCGTCAGGCTGACCTTCTCCGAAAGATGGTAGATGCTTCTGAACCGGTTCATATCTTCTTCCTGTTCTTCAATCACCAGAGAGGGAGATTCGTAAAGGGTCACAGCGGCGCCGAAATTTCTGATGATGATGGAGATTGTTTTTCCAAAATACCCGTCAGAAGGATTACCAAGAAGGCCTGCTCTGGCATATGCCCGTGATTCGATTATCATATTTATTTCAATAATGATGGGCCCCTAAATTAATGCATTGATCGATAAAAATGAAAATAAATGATTTTTTTGTATATGTCTTTTTTCATCATGAAACTTGATTTACTGCCCGCATGGTTGAAAAAAGTACATGATGTTTAAGCCAGGATTATTACATTTTTAGTAGATTTACAATACATAATATTCAATATACCATGAATATAATTCGTGCCGGGTCTGATATAAAAGGTCTATACACTTTTCTGATGATCGTGTTCTTTCTTTTAGCCAATGCAGGCGAATCGGTAGCTTCGGTTGATGGCATGTATTTTACCGGTCAGGATACACTAAGTGAAATGTCTTTTGAAGTACAATTATCCGACTCAAATGTAAGTATGGATGAGATGACAGAAGAGGACGATATGTTTGCCGGAGAAGATGCAGGTTTTGTTGAGGATACACCGGTTACTGTAGAACGTATTGATAATCTGTCTGAATCAACAGATGCGGTTTCCGATTCAGTGGTTGTGACTGCATCGGTTACAGAACTGAAACAGAATTTCCCGTTTTACCGCAGGTGGTGGTTTTCATTACTGGTTGTTTTACTGGTTATGCCCTTTGTTTACAGGTTTATGGTTAACCGTACCAGAATCCAGTCCCGTGTTATTGAAGAACATGTCAGCAAAATAGATGAATATAAACATTTGCTGTCACAGAAAGAAGAACAGTTAGCCCGGCAGGAATCTGAATTTCGCGAAAAAATGATTGAAGAAGAAAAGTTGAAATATGCAGCGGTTGGTTTGTCGAAGTTTTCCGATATTTTGTCCGGCAGTGAAGAAGAACTCGAAAAGGTCGGACAAAATCTTATATGTGAACTGGTAAAATATCTTGATGTCAACATGGGGGCACTTTACATAATTAAGGGAGAGGATAGCAGTGATAAGGTGCTGGAATTGGCCAGCGCTTATGCCCCCGGAAAAGAACAGATGCAGGCAAAGATTCATCCCGGGGAAGGTTTTGTCGGAACATGTTATAATGAGGGTCAACTCATTGAAATCACCGATATTCCGGATACCTATACCAAGATATCTTCCGGTTTGGGAGAGGCTCTTCCCAATTACCTGGCCTTTATACCGCTGATACTCGATGAGGATAAGCTGGGGGTTATCGAATTAGCTGCCTTTAAAAACCTTGAAAAGTATAAGCTTGATTTTGTTCAAAGGCTTTCACAGAACGTAGCCAGCTTTATCGCTATTCGAAGTGCCACCTCCATGATGCAGGAAATGCTTGCGAGGTCGCAGTCACAGGCAGAGGAACTTCAGTCACAGGAAGAAGAGCTCAGGCAAAATCTTGAAGAAATGCAGGCTACACAGGAAGAGTTAAACCGGCAGATGAAGCAGAATAAGATTATACAGGACGATCTGGCAAAAGAAAAGTCCCTGATGGATGCCCTTATGAATAATATTCCCGAGTATATTTATTTCAAAGACCTCGATAGTAAGTTTTTGAAAAGCAGCCGGTCACTTGCCCAAAGTTTCGGCGTTTCAAAACCGGAGGAGATGATTGGAAACTCAGACTTTGATTATTTCGAGGAAGAACATGCCAGACCAGCCTATGAAGGGGAACAGGAAATAATCAGAACCGGCAAGCCGATTATTGACCTGGTTGAAAAGGAAGTTAAAAAGGACGGTAGAGTGACCTGGGTTATGACAACTAAAATGCCTTTATATGACCAGAATGGTAAAATTGTAGGCACCTACGGTATTTCCAAGGATATTACACAAGCCAAGAAAATGGAGATTGAAGTGCAGGAAAAGAATGAAGCCCTGAAAGCACAGGAAGAGGAATTAAGGCAAAACCTCGAAGAGATGAAGACAGTGCAGGAGGAGATGGAAAGGCAAAAAGCTGAACTCGACTGGGAGAAACACCTTATGGATACCCTGTTGAATAACCTGCCAGAATATATCTATTTCAAAGACAAGGAAAGCAAATTTCTGAAAAACAGCTTGTCACATGCAAAACTCTTTGGCTTCTCTGATCCTATAGAAATCTTAGGCAAATCGGATTTTGATTTCTTTGCTGAAGAGCATGCCAGACCTGCGTTTGAAGATGAACAAAAAATCATAAAAACCGGTAAACCCATCATTAATCTGGTTGAAAAGGAAGTTAAGAAAGATGGGTCACTCACCTGGGTAAGCACATCAAAGATGCCGTTGCATGACAAAAATGGTAAGATAATCGGAACTTTCGGCATCTCCAAAGATATAACGGAAACGAAGAAGATGGAAATGGAGATACAGCAACGAAACCAGGAACTGCAGGCCCAAGAGGAGGAATTGCGGCAAAACCTTGAAGAGATGCAGACTATCCAGGAAGACCTGCAGAAAAGGATAAAGGAAAATGAAAGAATAAAAGAAGAGTATCTGAAAAAGGAAGCTGCCCTGCTGAAGAAAATAGATGAGCTGAAAAAGAAATAGCCTGGAAGTGCGGATACAGGGTTTAAAAATATGGATCAAAGACTCAAGATCTAAGATCTAAGATCTAAGATCTAAGATCTAAGATCTAAGATGTAAGATCTAAGATGTAAGATCTAAGATCTAAGATCTAAGATGTAAGACTGAAGTGCTAATCCATTGACCATTAACCATTATTTATTGACAATCATAACAATCATAACAACACGCTACCCACCACCTGTCTTGACGGCAGGCAGGCCGACAGCCTTTATCAATCATATCCACCAGAACCACCACAAAAATTCCAACAACTCTTCTTTCATCATTATTTTAGCAACAAGAAATTTCCCTTTTTTTCTATTTCATAGCCGTGTTCTGTAACTGCCCTGATATAATAGGCATAAGTGTCTGTATTTTGTAATTTGCCATTTACAGTGCCGTCCCATCCTTCATCAAGCCGTGTTGTCTCAAAAACCAGGTTTCCCCAGCGGTTGAATATTTTAAATGCCTTTATCTCACTGATGTTTTTGGTTTCCAGCATAAAACAATCATTATGACCGTCGCCATTAGGAGAGAAGGCATCCGGTGCTTCAATGTAAAAGTCAATGATGACCTCAACCTGAAAACGTTCGGTTATTGAATAGCATTTATCAGTAATTGTTGCAGTATAAATAACATCATTTTCCGGCGCTACCACAGGCTGATTACATGTCAGGCATGAAATATGATAATCGGGTGTCCAGCTGTAGTTGGCTGACGGATTATCAGAATTGACACTGAGCTCAATTTCCTCACCGATGAAGATGGCTGTATCCTGAAGTGGAAAGCGTGTGATAACAGGCATCTTCGCAACCCGGACCAAAATGTCTTTTCCGGTCTGGCACCCGTTGTTATCAGTAACATAAGCTGTATAATGTTGTGTGCTGTCAAGGTTTATCAAAGGTGTCATGGAAGCAGGGTCATTCATACCAGTCGTGGGGAGCCACAAAACAGTCCATCCCTGACCGGCAGGATCAATCTGAAGCGATGATGTCTGTCCCCTGCAAATATCGGTATCGCCTCTAATGATAAAATCGGGCAATGGCAAAATATTGATTGTCCGTTTCAGGGAATCGCCGCATCCTATATCATCTTTCACGGTTAGTCCGATTTGCATTGTTCCCGGATAAGATAACCGGAATGGAGCAATTTCCGTTTCCCTGATAGTAAGGATGTCATTAATTGACCATATTACCTCATCATAGCCCAGTGACTGGTTAATGGTATACAGTTCATCATTAAGGCAGAAAACTGTTTTTCCTTCAGGGAATTCAAAAGCTGCCGTAATATCCGATACATCCAGTGTTTCATAAGTCAGGGTTACTTCACAATTCTGCTGTTTTACCACAAAGGCCGGATGAATTATACCTTTTGCCTTATAATTGTGTACAGGAGATGTTTCTTTTGATGTCTCGCCATCGCCAAATATCCAGGTCATCTCATCGACATCCTGTGAGGAAGTCAGGTGAAAAGAAACCGGATCACCATAACAAATGGAGCGTGGTTCAAAATCAAAGGTTGCATAAGGACCCTTAACACTTATTGTTTTTGAATGACTGGCCTGACAATTGTTGGCTGTTCTTATCCGGAGTGATGTGTTGTATGTGCCCGGTTTTGAATAGGTATACTGATAGCTTTCACGGTATCCCGAGGGTTGTATGTCCTCACCGAAAGTCCATGTTCCTTATACAACATTACTGCTTGGGTTGTGTGAAAATATGACGGAAGCCGGGTAACAATCGAAGATGCTGTCATTTAAACTGTAAATGGCATCAGCTTTTTCAACACTGATGTAATGTGTTTTTATTGATGAACGATGACATCCGTCTTTGCTTGCGGTCAAACTGACATCGTAAAAACCGGGTTCATTATATACATGGCTGTGTGCAACAGATGAAGTTACACCATCCCCGAAATCCCATAAGAAGCTGTCTAACCCGGCATAGGAAGCAGTAAAATTCACCTGGTTTCCTGCACAGATAAAATTATCATCCGCATTAAAAGTAACATCCGGTCCTGCCAGAGAAACAGGTATGTAGTGGTCATTTTCACATCCGTAAACGTCTTTCACTCTAAGTCCGGCCCAAAAAACGCCCGGAGCTTCACTTTCATAATTATGCGATATGGTTGGTGCTGAAGAATTATCACTGGTGTTGTCTCCGAATATCCATTCCCATGTGACAGGGAATTCATTCACACTGGTGTTGGTAAAATGAACAGTAAGGCCAGAAGTGCATCCTTTATCAACATCTGTGTTGAATTGTGCGTCCGGTCTGATGACCTGAACCTCTTTCCGGATGGTGTCTTCACACCCGTTATCTGCTCTTACGACCAGTTCTGCCACATAGGTGCCTGTATCGGGAAACAAATGTGCAAACCTGGTCTTATATGTTCTCCTTGGTGGTGTATAATCTTTAAAATCCCATAAGAAACCTTCACTGAAACATTCGGTAACATAGTCTTTGGATAGTGCGGCATTGAAATAGGCCGAATCCCCGTAGCAGACAACCTGATCTCCTGTAAAACCGGCTGATACTTCCCTTACTTTAATGGTTTTATTTGTGCTGACCAAACAGGATGTTCCGGTATTATAGGCCTTTAATGTTACAAGATAATCACCTGATGATGGGAAGCAGAAACGGATTGAGTCATTGTCATAGATTACACTGTCATTTATTGTCCATTCAAGTGAACTGGCCATTTGTATGTCAGGGAAAAAATCATACTCCAGCGGACTGTCACAGGAAACCACTTCATAAAAGCTGCCTGCCGGCGGATTCAAGTAAAAGGCCTGTTGAATAATCGTATCGGAAATACATCCGTTATAATCCACCTCGAGCTGAACTGATTTATACCCTGTTGCTGCAGGGAAAACCTGAACGGATAGTGTGGAATTTCCGGATGTTGTCGTAAACAGTTCCGGAGATGTAAAATGCCGGAAGTCAATGCTGTCCTTCAGCATTGTATTATCAATAAGCAATATGTTGTCTCCCGGACAAATGACTTCAGGGCTTATTGTGAAATCAGGATTAAGTGTATTACCTGTTTGGATTATAACAGGATAAGAAGTGTCTTTGCATCCGTATTCATTTTCAATCACAAGAAGCACTTCAAATCTTCCGGGTTCGGTAAAATTATGTATGAATGGTTCTCCTGAAGGCTGATTGAATGAAGTATTATTGATAAGGTAGGTCCATTTATCAATTGTTTCAACTGAGTGACTGCTATCATTGAATGTAACTTCCAACGGTATACAGCCCGAAACACGATCGGGCATAAAACGCGCTACCGGCAGTATTGCATGAAAATCTTTTTGTACAGTATCCCTGCATCCGCTGCCGCTTGCTGCTACATGAATAACAGGAAAATGAAGCCGGTTAACCTCATGGCTGTAAATTTCCTTATATGATAAAGTATGATTGATGGTATAAAATATATTCATTGCCGTATCTTCTGTATTATCCGGCAATATCCATTTCCGGTATACGGCGTTTTCTGACCGGTCAGACAGATTAAGGGTTGCCGGAAGCCGGCAACTGTATGAGCTGTCCATTTCAAAATCAGCATTGATATGATCAACCCTGAACGATATTGTTGTGCTGTCAGGACAGGCTGTATTCTGCCCATAGACAAGTTTTATTTCTATTCTGCCTGAATCAGTGAGATTGTATGTGAATTCCTGACCTTGTTGTATAATATCTTTGTCATTATAGTGAATATGCCATGTATAGTCAGATGACCCCTGGTGTGTTGATGAAAAATGCGTTAAGCCGGGACAGAGTATAGCTCCTTCATCGTCAATGATGCTATCACCTTGCATGGCATATATTTGGCCGAACATTTTACCAACAGCAATATATGATTTTTTGGTCAGCGAGCTGACGCAGCCTATTTCATTGTCACAGCTCAGGGTAACATCAAAAATACCGACGGTATTATATATGGTTGATGCATTGTATGCATCTGATGTATTACCATTTCCAAAATTCCAGTGATATTGAAGCCCAACTTCAGCAACTGAATTATTAATGAAATTAACTGCAAGCGGAGGATCACAGGCATGAGTGTCAGAGGCTGAAAAGCTTATCACCGGTTCCGGATATACTGTTATTAACCCTTTTGTCTCAGTGTAGTCAGTGCAACCATTGTTATCGGTTATTTGCATATAAACATCAAAATTTCCGGTTTCATGGTAGGTATGATGTGGTGAGTCGGAAACTGATGAAAAACCATCCCTGAAATCCCAGAAAATAGTATTGACAGGGGCATTACCTAATACGGAGGTGTTTTGAAAGCTGACCTCAAAAGGAACACAGCCTTTTGTTTGATTTACACTGAAACCAGCCACAGGACCCCTGAATATTATGACCGGGGCTGTTGCCACAGCTGTGTCAACACCTTCAATGACTTTCAGAACAACATCATATGAACCCGGATCGGTATATATTTCCTCGAGTACAGTTTCAGAAGAATAACTTATGGTTCCGTTCCCAAAGTTCCATTCATAAGTGATGCCTGGTCCTGTTGAAGATTCATTGACAAAGATAATCCTGGCTGGCGAACAATTGTCGCGTTGTTCATAACTGAATTTGGCCGTCTGTGCATCTCCTTTATGAATGAAAATAACCAGCAGAATTACAAACAAACAGAAAGAAGGACTAATGTTTTTTTTATAATATTGCCATAGTGATGTCATGGATTAATTCAGGGGAATTATATGCACAATTAAAAATAACACATTTTGAAGATTACCGGATTAAAAATAGCAATTTTTATTTTTGTAATGGCTTATTTGTTTTCTTCAGAAGTCTTATCACAGGATGTTCATTTTACACAAATACAGGCCACGCCGCTTTTAATGAATCCTGCCGGTACCGGTGTTTCTGACTATGACTTCAGGGTAGTGAACAATTACCGCAATCAGTGGAGAAGCATAGAGGCTCCTTTCAATACATACAGCATTTCGGCAGACAGGAAGCTTTTCGTTGGGAAAAGGGCTGTTGGACTGGGAGCCTGCTATGTACACGATCTTTCATCAGCCAATCATTTTGTTGCTGATAAAACTTACCTGTCAGCGAGTTATGCGGTGTTTTTCCATAATCATCAGTTTGTTGCGGGAATACAGCCTGGCATTGTATTCAGGAGTTTTGACCAGGATGACCTTACCTTTGGGTCTCAATTTAACACTGTTGACGGCAGTTTTGATCCGTCGATGCCCAGCTTTGAACAACTTCAGGCAGATAAACTGCATTTTTTTGACTTAAATGCAGGCTTGATGTGGAGAGCTCTTATGAGTAAATATAAGCCGTCTGCTGGTTTTGCCGTATTTCATATTAACAGGCCGGTTGAATCATTTTTGGAAAACAATGAGGATGAGCGTTTATCTCTGCGTTACAACCTGCATGCCAACATACTTATTCCACTGACCGGAAGACTGGATCTTATTCCAATGACATTGTACAGCACAACATCCGGAGCACATGAATTTATTGGAGGCAGCATGCTGGATTATTCTTTTGATGACGTCAGCCGGTCTGTCAGGAATCTGTATGCAAGCGCTCTGTTGCGGGTTAACCCTTTTAATAACTTCGATGCCGTTATGCTGGGCTGTGGAATGCGTATTCTGAAATTTGACCTTTTTGTCAGCTATGATATCAACGTTTCAACACTGCGCAAGGCAACAAATTTTTATGGAGCCTTTGAAATATCATTGATATACCAGCATCTTAATAAGAGGTCTTTTAAAATTGCCGAACCATGTTATATGTTATAGGAAATCCAGCTCCGGTAAAAAATCACTGCCCTGCAATCCGTCAATTTGCAATGGCAGCTTGTTTTCTGTTTTGCTTTTTCAGGAGTAACGAAATAACTCTTGCCGGTGGTGATACCATAAAGATCATGAGTGAGCTGAAACGGAACGCTGCAAACAGTTATAAGAGGGGAGACGTATTCAGTGCCATAGAATATTATGATCGTTATATAATGATGAACAAAGATGATATGAAATCATTGTATCGCCTCGCTTTGCTGTACCATTCAACCCGGAATTATGTAAAGGCTCGTGAATGCTTTAATACTTTAATTGACAAAGCTTCTGATAAGTATAAAAAAGCATGGTATTATCATGGTATTGTCAGTATGAACCTTGAAGATTATGCCACAGCCAGGGAAAGCTTTACTGTTTTCCGGAAAAAATACCGAAAAAAGCGTGATCCTGAAGGTCTGCGCAGAATGACTTCCAACTACATTGAAAGCGCTGACTGGGCTCTTTCTCATCCGGGAAGCAATGAATCGATAACCATTCAACACCTGGATTCTCTGATCAACGGACCGCACATCGAGTTTTCTCCCTTTCCCGTTTCCGCAAATAAAATACTATATGGTACCTATGTAAGAGATTCACTTCATCCTGAAAGAGGGGTCAGACAGCTTTTTATGGCTGTGAGGGAATCTGGTTCATGGAAGCCGCAAGGTTTGCTGGAGGGGCCGGTTAATAATCCTGATTATAATACCGGTAACGCTGTTATCTCTGATGACGGGCAAAGGATGTATTTTACCCGCAGCAGAAGAAACTGGCAAAACAGGGAAATAAGCGAGCTCTATATCAGTCATTACAGGGATGGCCATTGGCAACAACCTGAAAAATTACCCTATCCGGTTAATATTGAGAATTATACAAGTACACAGCCTGCCCTGGGAAAAAACCTTCGTACCGGCCATGATATTCTTTATTTTGTTTCTGACCGGCCTGGCTCAAAAGGAGGCCTTGATATCTGGTACACTCAAAAAGACCGTCACTCTGATGTATACAGGGAACCAAGAAACCCTGGAAGAAACATCAATTCATTTGCCCATGAATGTTGCCCGTTTTATGATCTTCAGACCCGGACATTGTATTTCAGCTCTGCCGGAAAAAACGGATATGGGGGATTTGATGTATACAGCGTTACCGGTTCGGGAAGCAGATGGACAGATGCCGTGAATATAGGCAAACCCATCAATACTTCATATGATGACATGTTTTTCACGGTTACCGGCAGCGGAAGGGAAGGATTTTTCACTTCAAACAGGCCGGGTTCCCTATCAATGGATAACGGCAGTTGTTGCGATGATATCTTCCATTTTTACAGGCATGAATGTACACGTGTCACATCATACGGTATCGTATACAGCAGCAGCAATTATGATTTGGTTGAAGAGCTGAATGAAAAATACCATCTTAACCTGGAATATCCCAACGAAAATGAACATCTGCCCAATATACCGGTTAGCCTGTACCAGATTGGAAATGAACCGGCAACAGAGATTCTGATAGCCCGAACCAAAACAGATGAGGAAGGGAAGTACGCCTTTAGTCTTGAAACCGGGAAACACTACAAGATAGTGGTTAAAAATTATGGTTTTTTTGATAAAGTTATTACACTGTCGACAGAACAAAGTGAGTGCGATGACACATTGATCATCAGTGAAACGGGCATTAACTATTTACCGGAGATCACAGTACGTTTTAATGTATATTATGAACACGATAAATACCGGTTAACACCTGAGGCCAGAACAGTTATTGACACATCATTACTGCCGCTGATTGATTTCTTTCCGAATGCCGTAATAGAGATCGGATCTCATACCGACAGCACAGGTTCGGATGATTATAATATCAGACTCTCACAACGGCGTTCAGAAAGTGTTGTAAGATACCTCGAAAATAAGGGGATACCCGGAACAAGGCTGCAGGCAAAGGGATATGGAGAAGGTATGCCAATTGCACCTAATTCAAAGCCCGATGGCACCGATAATCCTGAAGGCCGGCAGCTGAACCGGCGTACTGAGCTGAAGATTGTCGGTGAAAGTAATCTTTTTTATGATGATGAATAAAACATGGGAGGTTTGAATAATATGATCACATCTGCGAAGTTACGAAGACGTCTTGTATGCTTGTTTTCCGGTATGTTATTACCGGCCGGGATTTGTTTGTTTGCACAGCTTCCTGATGGCACAAAGACAACACAACAATGGATTGATGAAATCGTCAGTAACATTGATGAGGAAGAAAAACCTGAATATAATGTTGCCTCAGTATATAATTCTGCACATCTTTCAATAATGGCATATATTATAAGAGATATCGATGGAAGTTTGAATTGTGATGAGGCTGATATTACTGCCGGAATAAACTTGTTGAATGAATATTTCAGTAAAATAAATACGGATTTTACTTTAAGATCTGTGCAGGTTGTTGATGACTATCATTACAGCACTATACAGAATGAAACCGATACCCGTGAACTGCTGAAAAAACACAAAGCTGAAAGAACCATTAACCTGTACCTGCTGGAATCAATAGAAACAGATTCCGTTCCATGTTATGGCTATACCTATTATCCGTCAGATACGGTCAACAACACTGTTTTCCTTGATAAGGATTATATTCATGGAAATTATCTGATTACACTGATGGGGCATTTCTTTGGCCTCTTATCAACACATGATACTCTGGGAGGTTTTGAATATGTAAATGGCGTTAATTGCAGAACAAGCGGTGATTTTATATGCGATACATGGGCCGACCCCAATTTGTTTGACATGGTTGATGATGATTGTATTTATTCAGGGACCTTTCAGGATGGAAACGGTGAGTTTTATGTACCAACGGTTGCCAATCTGATGTCTGAAAGCAAGGACGCCTGCAAATGCATTTTCACATCTCAGCAGTACCGGAGAATGTTATTTTGTCTTAAAAAGTACCGGTATTATTTGTTTTAAATGATTTTATCCGGGGAAAACAGCCGCTAACCTTTGGCGCTTTTGAGTTATTCATTGCATTACCGGCACTTTCTTTTACGCTTTTTCTATTTTGTTGTCAGATACCCCGAAAGGGTCTCTGAACTATCCATGTTTGCACTCTTTTTGTAACTGTTTGAAATAGTTGATACTGAATTGATCGAGTGATAAATTCTTATTGACCGGTTCTAATGCAGTGTAATGGATCTTTTCAGTCAGTGTTTGCTGAATCAGCAGATTTACAGTTCCTGCAGGCCCTGTATTTATCGTTATGTCTTTCATTGAATTGTATTGCTTTTCCATTTCACTGAAAAACCTGACAGTATATTGATAACGCTTTTGCTGCACTTTTATGAAGTCTTCCAGTTCACTGTAATTTTGCACCAGGTAATTGTATCTTTTCGAAATATTCTCAATAATTTTCGATGGGATCAACCACAGGGGTATTGCCCGTAAAACATATATCTCAAGGTAGCGGTATACGCCAATGGCTCCATAGGCATCAAGGTCGTCGCTCACTGTAAGTATGGTCAGAAGATTGTCGGGTTGTCTCTGCTCATTTGCCGGTAAGGATCTGTATGATTTGTCATCGTGTTTTTCAACCGCATCAAGGATCTCTTTATAGTCTTCTGATGAAAACTGAGGCATTTTTGCCAAATAATCATGGCATATCTTCCTGCTTTCTTTGCCATGAGAGGCATCAAGCGTGCGGGTCAACCCGGTATCATGGAAAAAAGCAGCTATGACAAGTTGTTTCAGTTTCTGTTCGGTAAATGAGTATCCGCTCACGGATAATGCTTCAACCAGGTTTTTGGCATGTATCCAAACTCTGAGATGGTGGATGTGATCGTGAGAAGGTAACCAGGTTTGGCTGAAGAGCTCTTTTACATGTTCATACAATATTTGCAGCCATCGGCTTTCTACCTGACGGAGGACACTATTAATATTGGTTGATTTGATGACCTGGTTGCCGTAGCGGCAGCGCAGGCAGGTTTGATGATTTAATTTTTTCACATTTATAATTATCTGTAAACTTGTCAATCTGGAAATCTGAAATACCCATCCTTCCAATGAGGAGATAGTGTGTTTTCATGACCGAAAACCGTTCACCGGTAACTGTTTACCGTTTACTTTCTTCAAATAACATAGCTGATCTTCATCATATTCGTCTTTCCGTGTTCACTCATAGGGATACTGCCAACATGAATAACAATATCCCCTTCTTTAATCAATGCTTCATTTTTCAATATTTCAATACTTTTATGAACCGCCTCGTTGATGTGGTCAGTTTTTTCCTTGTAAAAGGTACGGACGCCCCAAACCAGGGAAAGACGTTTGACGATACTGTGATTGGAAGTAAATGCGTATATATGGGCGGCAGGTCTGTAGCTCGATATCCTGTGGGCAGTAGCGCCTGAATGTGTATAGGTTATGATGGCTTTTGCCCCGGTGAGATTGGCCATTTTTACCGCATTATAGCAAATTGATACGGGAAGAAAATCCGGTGAGTCATGTACCGGAATATGCTCATGTTTTTGAACGAAGTCGCAACGTTCAGATGAATTAATCACACGCTGCATACTTTTAATGGTTTCCACCGGGTATTGTCCAATGGAGGTTTCTCCGCTCAGCATCAGGGTATCAGCCGAATCGAAGACGGCATTTGCAACATCGTTAGCCTCAGCGCGTGTCGGCCTGAAATTGGTGATCATGCTTTCCAGCATCTGTGTTGCAATAATGACGGGTTTAGACATACCGACACATTTGTTAACGATCTGCTTCTGGATGTATGGTACTTTGTTAAAGGCTATTTCCACGCCAAGGTCACCCCTGGCCACCATAACCGCGTCAGCTGTGGCTATAACAGAGTCAAGTTCATTGAGAGCTTCAGGTTTTTCAATTTTTGCCACAATACCGGTTTCTTTCCCCCGTTCTCTGATAAAACTTCTCAAATCAATAACATCGTGGGCTGATCTGACAAAAGACAGCGCTATCCAGTCGAAGTCATGCGCCAACATAAATTCGGCATCTTTCTTGTCTTTTTCAGTGAGGCTTGGCAACGAGACTTTGGTGTCAGGCAGGTTTACACCTTTTTTTGATGAGAGGGGGCCTCCGTTTACTACATTGACCCTGACAGTGTCCTTTCCATTGGTGTCCAAAACTTTCAACCTTATCTTGCCGTCGTCGAGCAAGATATATTCGCCTTTTTGTGTGTCGGCAGGAAATTCCCTGTAAGTGATGTATAGTTTTTTATTATTGCCCAGGCATGGTTCAGTTACAAAATCCAGTTCATCACCTGCTTTCAGGATAATCCTGTTGTTTTCCACCTCACCTATGCGCAGCTTTGGCCCCTGCAGATCACCGAGGATGGCCACCTGCATACGAAGTTCATCATTAAGTTCACGGATTATCTTAATGACGGGCTCATAAAAATCATAAGTACCGTGAGAAAAGTTTAACCGGCATACATCGATACCGGCTTTAAACATTGCCTTTAATACTTCCCTGGATGAACAGGCAGGACCAATTGTTGCAATTATTTTTGTCTTTGATTCCTTGTTTCTGACCATATTTGTCTGTTTTAAACAGGAAAACACGTAAAGCATGCAATTTAGGTTAATTCTGTTTGGGCATAAAAAAAATTAAAGGAAATTTCATATTAATTCTGCATGAATGTCTTTATTCAGGTTTCCATCCTGTTCTGAACAGTTGAATGATAAACACTTTATGCACGATCGCCACAGGCAATTGATATTAACATTAACCTGATTGCATAAATTGTGTTGAAAACCTATATTTGTATTACTCATATTGCTGTGAAATGATAAAATCAATGACAGGCTTTGGAAAAGCCTCTGCTGAACTGAATGACAAACGTATAAACATTGAAGTCAGAGCCTTAAACAGTAAGCAACTCGATATTTTCACACGATTACCCAATATTTACCGCGAAAGAGATCTTGAGATCCGGAACGAATTGGCAAACCGGCTTAAGCGCGGAAAGATTGAGCTTGTACTGACCCTGGATTTTAAAGAAGGAGAACAGGTGGTTCAACTTAATGCACCTGTTATAAAAAGTTATTACAAGCAGTTGCAGGGGATTATGAAAGAACTGGGGAGCGATGTCAATGAACCTTTGATGCCGGTTGTAATGCGACTGCCCGAAGTATTAAATGGCACAAAGGAAGAAATCGATGAAAAGGAATGGGCTGACATCGTCAGAACCATTCAACAGGCCATTGACAGACTCGATTTATTCCGTGATCAGGAAGGTCAGGCCTTGAGGGAAGACATGTTAAATCATCTTGACGCCATTGAAGGTTATCTTAAACAAGTCGAACCCTTTGAAAAAGAACGGTTGGATGTGCTGAAAGGCAAATTAACATCCAGTCTGCAGGAATTGTTTTCACCCGGTGGATATGATAAAAACCGTCTTGAACAGGAAATGATCTTTTATCTTGAGAAATTTGATATAACAGAAGAAAAGATCCGCCTTAAAAACCATTGTTCTTATTTCAGGGCAGTAACAGAGGAAGAAGAAGTTGTGGGAAAAAAACTTGCCTTTGTCGCCCAGGAAATTGGTCGTGAAATCAATACCCTCGGCTCAAAAGCAAGTCATTCAGATATTCAGCGGATGGTTGTATTGATGAAAGATGAACTTGAAAAGATAAAAGAGCAGTTGATGAATGTCTTATAACAATACAGTTGTGAAACATGCATGGTAAAGTCGTAGTTTTTTCAGCTCCTTCGGGGGCAGGTAAGACAACAATAGTAAAGCATTTGCTTAACATAAAAGAATTGCGCCTGGAATTTTCTGTGTCGGCCTGTACCAGGCCACGAAGGGAGGATGAGGATCATGGCAGGGATTATTATTTTATGACAGTGGATGAGTTCAAAAGCAAAATAGAAGAGAATTTATTTCTGGAATGGGAAGAGGTTTATAAGAATTCTTATTACGGGACACTGAAAAGTGAAGTAGACCGCATTTGGAATAATGGCAATCACATTTTGTTTGACGTTGACGTTGAAGGAGGTGTGAATCTGAAACAGATCTTTGGAGAACAAGCCCTCTCTGTATTTGTTATGCCACCTTCCATTGAAGAATTACAGCGTCGTCTTGAAATGCGTGGCACAGATTCGCCGGATAAGATTCTGAAAAGAATTAACAAAGCCGGTTATGAAATGAAATTCGCTTCAAAGTTTGATCGCACCATTATCAATAATAACCTTGATATTGCATTAAAGGAGGCTGAAAAGATGGTGAATGAGTTTTTGACACAAGATCCTGATAAACCATGAAAATTGGACTGTTTTTCGGTTCATTCAATCCTGTGCATATTGGTCACCTGGCCATTGCCAATTATATGGTTGAGTTTACCGATATACAGCAATTATGGTTCGTGATAAGCCCGCATAATCCTTTCAAGCCTAAAAAAACCCTGTTAGAAGATTATCATCGCAGAACGCTTATGCAGATTGCCCTTGACAAGGAAGATCGTTTTCGCATATCGGATATAGAGTTTTCAATGCCAAAACCATCTTATACTATCGATACCCTGACCTATCTGAAGGAAAAACACCCGGCCCATACATTTGTCATACTGATGGGGTCTGACGGGCTGCCCGCTTTCAACAAATGGAAAAATTACCAGTTAATTGAAGAGGGTTATCAGCGTTATGTGTATCCCCGGCCCGGTTATCCTGTTGACCCTGCAAGGCATAAAAACCTTGTCCTCGTCAATGCACCGCTGATGGATGTTTCTTCAAGTTTTATAAGGAAGGCCATCAATGAAGGAAAAAATGTACGATATTTTCTTCCTGAAAAAGTATATGATTATATTGAAGAGATGTATTTTTATAAGAATCTGAAGCAATGATCATATTTATAATAACTCATCGATTCAGCTATGGACAAAGACCTGATTTTCATACAGACGATCCTGTCGGATGAAATGGTAGCCAATGGTTTCCCTGTTGTATACAAAGGGAAACTGAACCACGAAATATTAAAACTCTTCACTTCCATGGCTGAAGCAAAAGTGTCGCAGGGTTGTTCCAATCATTCCATCCGGCGAAAGGTTTTTCATGTCATCGTTGAATGTGTGCAGAACATAACAAGACATTCTGATGACTATGATGAAGACGGGATAGGGAACGGGATTTTCGTTGTCGGTGAAAGAAAGGATTTTTATTATGTGATCACCGGCAACATCATTAAATCACATAAAGTTCGTAAACTGGAAGAAAAGCTGGAAAAGCTTAACAGTATGGCTGATAATGAATTGCTGAAGCTGCACAAAACCCAGATGCTTGACGGTGAGTTGTCAGAAAAGGGAGGGGCAGGACTCGGACTCATCGATATGATTCGCAAAACCGGTGAAAAGTATATCTACCAGTTTCTCAAGCTCGATATGGAAAACCATTTCTTCATCCTGAAGGTTACGGTGCCGAAGATCGCATAGACCTTTCCAAAGCAGACTCTGTCAGGTCCTTCTGACTCTGACAGGTCTTCAACGGGATTATACCCCGCTGTGCTCGGTGCGGCGTATGATCTCGTCCTGGAGGTCGGTGCCGAGGTCGTTGAAATAATCGCTGTAGCCGGCTACACGCACGATCAGGTCGCGGTAGTTTTCAGGAAGCTTCTGGGCATCCCTCAATGTGTCGGCCGACACCACGTTGAACTGGACATGGTGGCCGTCGAGCCGGAAATAGCTGCGGATCAGCTTTGTAATCTTCATAATGGCATCATCATCTTCAAAAAATTCCGGGGTAAACTTCTGGTTGAGCAGTGTGCCTCCTGTTCTCAGATGGTCGATTTTTGCCGCTGATTTTATGGCGGCGGTCGGTCCGATTGTGTCGGCACCCTGAACCGGTGAAATGCCTTCTGACAGCGGCATTCCCGCTTTCCTGCCGTCGGGCAGGGCACCGGTAACACTACCAAAATAGATGTGGCATGTTGTGGGCAGCAGGTTGATACGATGGACCCCTCCGCGGGTATTCGGCTTACCATTTACGGCTTTGTAATAAGCCTCAAACACTTCCTGCAGCCTGTCGTCGGCTTCATCATTGTCATTTCCGTATTTCGGTGTGTCGTACAGTAATTTGTATCGCAACTGCTTATTCACCAGGAAATCGGATTTTAAGGCTGCGAGCATTTCTTTCATGCTGACGGTTTTTTTAGTATACACATGCCATTTCAGGGCAGCCAGGCAGTCGGTCATGGTGCCCAGTCCAACTCCCTGGATATAAGAAGTGTTGTACCTTGCTCCTCCGGCGACATAATCAATTCCTTTTTTAATGCAGTCTTCGATGAGAATTGAAAGAAAGGGAACCGGAAGATGGCGCGAGAAGATCCGTTCGATGATATTATTGCCGCGGATCTTGATGCCGATAAAATAGTTTAGTTGTTGGTGAAAGGCAAAAAGCAATTCCTCATACGTTTTGAAGTCAACCGCTTTACCCGTATTTAAACCCAATTGTTTTCGGGTTAAGGGATCGGTTCCGTTGTTCAATGTCAGCTCGAGTACCTTGGGCATATTGAAATATCCGGTGAGAATATAAGCTTCGGTGCCGAATGCTCCTGTCTCCACGCATCCGCTTGCACCTCCTTTTCGCGCATCAACCAGGTCTTTCCCCTGCCTTAGCATTTCCTGGATGATGGCATCGGTATTGAAAACCGAAGGCTGGCCAAAGCCGGTTTTGATGATCTTTACCGCACGGTTGACGAAGTTATCGGGGTTTTTCTTGGAAACCTGTATCATGGAACCGGGTTGAAGCAGCCGCATTTCTTCAATGACGTCGAGCAGGATGAAGGTCATCTCGTTCACGGCATCGGTACCGTCTTCTTTCACCCCTCCCAGGTTGATGAGGCAGAAATCGGTGTAGGTGTTGCTTTCCTGGGCTGTAACCCCTACTTTCGGCGGAGAAGGATGGTTGTTGAACTTAATCCAGAAGGCCTGCAACAGCTCAATGGCTTCTTCTTTTGTCAACCTGCCTTCCCGGATGTCATTCTGATAGAAAGGAAGCAGGTGCTGGTCAAGCCGGCCGGGATTAAAGGAATCCCATGGATTGGCTTCGAGGATGACGCCCAGGTGAACGAACCAGTAATACTGCAACGCTTCATGGAAGGTCTCTGGGGCATGGGCCGGTACTTTCCGGCAAATACCGGCCATTTTTAACAATTCAGCTTTGCGTGCAGCATTGTTCTCGGCTTCAGCCATCTGTTCAAGCTTGTCAGCATGACGGTTGGCAAACATGATCAGCGCATCGGCTGCCACTTCCATGGCCCTGAGTTCTTCGGCTTTGTCGTATGCGTCAGGATCATGACCAGGATCGAGTGCTGACAGGCTTTGCCGGATATCTTCGATGAAGTCAAGCATGCCCTTATGGTAGATGACATCACCGCATACCGTATGTCCCGGAGCACGCTGCTCCTGGAACTCGGTGAAAATCCCGGCGGAATAGGCGTCGAGCCATTCCCGGCTCATGGCAGCCATCACCTTTTCACGGTTCGACCTGCCGGTCCAGTAAGGGATGATCTTTTCTTCATAAGCCAGGCGCGTTTTCTTATCAACTTTAAAGGAAACCTTTTTCCGGGTGTTGAGGATATCCAGGTCTGTCAGAGAATGAATGCATATCTCGGGATAAGTGGGTGTGGCTTTGGGGGCAGGACCTCTTTCACCCACGATCAGCTCATCTTCGCCAATATAGAGGACCTTTTTTTCGAGGATGTATTCAAATGACCTTGCCCGTGTCACAGGCACGGAAAGACCACGCGAACGGTCGCCCTTGTAAAATTCAGTCATGAGCAAAGCCCTTTCGGCCGAAATGCGGTTAACGGCATTGATGCTGGTTTCTCTGAGTCTTTTTATTCTTTTATTCATTTTATAAGGCTTTTAGAATTTCGAACCTGCCTGATGGCAGGCAGGCAAGGAACACTGAATATTGAATTTCGAAGATAATGCGTTCATTGTCTTATCTTCAGCGTTTGATGTACTCCCGATGGATCGGGACAGGCTTTGTTCGTAATTCATATAATATTGTTATTTAATTAGTTAACTATGAATGTCATTGCAAGTTACTTTTCACTTTTATGTAACTAAATTATATAGTTCAGATATTTAATATATTATCTGATTTTCTCTGGTTTCACCTTTCTAAGCACCTTAGGTGCGAACTGTTTGTAGCACAAGATCGGTAAGCAAAAAATCGGCTCCGTAGAGCCTGCCCCGACCGATAGGCGGGGAGCGATCTGTTTTTAGCAATACCATGATAATTCATCATAAATCCTTACGTCCCGCCATTTGGCGTGACGCTGGGAAAACTAATCAAATGGTCTTCTTTTGCTACAAACAGTTGGCCCCTCTGGGGCCATAAAAAGTATCCATAATCCATAATTCCAAATGCTGAACAAGAACCTGTTATTCTTCCCGGAGCAATTTTGTTAAATACTGAGGGACTTTTCACTGTTCACTATTCATTATTCACTATTCTCACCCTCCTATCGTCACCTTAAATCCATTATTCTTAAACACATCCGTGTAGGGGAGGAGCTCTTCTTTTTTCAGTGCGGGAACTCCTTCCATAAGATTTGGCATGCCAAAGCGCTTGTTTTTACTGTTTCCCAATGTATGATAAGGCAACAGGTCTACCTGTTCGATCTTCCCGGGCAATGACTGAAGAAACATCATCATTTCGGTCATATCGTTTTCATTATGGTTGAATAAAGGAATAACGGGTATACGCACGCGTAATGATACATTTTTTTTGGACAGGTATTGAAGATTACTGAGGATCAGTTCATTTGTAAAACCTGTTGATTGCTGATGTTTCAATGGATCACAATGCTTAAGGTCAAATAAAAAAAGTCTGGTTAATGGCAGAATCGGGTCAAAGTATTGCCGGCTGATATGTCCACTGGTATCTACTGCCGTATGCAGCCCCTCGCGTTTGCAGGCTTCGAGGATGGCTGCCAGGAATTCGGGTTGAAGCAAGGGCTCGCCGCCTGAAAAGGTGACTCCCCCTCCTGATTCTTCATAGAAGACCCTGTCGCGCAATACCATGCTTAAAACCTCGTCAACACTGTAAGCAACGCCAACCTCTTCGGTATGCCCGAACCATTCACTATCGACCAACACTTTCTTATGATAGAGAAAAGGTTTAGGGTCGATGCCTTCCGGGTTATGGCACCACCGGCACGACAAAGGACAGCCTTTTAAAAAGACTGTTGTGCGGATACCGGGTCCGTCATGCACGGCAAAACGCTTAATATTAAATATAATGCCTTTCACAGCAAAAACAGGGAACAATCAGATGAGAAAATACGGGTTTAACAAATAAGAAAGAAATAATAATACCGGTTCAGTGTTGATTGCATGCAACTCCGGAGCGGCGCGGCTATATTATCCAGCATTCATACAGGCCTTTACCGTAATGGTGATAAAGTGTATTATGATATCTTGTATCTGTTTTCATAAAATGAAAAGCAATCAATTACAAAGATATACTATTTTTGTGCTCTAAAACAATTATTAATATGCAATACCTTTTCTTTCTTTTCTTATGATCCTCATTCTGTTCTTAATCATCCTGGGTTTTGCCCTTATCATCAAAGGAGCTGACTTCCTTGTGAAGGGCGCTTCATCGCTGGCCCGTCGCTATAATGTGTCCGAGCTTATTATCGGCCTTACCATTGTGTCCATCGGCACTTCAGCGCCCGAAATGGTGGTGAACCTGATCGCATCCGTTAAAGGGTACAATGACGTTGTGCTGGGCAATATCATTGGCAGCAATAATTACAATCTTTATATTATATTGGGCATTTCAGCTATATTGTATCCGGTTACCATACACCGTTCCATGATACTGAAAGAGATTCCTTATACCCTGGTCGCAGCTTTTGCTGTTTTGCTTCTGGCCAATGATGTATTGTTGTTCCAGGAAAAAGACAATATGCTGTCACGTATGGACGGATTTATCCTGCTGGCTTTCTTTGTGCTTTTTATGATCTATATTTTCCGCCATCTTCAGGATGGATCGGTAGCCACCGCAGATGCAGGGGCTTATTATTCCATGCCCAAAACATTGTTGTTGCTGTTTGGCGGTCTGGCAGGACTGGTCATCGGCGGTAAACTGGCTGTTGACAACGCGATTAAGCTGGCTCAGATGTTGGGTGTTAGTGAACGCATTATCGGCCTGACGATTGTGGCTGCCGGATCATCGCTGCCTGAACTTGCAACCTCTGTTATGGCTGCATACCGTAAGAAATCAGATATTGCCGTTGGTAATGTGGTCGGCTCCAGCATTATGAATATTTTTCTCATCCTGGCGCTCAGCCTTATCATATCTCCCGCCCGGTATCAGATGAGTTTTAATATTGACCTCACCCTGCTGATTGTTGGAACGATATTGCTGTTATTTTTTACCTATACAGGAAAAAGGGCCAGGATTGACCGCTGGGAGGGAATTTTAATGCTGGCCATTTTTATAAGTTATACGATATGGTTGTTAAAGTAGTGGCCGGGAGACTGAGAGAGGAGGAGACTCAGGGACTGAGAGACTGAGGGAAGGAGAGATGTGGCATGAGGCAGCTGCGGGGAGCTGTGAATAATGAAAAACGAAAAGTGTTGGAATAGCTTTTTAGCAGTTTGGCTATTTAGCTTTTTAGGAATTATAAATTGAATTTTTAAAGCGTATTCCTGATTCCCTGAACCCCTAAATCGCTAAATCCCTAATTTCCCAACCTGCCTGTCATAGCGCAGGTCATGGCAAGGCAGGAAGGCTGAACAAACGAATGATCAACATTAGAAGTGTTAATTCATGAAATCATTTAAAAAATTATAATTTTGTCACTTTCATCAATATCATATATGAAGGCACGCCTGAAATTCATAATGTCCTATCTGCTCTTTTGGTTGGTGTTATTCGTTTTTGGCAAAATTGTTTTCTTATGCTATCATTATAATCATTCATTTTCCCTTCCGCTGACCGACTGGTTTCGTATTATCGGGCACGGGCTTAAACTTGATCTTTCAACACTGGGTTATCTGGTTGCGATACCTGTGTTAACATTATTGGCGACCTCGTTTTGGAAAGGAAAAATTGTCGTTCCTGTTCTGAATGTTTACACACTGGTTATTCTTATCTTTTTTGTCCTTGTTACCTTTGTTGATCTTGAAATCTTTAAAGCCTGGTCGGTTCGGTTTGATTATACGCCTTTGCGTTATCTGGCCACACCAAAAGAGGTCCTCGCCAACCTGGCCTGGTATCATTTTACGATATTAATACTTATCGTTTTTATTATTTGCTGGTCATTGTTTTCTTTATACCGCCGGAAAATAGTTGCGTTTCTCAAAGGTGCTGAACCTGGCGGCTGGCAATCTGCCCTGGTGTTTTTTCTCCTGTTACCATTACTGGCGTTTTTTATGAGAGGCGGATTGGGAACAACGCCTATTAATATCAGCAGTGCCTATTTCCACAAAAATATTTTTGCTAATCAGGCTGCTATTAATGGATTATGGTATTTTGGCCATTCTGTTGTTGAAGGTAAGGAAACACGGAATCCCTACGTGTTTTATAAGGATGAAGGCTATGAAAACGATCTGAAAAAATTGTATCATTCATCCTCTGAGCCGGTTAAGCTGATCACCACAGAAAGGCCAACCATTATTCTGATTATGATGGAAACCTTTACGGCTAAAATTATTGAGCCACTGGGCGGTGTACCCGGCGTAACACCAAATTTCAACAGGTTATCCCTTGAAGGTGTTTTGTTTTCGAATATGTATGCCAACGGTACGCGCACTGACAGGGGCATGGTTTCTATTATCAGCGGTTTCCCAACGGTAGAGCCTGTTACTGTTTTAAAATATCCGGAAAAATCACAGAAAATGGCATTTCTTTCGCGTGATATTATAAAACAGGGCTATGATGCCACTTTCTATTATGGTGGTGATGTCGAATTTGCCAATATGAAATCGTATCTTATTCATGGCGGATTCCGGCATATTTTTTCTGAAAAGGACTTTTCATCATATCATGGTTACAGAAGCAATTGGGGCGTGCCGGATCATGTTGTTTATGACAGGGTTATTGAAGAAATAAACGCACAGGAAAATCCGGGTTTTCACATGATGTTGACATTAAGCCATCATGAGCCGTTTGACATTCCGGGAAAACCTCATTTTAAAGGGCCGGGATTAAAGAACAAGTTTTACAGTTCGGCTTATTATGCTGACAGTTGCCTGGGTGCTTTTGTCGATAAGATGAAGCGTTCTCCTCACTGGAATAACTGCCTGATCATCATGGTGGCTGATCATGGAAGTTCTTTGCCGGATCACAGCCAGTACCATGAACCGGCAAAATACAAAATTCCCATGTTGTGGCTGGGTGGTGCATTGAAAAAAGACAGTGTGGTCTCTAAATACTGTGCACAATCTGATATCGCCGTTACCCTGCTGCACCAGATGGGAATCTCAAGTGAAAAGTATATACTGGGTAAAGATATTCTGTCCTCATCTTCAGAATCTTTCACTTTTTATTCTTTTATGGATGGGATGGCTATGATGACTGACAGCACGAAATTCGGACTTGACTTTGTGTCAGGTAATCTGCTATTTGCGGAAGGACCTGTCAGTGATAAACATCTTATGTATGCAAAGGCGATGCAGCAATTTGTGTATGGTTATTATTTATCGCTTTAAATATAAAAGTCTGTAAGTCTTAAAGATTCTTAACTGAGCGTCCGCTTGTGCCATATTATTTGTTGATTTGAAATACAATATCAGGTCCAAGCGGACACTTGAACCAGTGAATATAAAATTTTCAAACCTTCAAACTGTTAAAGTCTACGACACAAAGTACTGCATATCAAAATACTTTTTGTATTCACCGTTCAATCTCATCAGTCTTTCATGATTGCCGTTTTCGATGATTTCGCCGTTTTTCAGGACAAAGATTTCATCAGCATCAACAATGGTTGAGAACCTGTGGGCAATGACAATCGAAGTGCGGTTTTTCATAAGTCTGGTCAGGGCGTCCTGTACCAGTTTTTCCGATTCCGTGTCGAGGGCAGAGGTCGCCTCGTCAAGGATCAGGATAGGCGGATTTTTGAGAACTGCCCTGGCGATGCTGATGCGCTGGCGCTGTCCGCCAGACATCTTTCCTCCCCGGTCGCCAATGTTTGTATCATAACCGTTTTCAGTGCTGGCAATAAATTCATGTGCGTTAGCCACCTTTGCTGCTTCTGTGACCTGCTCTATGGTAGCACTCTCCACCCCGAAAGCTATATTGTTGAAAAATGTGTCGTTAAACAGTATCGGGTCTTGTGTGACAATGCCCATAAGGTTTCTGAGATCGGCAATTTTATAATCGCGGATATCGGTCCCGTCAATCAGTATCTTACCGCTTACAGTATCATAAAAGCGTGGTAACAGATCTGCCAGTGTTGACTTACCGGAACCCGAATGACCGACAAGAGCTATCATTCTCCCCTTTTTAAGGGTAAAGGTGATATTTTTCAGCACTAAATCTTTTCTGTATCTGAAACTTACATTACGATATTCAATAGCTTCATTAAAGGTTTTGATGGGTATGGCATCTTTTTTCTCTTTTATGGTATTTTCAGCATCCAGTATCCGGTTTATACGCTCCATAGAGGCCAGCCCTTTCTGGATGCTGTAGTATTCGGTTGAAAAGGCTTTTGAGGGATTGATGATGCCGTAAAAAACCGCTATGTAAACAAGAAATTTTTCAGGACTGAGTCCGCCGGTTGTGTTTGTAAGGATAAGGTAACCACCGTACCACATAACAATGATGACCACAATGGTTCCCAGCAGTTCACTTAATGGCGAGGCCAGATATCTCCGGATAAAAATACGGTTCATAATCCGGCGATAGTCCTCAGCCTGTTTATGGAATCGATTGCTTGTTTTTTTCTCGGCAGCAAAACCTTTCACAATCTTTAATCCTGACAGGGTTTCTTCAACAGTGCTGAGCAGTTCTCCCATCTTATTCTGTCCGGCCATGGAATGCTTTTTCAATGTTTTTCCTATTCTTCCGATTATGGCTCCTGCTATCGGGAAAAGCACACAGACAAATAAAGTAAGCTGCCAGCTCATGATAACCATGGTGGTGACAAACACCAGGATGATAATGGGATTCTTGATAAGCATTTCAAGTGAATTGATGACCGAGGCCTCGACTTCAGTGACGTCTCCCGTTATACGGGCAATGATATCACCTTTTCTTTCCTCTGAAAAAAAACCAATTGGCAGTGAAAGGGTTTTGTTGTATATTTTCATGCGTATATCACGCACAACAGCATTCCGGAGTAAAGCTATATTAAAGGTGGCCATGTAAGTAAATCCCACCTTTAAAAGCACCATAATGATAAGAAATAGTCCTATATATATAAGGGCTCTTGCTGGTCCCTGCGTTTCTGACACCTGTGTGATAAGGCAATAGAGGTTGTGCTTTATGGCATTGCCCAGGGTTTCTGATGATCCGGCAGCGCTCCTAAATGAGATGTATCCGTATACTTTTTCTTCGAGGCCGAAAAGGATCTTAAGCAATGGAATCATGGAAACCAGCGAAAAGACACTAAAAATGGCACTGAGAAAATTAAAAACAACGTTGAGAACGATATTTTTTTTGTAGGGCAGTAAATATTGACCAATGGTTCTGAAAAATGCTTTCATTCTTTATTCAATTGTACACTATGCTTTTTAATACAGATTTCAAGTTGCCAGTTATAAGTTTTTAATATGATTCAACAACCAGAAATAACAATATTAAATCGTGAATCTTCAATCATCATTATTTTTATAATCTTATAAGGTTCAATTAAAAATATCCTCATAATTATACCGTCAACGGTTTATAAGGATATAATTCTTAAATTCCCCGAGCCTTCTTCCCTTCAACAGGTTTTTCTCGATCCAGCTCAGGATAACGTATTTTGTTTGTTCATGCTTGAAGGTGTTCAGATTATCAATTTTTCCACCCTTAAATCTGAGTTGATCTGCCCAGTTGAATTGCGCCATCCATTCATTCATAACATTTGGATGGGGGCCAGGGTATTTTTCAGTTTTACTCATGTTGCCATAATCAAAATTGCCATCATAGAAATGTTGTTTGTCGAGTTGATTTACAGTCTTGACGCCTTTATGATTAATATTGAAATGTTTAATCTTTCTGTTCATCAGTTCAGGCGGCCGAACCCACCCGTAATGAAATACTCTGGCATGAGCCCTGGCGACTTTAAGTTTATACGTGTTTTCATGCTGCCTGTAATGAATGCCATCAAAATCAGGAATTCTCCGGAATGATTGTGCTGATTCCCATGAATGTATCTCCGGGTCGTTGCGAATTACCCTGATCTCTCTGCGGTACCAGCTGTGACCGTTTTGGTAATGGTTGTAATCGCCCCAGAAATGGATATAGTCGAAAAGCAGACCTTCTATATCTTTCTCATTCAGAAGTGCCTGACACCGCTGTTGTATAATTGGCAGATCATCTTCATGGATAACTTCGTCTGACTGAAGGTAAAATAACCAGTCGCCCTTGCAGTAGTTCTTGGCTATATCAGTCTGATGGGCATGTTCCATTCCGCGGGGATATTTTTCAATATCCCATATGGTATCTATGATTCTGACTTTGGGACTGCCGATTGACAGTATTTCTTCACGCGTGGTGTCATCGGCATCACTGTCACCCAATACAACAATGAATTCATCAACAATAGGTAAAATGCTCATCACGGCCTGCTTCATCGGATAATAAAGCTTCCTTGCATTTTTCCCCATGGTAAAACCACTGATAGTCATTCCTGGTTTTTTAAGAGTATCAATATTCCGGTTTATTTTCCTGTATAGTCTGAAGGCCTCAGCCTGAGAAGTTCATCCTTGACTTTCCGGGAAAGATCGAGTTTGTTGATAAAGGTCTTAAGTGTTTCCTGGTTTATGGGTTTGTTATGCCGTGTAAGATCTTTAAGTGCTTCATATGGTCTGGGATAACCTTCACGGCGAAGAATGGTCTGGATACCTTCGGTAACAACGGCCCAATTCTCATTCAGGTCATGGTCAATGGCTTCCTTATTCAGCAATAGTTTATCAAGACCTCTGTGTAGAGAGTGCATGGCAATTAATGTATGAGCAAATGGGACACCTGTGTTCCGCAGAGCGGTAGAGTCGGAAAGATCACGCTGAAGCCTCGAAACCGGCAGTTTAGCTGACAGGTGCTCAAATATGGCATTGGCTATCCCCAGGTTACCCTCTGAGTTTTCAAAATCAATAGGATTGACCTTATGCGGCATTGTTGAAGAACCCACTTCGCCGGCTTTGATCATTTGCTTAAAATAATCCATAGAGATATAACTCCAGCAGTCACGGTCAAGATCAATCATAATAGTGTTGATCCGTTTCATGCCATCGAAAAGTGCTGCCAGGTTGTCATAATGGTCAATCTGTGTGGTTGTTTGTGATCGCGTCAGACCGAGTGTGTTGTTTACAAAATCATTACAGAATTTTACCCAGTCTGTATCGGGGAAAGCGGCATAATGTGCGTTAAGATTGCCCGTGGCTCCACCAAATTTGGCAGAATACGGCACAGACATTAATTGATCTTTTTGTACTTCAAGTCTTTCAGCAAATACAAGTATTTCTTTACCAAGCCGGGTAGGCGATGCCGGTTGTCCATGCGTGAAAGCCAGCATGGCAATTTCTTTCCATTCTTCTGCCATGGTTTTTAGCTTTGTAATGATCTGAGCCAGAAGAGGGTAATACAAAGTTTGCATCGCATCTTTCAGCGAAAGCGGTATGGCTGTGTTGTTGATATCCTGTGATGTAAGTCCGAAGTGAATAAACTCCCTGTGAGCAGTAAGGCCGATTGCATCAAATTTCTCTTTCAGGAAATACTCAACAGCCTTTACATCATGATTGGTGGTTTTTTCCAGGTCTTTAACATGTTGTGCATCATTATGGCTGAAGTCAGTATAGATCCTTCGCAGTGTTTCAAAAGAATCAGTGCTGACATTCCTCAGTTGCGGCAAAGGCATATTGCACAAGGTTATAAAATATTCAACTTCTACCATCACCCGGTAACGGATAAGCGCGTACTCTGAGAAATATCCGGCACAGGCTGATACTGTTTTTCTGTATCGGCCGTCGACGGGTGAGATCGCAGTGAGTTTTGTAAGTTCCATAGGAGCATATTTAAACGCGTTAAAATTAAAAACAAATACGCTAATAAACATGGTAATTCGGCTTTATAATGTTGTAAATTTTATTTACCATTGTATCTTAAAATCTATGGTTATGTTCAGGAAAACATATTTTATTCATAAGCTGTTCTTTATGATAGTGACGATACTCCTTCTGTCGTCATTTGCTTTAGATTCTGCACGATACATGAATTCCACAAAGTCATCAGGGTGCAGAGTGTATGTTTATGAGATCCGCAAAGATATTGCCAAGCCGGCCTGGTGGGTTACACAAAAGGCTTTTGAAGAAGCTGAGCAATGGAAGGCTGATTATATCATTTTGCACCTTAACACTTACGGGGGACAGGTTAATTATGCCGATTCAATCCGTACAAGATTATTAAACAGCACTATTCCGGTTATCGGTTTTGTCGATAATCAGGCTATATCTGCCGGTGCCCTTATATCCATTGCCTGTGACAGTATTTATATGCGTGCCGGGGGAAGTATAGGCGCAGCAACAGTCGTTGACCAATCGGGGAATGTCGTGCCCGACAAATATCAGTCATTTATGCGTTCAACCATGAGAGCAACTGCTGAGGCTCATGGAAAAGACACCATCGTTTCCGGCAATGATACCATCATCCGATGGCATCGTGATCCGCATATTGCTGAGGCTATGGTCGACCCGTCTATTGTGGTGCAGGGATTCGACGATTCTCTCAAAGTAGTCACCCTTACGGCAGAGGAGGCTTTGGAATGGCATTTTTGTGAAGGACTGGCTTCCAGCATCGCTGAAGTAATGGAAAAAACCGGATTAAAGGATTGCGAACTCAGGCAATACAGGCCAACAGCAATCAGTAAAGTTATTGGCTTTTTTTTAAGCCCCGTTGTTCAGGGTATCCTCATTATGATCATGCTGGGAGGCATTTATTTTGAACTGCAAACACCTGGTGTTGGCTTTCCCCTGGCTGCTGCAGGTATTGCTGCCTTGTTGTATTTTGCCCCTCTTTACCTTGAAGGGTTGGCAGAAAACTGGGAGATGCTTCTCTTCCTTGCCGGATTGCTGCTGCTGATCCTTGAGATATTTGTCATCCCCGGTTTCGGAATAGCCGGGATTTCAGGTATTGCACTCATGGTTGTCGGCCTTACCCTGAGCCTGGTTGATAATGTTGTATTCAGACTGGAAGGGACTGAGGCATTATGGCATTTGATCAGGGCCTTAATGACCGTGCTGATATCACTTTTTATGGCCTTTATGCTTTTTATCATGGGATCAAAACGGCTTGCCTATTCCAAAGCATTTAAAGTCATTGCCCTCGAAACAACAGAACCTGCATCAGAAGGTTATATTGGTATTGATAAACGACAAAAGGGAATGGCCGGAAAAACCGGAATTGCTCATACGGTATTACGCCCATCAGGTATGGTGGAGATTGATGGCGACATTTTTGATGCCGTTGCCGAAACAGGCTATATTCAAAAAGGTGAAAAGATAAAGGTCATACGTGATGAGACCGGACAACTCTACGTTGAAAAAATATAAGCTTTCATGACATTATGCGTGGTTCTGTGGCCATTAAGACTATACTGTATGCTATTCTGGTCATATTTATTATAACCGGAATCAAGATATCGGACATCTATCACAAAGCTTATGGCGCGAATATCTTTACACCGGATGAAAAATCTTATTACCTCTATATCCCGACAGGCGCAGAGATAGATGATGTGTATTCTTTGTTGTATGAAGCTGACCTTGTTAAAAACAAAAAGACTTTTGAATGGGTGGTTGAAAGAAAGAAATACTATAAGCGAATTAACGCGGGGAAATATAGAATCCGTAACAGGATGTCCAACAATGAGCTGGTTAATATGCTCAGGGCAGGACTGCAGGAACCTGTGCAGGTTGTCCTCAACAACATTCGTACAACCGAAGAGCTGGCGAATAAAGTGGCAGCTCAGATTGAACCCGATACAGCCTCATTACTCAACCTGCTAAGGGAAGACAGTATTATCGAAGAACTGGGTTTTAATGACCATACCATATTGGGCATGTTTATTCCCAATACTTATGAATTGTGGTGGAATATATCGGCAAAAGGATTTATTGAACGGATGAAGAAGGAGTATGACCGGTTCTGGAACAAGGAAAGGTCATATAAAGCAAAGCAGATTGGTCTGGATTACAACGAGGTGATTACACTGGCTTCAATAATCGTTAATGAAACCGGCAAAACTGAAGAATACAGGAGAATAGCGGGTGTATATATCAACAGGCTTAATAAGGGTATTAAATTGCAGGCTGACCCGACCGTTAAATATGCCCTGGGCAATTTTGAGATTACCAGGGTGTTGAAAAAACAAACCACGGTTGATTCACCTTATAACACCTATAAGTATTACGGATTACCGCCGGGTCCTATTTGTATGCCCTCTATTCTTGCGATTGATGCCGTACTTCATTATGAAAAGCACGATTTTATCTATTTCTGTGCTAAGGAGGATTTTTCGGGTTATCATAATTTTGCCCGTACACTTGAACAGCATAACAGAAATGCACGGTCTTACCAGAGAGCCCTCAACCGGCGGAGAATTTTAAAATGAGATACAGACAATGGTCAACACAATAAAAATAAGAATGCATCCGTCAAATAACCAGCCTATATCAAACTAAAAATTGAACAATGGACAGGATAAAATTTGGAACCGATGGATGGAGAGCTATAATTGCAAGGGATTATACCATAGACTCGGTGACTAAAGTTGCTTATGCTACAGCACTGTGGCTTACCCGTAAGTTTAAGAATCCTGCTGCAGTGGTTGGGTATGACTGTCGCTTCGGGGGAGAGATGTTCATGGAAGCTGTGGCCAAAATACTGGCATCAAAAAGCATCAGGGTTTATATCCCTGAACAATTTGTGTCAACACCCATGGTATCCCTTGGCGTCAGGATGCTGAAGGCAAACTGCGGGATCATGATTACAGCCTGCAATGACCCGGTTAATTATAACGGGTATAAATTAAAAGGCGACCATGGCGGGCCTATGTTTGAGAAAGATGCAAAAGATATTGAGAACCTCATCAGCAATGAAAATGAAATTGACCTGGAATTGCTTAACTGGAATTATCTTCTTGAACAGGGATTGATACAGTATATCAACCTTGAGAACATTTATATTAAAGAAATCAGGGATAATTTTTCACTCGACCGCTTTTTATCGTCGGGTCTGAAATTTGCTTTTGATGCCATGTTTGGCAGCGGACAAAACGTTATTAAGAAATTATTACCTGACACTGTTACATTGCATTGTGAGGTAAATCCTTCTTTTAACAGGATACCCCCCGATCCTGTGAGAAAGAACCTTCATGAGCTGGCTGAGCTTGTTATTCATGAAAAAGATATTGATTTTGGTCTGGCTGTTGACGGGGATGCTGATTGCCTGGCTATGTTTGATGCAAATGGTAATCTCATTGAAGCCAACACTATCCTGTTGATCCTTATCCATTACCTGGCCGGTTATAAACAGGCAAAGGGCAAGGTGGTTGCCGGTTTTTCAAGCTCAGAGAAAGTTCATAAAATGTGTTCCCATTACGAAGTGCCGTTGATTCTTTCAAAAATAGGATTTAAAGAAATAGCAAAGATTATGACAGAAGAAGATATACTGGTAGCCGGGGAAGAATCAGGCGGTATTGCCCTTGGCAGTCACCTGCCCGAACGCGATGGCTTGTGGGCCGGGTTAATGGTCGCGCAGGCTGTTGTTGATACCGGGAAGTCGCTCAGACAGTTGTTGAATGAAGTGTTAGCCATTACAGGCCCTTTTTCATACGAAAGGATTGATTTAGAGTTAAACCGGAATATTCGCACCAAAGTCATAGAAAACTGTAAAAACGATATCTACAAAAATTTTGGTCCGTTCAAGGTAAAAAAGACCGTTTTACTGGACGGGACAAAGTATTATTTCAGCGAAGACCAATGGTTGCTGATCAGGGCATCAGGCACTGAACCTGTTATCCGGCTGTATGCTGAAGCCGGATCCGCAGAGGTGACCCAGGCTATAATTAATGCTGCCAGGAACACATTGACAGATAATCAACATGTTTGATTCTATAAAACGGTAACTTCCATTTCCAGTGTTATGCCAAAATGTTTGCTCACTGATTGTTGTATCATGTGGGCGTATTCAATGACATCATTACCTGTAGCTCCGCCATGGTTAACGATCACCAGCGGCTGCTTATTGTAAGCTTCTACTCTGCCGATCTTCCTGCCTTTCCATTGGCATTGTTCAATCAGCCAGGCAGCAGATAGCTTTATTCTTTCATCATCGCATTTATAAGCAGGCATAGACGGAAATGACTGACGGATTGATTCTGCTTTTTGTTTGCTGATGACCGGATTTTTGAAGAAACTTCCGGCATTGCCCAGGTATTCCGGATCAGGCAGTTTGTTTTTCCGGATGGTTATAACCGCTTCTCTGATATTTTTTACGTTGACCTCAGGATACTTTTTGAGCTCTTTTTGCAGATCAGGATAATGAGTTGTAAACACAGCATTTTTTGATAATCTATAGGTTACATATGTGATGATGCAGGCATTCTTAAGTTCATGTTTAAAAATACTGTCACGGTAACTAAATTTGCATTCCTTCGGGGATAACCTGATTCTCTCGCAATCTGACATCATAATGGCTTCAACACTTTCGATACAATCTTTAACTTCAACCCCGTATGCTCCTATATTTTGTACCGGGCTGGCGCCTGTATTTCCGGGAATACCTGACAGGTTTTCCAGCCCGTTCAGGTTGTTCCTTACACAATAGTCCACGAGATCATCCCAGTTTTCACCGCAACCTGCCCTTATGCATATAAATTCATCCGATTCCCTAACTTTCTCAATGCCTTTTATCCGCGGATGGATGATCAGACCGGTGAAGTCCTGAGTGAACAAAACGTTGCTTCCGCCTCCGAGTATGAATTTGGGATCCCGTTCGGACCGGTTATGGCTGAGTAAATCCATTACTTCTTCCGTGGATCCGGGCATGGCCATCCACCTTGCCTTTGCTCCGACTCCAAAGGTATTGTAGGGCTGAAGGGAAATATTCTCCTGTAGTGCAAGCATTCCGCGAAACTAATGAATTGCAAATATAGTATTTATTTGAGAGCCAAGAACAAAGATCAAAGATCAAAGATCAAAGATCAAAGATTTATACTACCAACTAACCACTAATGCGAATTAAGGGTTGAAAAACAAAACAGACAAGTTGTGAGCGGGCATCGAAAAAACCTGCCTGCACTGCCGTTTCGGCAGGCAGGAATGCGTGCCACGTGAT
>JAFGTR010000065.1 GCA_016934055.1 Bacteroidales bacterium | reverse complement strand
GAGGGGGATTCGAACCCCCGGTACCAGTTACCCAGTACGACAGTTTAGCAAACTGTTGGTTTCAGCCACTCACCCATCTCTCCGGGTATTTGTTGAATTAAATGATTATTCTATTTAAAAGAACCTCTTTTTAAAAGCCCGACAAAAATATAAAATCAAATCACAACAGCAAAATTAAGAATTTAAAAAGTGATATGCTAATGGCAGTAGCCATTAGTTAGAAGAGTGAGAGTGGTAAATGGGAATGGAAAGAGTTAAAAACCCACCCATAAATATTTGGTGATTTAGTGATTTGGTGATTTGATGATTTGGCGATTTACTATTCTTTCTTTGATCTTAGATCTAATCACTAGAAAGGAATGTCATCCTCATAATCCGCACCTTTCGAAAGGGCGTCCTTGTTGAAGCCAAAACCGGATATATTTTCATTCATACGCGATTTTTTTGTGATGGCTACTGATTGGATTTGGTCATCGACAAGTGGTTCAAGCATGCCTTCCTCAAGATCGGTGAATTTGGCAAGTTCTTTCATAAATTTCAATTGGATGTCACCAATAGGTCCGTTACGATGCTTGGCAAGGATGATTTCAGCCATCCCGCGATTGGAATTTCCGTTCTCATCTTCGGTGAAACCGTAAACTTCAGGCCTGTGAATGAAAAGCACCATGTCGGCATCCTGTTCAATGGCTCCGGATTCCCTGAGATCAGATAACTGCGGGCGTTTGTTACCGGCACGTATTTCTACGGCACGGTTCAGCTGCGAGAGAGCGATGATAGGTATATCAAGCTCTTTGGCAATACCCTTCAATGCCCTTGAAATTGTACTCACCTCCTGTTCGCGGTTGCCCCTGGTATCCACTGTCCCTGTCATGAGCTGGAGATAGTCGATGATGATGACCTCTACATTATGCTGACGTTTTAACCGGCGGCACTTGGCACGAAGCTCAAATATTGAAATGGCCGGGGTGTCGTCAATATATATGGGAGCCTCAACAAGACGCTTAATTTTATAATCAAGTTGTTCCCATTCAAAATCAGCCAGTTTCCCGTTACGGATCCGGTGGGAAGGCAATTCTGTTTCAGCAACGATCAGGCGGTTTACCAGCTGAAGGGAAGCCATCTCAAGAGAAAATATGGCGACCGAACGATTATGGTCAATGGCCATGTTCCTGGCCATGGACAAAACAAAAGCCGTCTTACCCATGGAAGGCCTGGCCGCAATGATCACCAGGTCGGATTTCTGCCATCCGTTGGTCAGCCTGTCAAGACGTGTGTACCCTGACGGGATGCCAATAAGACTGTCGGCACGTTTACTGGCCTCCTCTATCTGGAAAATGGCTTCTTTAATCAGGACATTGATCTTTTGTGACTCCTTTTTTATATTGCCCTGTGCAATATTAAAAAGCTCAGCTTCCGAAAAATCCAGCAGGTCGTTGACATCAATACTGTCATCAAAAGCTTTGTTCTGTATTTCCGATGAAACCCTTATCAATTCACGCTGAATATGCTTCTGGGCTACAATACGGGCATGGTATTCAATATGTGCGGCAGAGGCAACACGACTTGTAAGCTGGGTTATATAAAGAGGTCCGCCAACCTCCTCCAACACCTTGTTCTTTTTCAGTTCTTCAGTGACGGTGAGTATGTCAATGGCCTTGTTGCTTGAAGACAGATTAATAACGGCCTGGAATATTTTCTGATGTTCCTCTTTATAAAAACTATCAGGCGTAAGAATATCAATAATCTCAAGAATTGCATCCTTTTCCAGCATGACAGCACCCAGAACAGCCTCTTCGAGATCAACGGCCTGAGGCGGTATTTTTCCCAGTTCGAGATTGAGTGTGCTTATTTTTGACGGAGTTTGAGAATTGCTTTTTTGAGCCATGACGCCTATGGTTTAGTCAGTTTGTCAGAATCGCCAGCAAAGTTAGAAAATGCACTTTTGTGATTTTCTTTTTGACGGTATTGTTTATAAACAGTTTATTCAACATAATAATTCACAAATGTTGAAAAAAAATAAGAAGGCCTTGCAGTCTTGCAGCCTGCCGGCAGGCAGATCATGCAGTCAAAAAGCCATTTACAGATTGACAGGTTGACAGATTGACAGATTTACAGATTTTTGTCATTTCTCATTTAATTTTTCACTATTCACTATTCACTATTCACTATTCCATTATTCCAATCCATTGCTTATATTTATGCCCATAATCGCTTCCAGTCATGCTACTCTTCCCCAACGCAAAAATAAACCTTGGCCTATCCATAACCGAAAAGAGACCTGATGGTTTTCACAACCTGCTGACTGTTTTTTATCCCATCGGCCTGTGTGATATGCTTGAATTTATTGAAGACCCCAAGGTTCAGAAAGGCCGGATAAACCTGAATATTACAGGTATCAAAGTTGATGGTGATCCGATGGATAATCTTTGTGCCAAAGCCTATAATCTTCTGCAAAGCGATTTTAATTTACCCGGATTATCGGTTCACCTGCATAAGATTATCCCTATAGGGGCTGGCCTGGGCGGTGGTTCATCCGATGCGGCCTTTATGCTCAAAGGTCTGAACAGTCATTTTAATCTCTCTTTGTCAACGGAAGAACTGGAAGAATACGCTGCCCGGCTGGGCAGTGACTGTGCTTTCTTCATCCGAAACCAGCCTGTATTTGCATATGAAAAGGGGAATGTTTTCAGGGACCTGAAGCTTATCCTTGACGACTTTTATATCATGCTTATTCACCCCGGCATCCATATCAGCACTTCCATTGCTTATGCTCAAATTGTCCCGTCATTGCCGGTTAAATCGCCGGAAAAAATCGTACTGCTGCCGGTTGAAAGGTGGAAAGATGAGCTTCAGAACGATTTTGAGAAATCCCTTTTCGGCAAATATCCTGAGATCAGGACAATCAAAGAAAGGCTTTACAAAATGGGGGCATTGTATGCCTGCATGTCAGGAAGCGGATCATCAGTCTTCGGTATTTTCAGTGAAATGCCTTCGGTTCCGGAGGACTTCAGTAGTTACTTTCACTGGAAGGGGAAGCTGCAGGCAGAGATGGAAGGTAATCAGTAAACGGTAACCAGTAAACGGTATTCGGTCATACCGATTACTGAATACTGATAACCGAATACTCTTTCTATTCAAACTCCACAATCAAAACACCTTTCCGTATTTTTTCACCCTTTTTAACCATAATTGATTTAATGCGGCCTGCCACAGGAGAAATGATGACGTTCTGCATTTTCATTGCTTCGAGGATCATCAGGCGGCTGCCAACCTCAACAAGATCTCCGGGCCGGACAAACACTTCACACACGGTGCCGGGAATGAAACTCATCAATTGTCTTTCATCAGGTTTCGTCCATTTCCGTTTATTCCTGAATTTCTTTGTCAGCCGGGTGTGATATAATTCTCCCCTGATATTCAGAATTTCCAGTTCAGGTGTCGGATCTTCTTTCGAACCCGGCTGGCTTTTTAATTCATCTTTCGTTGTCATGGTTGATACATCTTAAAATGGGGGCACACTGTGTTTCTTACGGGGCAGGGAAACAGATTTTTCTGTGGCCATATCAAGAGCATGCAATAGTATTTTCCTGGTTTCCTCCGGCTCAATGACGGCATCGATGAATCCACGCGAAGCAGCTACGTATGGATTAGCAAATTTTTCCTTGTATTCTTCCACCTTTTTCTGCCGTGTTTCTTCAGGATTTGCTGATTCCATGATCTCTTTACGGAAAATAATGTTGGCTGCACCCTCAGGCCCCATCACAGCAATTTCCGCCGTGGGCCATGCAAAAACAAAATCAGCCCGCAGGTGTCGCGATCCCATGGCTATATATCCCCCGCCATAGGCTTTCCGCAAAATAACAGTCAGTTTAGGAACGGTAGCCTCACTATAGGCAAACAATACCTTGGCTCCGTGCCGTATAACACCGGCGTGTTCCTGGTCAATACCGGGAAGATAACCGGGAAGGTCGACCAGTGTAATAATGGGAATATTAAAAGCATCGCAATAGCGTATAAAACGGGCTGCCTTATCAGACGAATCGACATCGAGCACACCGGCAAGCACAAGAGGTTGATTGCAGACGAAACCACAGGTTTTTCCGTTCATCCTGCCAAAGCCAATAACCATGTTGGCGGCCCACAACTCCTGTATCTCAAAAAAATCTGAATCATCAACAAAAGACCGAATCACATCTCTAACATCATAGGGTTGTTTAGGATCATCGGGGACGATTTCATCTGCTTTATATTCCTTCTTCGGAGCTTTGGATTCCATTTTCAGGACTTTATGTTCATTGCTCCTTGGGATGAAGGTCATAAGTTTCTTAATCTGTTCAAAGCATTCTTTTTCAGATCTTGCATAGAAATGAGCATTGCCCGTAATTTCACTGTGTACCCTGGCACCACCCAGATCTTCCATGGAAATCTCTTCTCCCAGGACGGTTTTGATCACTTCAGGGCCGGTAATAAACATTTTTGATATGTTTTCCACCACGAAAACGAAATCGGTCAGAGCCGGTGAATATACAGCTCCCCCGGCACAAGGCCCGAGAATAACTGATATCTGCGGTATAACACCGGAAGATATCGTGTTGCGAAAGAAAATCTCACCATAGCCGGCAAGTGAATTGACGCCTTCCTGGATTCGTGCACCGCCTGAATCGTTTATGCCGATCAGGGGCATCTTCATCTTCAAAGCGTGCTCCATGATCTTGACGATCTTGCGTGAATGCATTGCTCCCAGAGAGCCACCTGCAACGGTAAAATCCTGTGCAAATACACAGACAGGTTGACCGAGAACCGTTCCGGTGCCAATTACAACACCGTCTCCTGCCAGTACTTTCTTGCCCATATCAAAATCGCGGGCATCATGTTCCACAAACATATCATATTCCTGGAATGAGTCTTCATCAAGCAGGGTATTGATCCTGGTCCTGGCGGTCATTTTCCCCATTGACACCTGCTTTTCAATGGCTTTTTCACCGCCG
>JAFGTR010000064.1 GCA_016934055.1 Bacteroidales bacterium | reverse complement strand
GTAAACTGTAAACAGTAAATAGTTAAAGATGAAAAAAAAACCTAAAAAATAGAAGTTATGAGTTATGCGGCAAGTTTTAAGAGTCTTGATACCTATAAGTTATCAAGAGAAATCTCCTTTGAGATCTATAATTTATCCAGATCCTTTCCGAAGGAAGAAAAGTACTCGTTAACTGATCAAATAAGACGTTCTTCAAGATCAGTCGGGGCTCAAATTGCTGAATGCTGGGGTAAAAGACGTTATGAAAAACACTTTATATCAAAACTCACTGATGCAGATGCTGAGCAGTATGAGACGCAACACTGGCTTGAGGTTGCTTTTGAATGCCGATATTTAGATGATGTACAATTCAATAAATTATTACACAAATGTGAAGCTTTGGGAAAAATGATAAATAATATGATTCAAAAATCGAATCAATTTTGTAAAGATGACAAAATCGAATGAAATAGAGGAAGTACTGTTTACTGTTCACCGTTTACTGTTTACAATTATAGAGCATAAGCTAAAAAATTACAAACATTAAATATTGCCACATGAAAACCACAATCATAACAACATTATTAACAGTCATCACTGGTGCGGGTTTTAGTCAGCCCAACGCTGATGACATCCTGAAAAAGGTTGAAAAGAACATTTCATCGGAGAACAGGATTTTTGAATCTTCCATGATCATTCACGGAAAACGCACAAGCCGCACCATAACCTCGCGGTCTTACTCGGTGGGTGATAAAAAGGCATTCACGGAATACCTGTCGCCGGCCCGTGAACAGGGCACCAAAATGCTGAAGCTGGAAGACCAGCTGTGGATATATTCGCCTTCCACCGACCGTACCATACAGATATCGGGACATATGCTGCGCCAGTCGGTGATGGGCTCCGATCTTTCCTATGAGGATATGATGGACGACCGGAAGCTTACCGATGTATATTCGGCCACTGTTATCGGCAACGAAGAAATCGATGGCAGGAAGTGCTATATAATGGATTTAAAAGCAAAGGTTACGGATGTAGCATATTTTTCGCGCAAGATGTGGATTGATGCGGAACGATATATCCCTCTGAAGGAAGAGTTGTTTGCCAAAAGCGGGCAGTTGCTGAAACGCACCACGCTTTCGAACGTGAAACAGATTCAGGGGCGTTGGTTCCCCATGACCGTGGTTTACAAAGACATGCTCAAAGAAGGGGGAGGAACGGAATTCAATATTAACAGCGTAAAATTCAACCAGGCTATACCGGAATATATATTTACGAAGGCGGCATTGAAAAAGTAAGGATATCGGGCAAATAAAAAAGGCACAAGCGAACGCTTGCGCCAGATAAAGCCGATCCCGGATTATATTTTTACAGAGGCAGCGTTGAGGCAGTAATGAGGGATGGCTTGCAGATCACGCGGATCATGCAGAAGAAATGCAAAGAGAGAGGTCTCGAAGATCGCGCAGATCAGGAGAAAAATACATCCTGTAGTTTTAAATAATAATGCCAATTAAGAGTTAAAAACAACTGTAACGATAATATTATAACCCATTATTCTGGTGAAAATTGCAGTGTTTTTTTCAACCCTTAATTCGCATTAATAA
Organism: Bacteroidales bacterium; assembly: GCA_016934055.1. Classification (GTDB taxonomy): domain Bacteria; phylum Bacteroidota; class Bacteroidia; order Bacteroidales; family UBA10428; genus UBA5072. The sequence continues at coordinate 34,849 of JAFGTR010000064.1, read as the reverse complement.
TTAAACAGTATAGTGTTTTGGTGTTTTATTATTTACTTTTCAGTAAGAATTCAATTGTTGAAACATGAAAATTAAAATAATCCTTACCGGTGCTACCGGTATGGTGGGTGAAGGTGTATTGCATGAATGCCTTTTGCATGATGCGGTTGAAGAAATACTGGTGGTTGGGAGAAGGCCCTGTGGTGTAAACCATCCGAAAATGAAAGAGATCTTAGTCAGGGATTTCTTTGATCTGTCCGGTATTGAAAAACACATGGCAGGATATGATGCATGTTTCTTTTGCCTGGGTGTTTTACCGCTGAACAAGTCCCGGTCAGCCTATTATAAGATAACGTATACCTTAACGATGACTTTTGCCCAAACCCTGTGCAGACAAAGTCCTGAAATGATATTCTGTTATGTGTCGGGGGCAGGAGTGAAAAGCAGTGAAAAAAGCTGGTTCAGCTTTATCAGGGTGAAAGGCAAAACTGAAAACGACCTGATGAAACTGCCCTTTAAAAAGGTGTATAATTTTCGCCCTGCCTTTATGCAACCAACAAAAGGATTAAAGAATACCCATTTTGTTTATAAGTTGATTAACTGGCTGTATCCGGCTTTGCATGCCTTATTCCCGAATTATTTTTTCACACTGCGGGAGTTTGGCTTAGCCATGATCAATGCGGTGAACCGGGAATACGAAAAGAATATCCTGGAGATGCCTGATCTGATTATACTTTCAAAACAAGATGAGTAAAAGTGAAAAGTGAAAAAAGAATAGTGAAAAGGCATAAGGCAAAAGGTTCTCTGCTGTAGCTTATGAAATGTAACCTGTGGCCATACCATAAACAATAATATTCACATGTTAGCAATGTGTTTGGTTTTATGAAAGTCAGGTACACTATATTCTTGTTGATGTCATAAGTTATTCCTGATTAACCGGGATAAACTTTGAGGCCATCACTTATTCTGCACTACCCGCCATTGGCAACCTGTAACAATTACAGCCATCACAACAACCATAACAATCACAACAACCACATCCACAACCTGTCTTTATTACCTCATCATCCCAAACGTCTTGTTCTTCGCCGTCATGCGTAAAAAATACCGCAGTCTCTGTTGAAATACTTCAGGTCTTTGCCGGCTTCCGTCAATCCATCCGATGCGGACACGTTTGTAATGTTCCGGAAATTTCTGAAAATTATTCCATACCGTTTTGTCTTTTTGCAGTTCGCCGAAGATATCTTCAGGTATTTGGAAATCCGCTGTTAAGAAATTTTTCTTCTTGTCCTTATCGTTATTTTCAAGGTGATGTTTTATGCTTTCCAGTCCGGCCGGTGTCATCTTACCGGTTTCGATGAGGCGTCTGATCCTTTCTTTGTTAAGTTCAGACAGCTTGCTGTTCTTTCTGCGCGGGCTGAACCTTTGAGCTGCACGGTCCTTATCATATTTCTTGACAATGCTGTCTATCCACCCGAAACAAAGAGCTTCTTCTACGGCATCATTATAAGGGATGCGTGGTTTTCCGCTTTTTTTATTGTAATAGATCAGCCATATCTCTTTGGCTGAGGTATGGTTCTTCTCAAGCCATGACCGCCATTGTTCACGGTCAGTTACATACAGAGTTTCTGTAATTTCCATATCAGTATTCTTTTGTCTGTGAAAAATAAAGATAGTATTATTCTTAATATTCATTCCAGGTAATATCAGTCGCTTATCAGTGTTTTAATTTAAAAACGGCAATGTATTGTTTTGATAAACAACAAATTTGATTACTTTTGCAACCGAATCAAAAATCTGTTGATCATGGACGAAGGCCCGTCTTATAGTAAAAACAAATTGTTAACCAGTCTGTAAGGGGCTTTCGTATCTCCTTACAGATAAAAATGTAAGGAGACAAACAATGATCAAAATCTTCAAAACATTTGGCGGTTACGTAGAAATCACCGGTATCGAAAAGAACTGCTGGATCAATGTAACCAAACCGACTTCTGTTGAAATTCAAAGGCTAATAAGCGAATTTCAATTGCCTGGTGATACGATTAACGATATTCTTGACCAGGATGAAAGACCCCGTGTTGAATTTGAAGATGACTGGACCCTGGTGATCCTGCGCATCCCTGTTGAGAATGCCAACAACGGTGTGCCTTTCCATACAATTCCGCTTGGCATCTTTATTACCGACAATTTTACCCTGACGCTCTGCGTGCAGGATAATGAAGTCTTACCCATTGAACGGTTTTCATCTTTCAGCGGACAGTACAAAGAAATTTCCGACACCTTCAATTTTATCCTGCGCTTATTTCTGCGTTCAGGCAGCATATATTTAAGGTATCTGAAACAGATAAACCAGAGGACGGCGATGATTGAGCAGGATCTTGAAAAATCGATAAAGAACAGGGAGCTTAATCAGTTGCTTAAAATGGAGAAATGCCTGGTGTATTTTATCACTTCGATAAAGGCCAATGAAATTGTACTGGCAAAACTCCGGAATGCCAAAAAAGATACGACTGAGATCAATGAAGACCTGCTTGAAGATGCCTTCATTGAAAACAAGCAGGCCCTCGATATGGCCCAGATCTATTCCAATATCCAGAGTGGCATGATGGATGCTTTTGCCTCTGTTATTTCAAATAATCTGAACGTTGTTATGAAGCAACTGACCATCATTTCTATAATCCTTATGATACCCACATTGATTGCCAGCATATTCGGCATGAATGTTCCCAACTTCATGGAGAAGTCAGTGTTTGCCCTGCCGGTGATCATTGTGTTCTCTTTCCTGTTGTCGGTGTTGGGAGTGATGTTGTTCAGAAAGAAGCAATGGTTTTAAAATGCAATCATTTTTCCTGTGCCTGTCTTTTCACCATCTATAATCAACTGGTAAAAATAAATCCCTGAGACAGGCTGTTCTGGTTGAAAACTGACATCATACCTGTCAGCATGTTGATGCTCGTTGACCAGTGTCTGTATTTCCTTTCCCTGATGATCATAAATGATCAGCATCACATGGGCAGGTTCATGAAGGGTATAGGATATCCTTGTAAAGTTTTTAAAAGGATTGGGATAATTCTCGCTGAGAACAAAGCTTTTGTTGTCATCTTCAAAGATATTTTCAATACTGGTGATGACATAATCCGGCGGATTGTAATAAACAGGCCGGGGAGCAATGGCATTGACAAGGTCGGGCAGATCGTAATACAGTATGGATGAGGGGACGACGTGGGTTGCGTTATGAGCCACCGTGGGATTTTCGATGATATGCATCCATGAGGTATCAGCTTTTCTCACGGTCACTTCGGCATAGCGCTCATCGAGGGCAGCGGCATGCAGAACAGCGGTATATGCCCTGTCAAGGCCAACGATGGATATATTATAAGGATCGACATCACTTCTTGTTATAAGATAATCCATTGCTTTTCGGATATCTTCAACCCTTTGTCCGATAAGGGTTTTACCGACATATAGCGAGATAACAGAATTTCTGTGCTCTTTGTTTCTGTATTTTTCATCATTATAGGCCGGGTTGTCGGAAGTTTCCCCGAAGCCTCTCACATCGATGGCAAAGACTATCTTTCCTGAATCAACATAGACTTTTTCAATAAGTCCGCCTGCACCTGCATCTGTCTTTTTGCCGCGGCCGTCGACATACAATACGGCAGGAAGTTTCTCGGTGTTGGCTTTAGGTGCAAACAGCAGTCCGGTTACCGGGCAATGGTTGCCTGAGGTAATTTTGATCTTGTCGATGGTATAATTTCCCCTGTCGATGACATCAACGCTTTCAGCAACCTGTTCAGGTGTGTTTTCATTGAGTCTGATCAGGCTTCTGACCATATTAAGGCATGAATCCCTGGTATTATCCAGCCAGAAGGCCTCCCTGGCTGAAGCTCTGGCATCAGCCCTTGCAATGTTAAGGTCTGTTACTGTTACTTCATTCTCAAAGCTTGTAAAAACCTGGCCTGTTTCTGACACTGTCAGTGTGTCATTCGTAAGATAGTCAACCTCCGGGTTTGGATATGATGTGGTATCATCATAAAACCATGTGCGAAACCATTTAACGGTGGCCTCATTTTTAGCTCCGTTAAGGCCATGGGAAGCATTGACCTCGAAGAAACCTATTTTTTCAGGTGCACCTAATGTATCATAAATCAGCTGTGCTTCAGCATAGGCCTGGCGTGTTGCATTTATATCGAAGAAGTCCTGGGTTGATGCGGTGATAAGGAAGGGTTTTGGGGCAAACATGGTCATATAGTCAGGGTGATCAATTCCGTAAAGGCCTTCGTATGACAGGTTCTGGCTTCCTGTCTGCGGACCGATTGTGCTGAAAAGCACCTGTTCTTTCATGATATAGCTGTCAATAACCGTTACCTTGATACGGTCATCAAAAGCAGCCAGGTAGGTTGCCTGTCCGCCTCCACCCGAGCTCCCGGTACAGCCGATTCGGTTTGTGTCAACCTCAGGTCGCGTAAACAGATAATCTATGCCGCGATGGTTATCCCACAGTATGTGAGCCACAACACTTGTTCCGGCCATTACAGAACCGACATCCATCACAGAATGTTCAGTGGTTCCGCTTTCTCCTGTATAAGCGAGAGAGCCGGTTGCCGGGCTGATGACCTGGTCTCTTTCGGCATAACCAATGAAGTCGACAATGAGGGTCACAAAGCCTTTTTGTGCAAGGAAGATGCAAAGCGACTGAAGGAGGTTATTGGATTTGCCCCCTCCATAGTGCCCCATGGCCATTAATATTCCGGGATAAGGACCCGTACCGGTTGTTGGTATATAAAGGTTGGCAGTGACATGGTGATCAGGCAGGCTTTGATAATGAACTTTTTCAATGTTGTAACCGTCACATTCGATAGTATCTGTAACAACAGCATTCAGAGGGGTTTTTTCCGGAAGCTGACCCAGCAACCGCAGATAATCCTGTTTAAGTTGTGTCTGATAGAATTCAATTTGTCCGGAACTTATTAATGCTTTTGTTACGGTCACATTCCTTGAAACCATCAGCGTGTCAACTTCTTCCATAAGATAATCAAAAAACAGCTTGTTTCTTCCGTCTGAAGGCAGGACTTCGAGGACTTCATCCTGGGCAATGACGCTGTTAACGATAAGCATAAATATAGCAACTGGTAATAACAGCAAATTTTTCAAATAAGTCTTTGTTTTCATACGCTTCTGTTTTTTTAAAAAAGCAAATACAGGCAAGACCTCCAAATTAGTAATAAATGGGGTAAAATAAAAGTCGGAACCGCAGATTAACGCTGATAAAAGGATGAACTATGATGTTTTCATCCGGAGGTCTGATGACTTGGGTTTAAAAATCATAGTCAATCATTAAAATCAGCGTTAATCTGCGGTTCCGACTTTTATTTATCAACAACAGCTTTCCCAAAAGCCTCACTTATTCACCAATTAACCGCCTGAACCACACTTTACTGCAATGCTATTGACAATGGCTGTTGTTATTAGGGTGTTGAAAAAGAAATATGCGGAACTATCGTCTTTATGTTAATTTTGCGCCCAAACGGAACAGTTTATGACAGCGGCTTTGTATACAGAAGATTCCATTCGCACACTCGACTGGAAAGAACATATCCGTAAGCGGCCCGGTATGTATATCGGCAAGCTGGGGGACGGTTCTTCTCACGATGACGGCATTTACATTTTGCTGAAGGAGACACTCGACAATGCCATTGATGAATTCATGATGGGCTTTGGCAAAAGCATTGAAATCACAATAAGCGAAAATATTGTCAGCGTGCGTGATTTCGGGAGGGGCATTCCGCTGGGAAAAGTTCTTGATGTCGCATCCAGGATGAATACCGGTGCCAAATATGACTCCAAGGTATTCAAGAAGTCGGTGGGCCTGAATGGGGTGGGTATTAAAGCGGTCAACGCCCTGTCATCGTATTTTGAGATCAAATCATTCCGGGAAGGTCGTGTAAAGAAAGTCTGTTTCAGCGAGGGCAATCTCACCCTGGATGAAGCCGAACAGCCGTCAAAGGAAAAAAACGGCACACTGGTTTCTTTTGTCCCCGACCCTAAGATGTTCGGCCATTTCCGTTTTATGGAAGATTATGTGGAAGCTATGATCAAAAATTATGTATACCTGAATTCAGGGCTTACCATATATTTTAACGGCACCCCGTTTATTTCCAAAAATGGACTGGTTGACCTGTTGCAGGAAAATGTGAACGGCGACGGTTTATATCCTATCATTCATCTGAAAGATTCTGATATGGAGCTTGCCATGTCCCATGGTAACCAATATGGCGAAATCTATTACCCTTTTGTTAACGGACAGCATACCACGCAGGGCGGAACCCACCTGGCGGCTTTCAAAGAAGCGCTGGTGAAGACGGTGAGGGAATTTTACAAGAAAGATTTTGACCCGTCCGACATCCGTTCATCTGTTATTGCGGCCCTGAGCCTTAAGGTTGAAGAGCCTGTGTTCGAGTCACAGACCAAAACCAAGCTGGGATCACGTGACATGGGACCGGAAGGCCCTTCCATACGGAATTATATCATTGACTTCCTGAAAAAAAATCTCGACAATTACCTGCATAAGCATTCCGAAACGGCTGATGCGCTGCTGAAAAAAATACTCGAGTCGGAAAAAGAAAGAAAAGCCATCTCAGGCATCCAAAAGCTGGCCCGTGAAAGGGCAAAGAAGGCCAGTCTGCATAACCGTAAACTGCGCGATTGCAAATATCACTTTAACACCAACGATGACCGCCGGCATGAGACTACACTGTTTATCACAGAGGGTGATTCAGCCAGCGGCTCTATCACTACAGCAAGAGATGTCGGCACACAAGCTGTTTTCAGTCTGAAAGGCAAACCGCTGAATTCCTTCGGTCTTACAAAAAAGATCGTCTATGAGAACGAGGAGTTTAACCTGCTGCAGGCAGCGCTGAACATAGAAGACGGATTGGAAAACCTGCGGTATAACAATGTGGTGATTGCCACCGATGCCGATGTTGACGGTATGCATATCAGACTGTTACTCATGACTTTTTTCCTTCAGTTTTTTCCGGAACTCGTCCGCCAGGGGCATTTATATATATTACAAACACCACTCTTCAGGGTTCGGAATAAAAAGGAGACCATCTACTGTTATTCTCCCGAAGAAAAGATGCAGGCCATTAAAAAACTTGGCGGCAACCCCGAGATCACCCGCTTCAAAGGACTTGGTGAAATATCTCCGGATGAGTTCCGGCATTTTATTGGCAAGGATATACGGCTTGAGCCGGTTCGCATTAAAAAAGGTGACCATATTCATGACATCCTGCCATTCTATATGGGTAAAAACACACCGGAGCGACAGGATTTTATTATCGATAACCTGAAGGTAGAGGAAATGCTGGAAGAGGCTGTTTAATGCTTTTAAAAACAAAAAACCATTTCATAATATAGTTGAGAGGCTAACGGCATTATGAGTGTTGATGAAGATAACAGGATAGAGGAAGGTGAAGAGAATACCCTGCCTGAAGAGGGTGTTTTTGATCTGGAGGAAGGGACGGAAGACCACCTGATAGAGACCGGTCATCTTACCAAACTGAACGGTATGTATAAGGACTGGTTCCTGGATTATGCCTCCTATGTAATCCTTGAAAGAGCTGTTCCCCATGTCAACGACGGTTTGAAACCGGTTCAGCGCAGGATATTGCACGCCATGCGTCAGCTTGAAGATGGCCGCTATAACAAGGTCGCCAACATCATCGGCTTTACCATGCAATTCCACCCCCATGGTGATGCATCAATTGGTGAGGCACTGGTGCAGCTGGGGCAGAAAGATCTGCTGGTTGACACCCAGGGTAACTGGGGTAATATCTTAACCGGTGACGGAGCAGCCGCTCCCCGGTATATTGAAGCACGATTGTCGAAATTTGCACTCGAAGTTGTCTTCAACCCAAAAACCACTGCGTGGAAACCATCATATGATGGCCGTAACCAGGAACCCATAACACTGCCCGTGAAGTTTCCGCTGTTGCTGACCCTTGGTGTTGAAGGCATAGCAGTGGGTCTGGCCTCCAAAATATTACCGCATAATTTTAACGAGCTGATAGATGCCTGTATAGCCACACTGCAGGAGAAGAGCTTTGAAATTTATCCCGACTTTGCTACGGGCGGATTGATTGACGTGACACGGTATAACGACGGACTGAGGGGAGGTCTTGTTAAAATAAGAGCCAGAATATCCAAGCTCGATAAGAAAACGCTGGTTATAACAGAGATTCCTTTCGGACAAAACACTTCATCCCTTATTGATTCCATTCTGAAAGCGAATGAAAAAAGTAAAATAAAGATCAGGAAGATCGATGACAACACTTCCGGAAACGTTGAAATATTAATCCACCTGGTTCCCGGTATCGACCCTGATAAGACCATTGATGCGTTGTATGCCTTTACTGACTGTGAGATTCCCCTGTCTCCCAATGCATGCATAATACAGCATGACAAGCCTGTGTTTATGGGTGTCAGCGAGATACTGAAGCATTCAGTCCATGAAACCGTCAGGCTGCTCACGGCGGAATTGCAGATAAGGCTTAATGAACTAGAAGATATCTGGCATTATTCTTCCCTTGAGAAGATCTTTATCAAAAATGAACTCTACGAACCTATTAAAACGTGTAAGACAGAAGAAGCCATCCTGGAGACCATTGAAACGGGGCTTAAACCCTACCGGAAGCTGTTGCGCAGGGATGTCACACGTGAAGACTGTATAAAATTATCCAACATCCCGATAAAGCGGATTTCAAAATTCAGTGCTTTCAAAGCTGATGAACAGATAAAGCAGACTGAGGCTGAAATCGATGAGGTCAATAATCATCTGAATAATATCATCCCCTATTCCATAAATTACTTCAGACATATTAAAAAGAAATATGGCACGGGACGTGATCGCAGGACTGAGATAAGGAATTTTGATACCATAGAGGCCACTAAAGTGGTGGTGGCCAATGAGAAGCTTTATGTGAACAGGGTTGAGGGCTTTGTGGGAACGGGTCTGAAGAAGGATGAATATGTATGCGACTGTTCCGATATCGACGATATCATTGTCATCAGAAAGGATGGCCGATATATGGTGACAAAGGTGGCTGAAAAACAATTTGTGGGTAAGAATATAGAATATGTCGGTGTCTTTAAAAGGAATGATGATCGTACTATTTATAATATCATATACCTCGACGGGAAAAGCGGAACAACCTATATGAAACGTTGTCCCGTTACAGGGCTTACACGTGATAAGGAATATAACCTTACACGTGGCAGTGATAACTCAAAAATCCTTTACCTGAGTGTGAACCCGAATGGCGAGGCCGAAACATTAAAGATAACCCTCCGGCCCAGACCGCGGCTGAAGAACCTGGTCTTTGACCTTGATTTCGGAGAGCTGGCCATAAAGGGCAAGTCTTCCCTTGGCAATATCGTAACACGATATCCGGTTCACAAGGTTGAATTAAAGGAAAAGGGCGTTTCAACCCTTGGAGCAAAAAAACTCTGGTGGAATGATACCGTGATGCGGCTCAATGAGGATGAAAGAGGAACTTATCTCGGGGAGTTTGGCGGTCATGACAAGCTGATCTTCTTTACACGTTCGGGCTTTTTCCGCCTGTCATCTTTCGACCTGAGCAACCATTTCGAAGATGATCTGTTAATGCTGCATAAATATGAGCCTGATAAAATCTATTCGGTTGTTTACTATGATGGCAAGCAGAAATACTACTATGTTAAACGGTTTGCTGCAGAAGCTTCGGAAAAGCCTTCCTTTTTTATTGAAGAGCATGCAGGATCATACCTCGTGTTATTGTCGGAACAGTTTCATCCGCGTGTTGAAGTGCGTTTCGGGGGAAAACATAAGAAACGTGACAATGAGATAATAGAAATATCAGGTTTCATTGCTGTAAAAGGTTACAAGGCCAGGGGCAAAAGGCTGACCAACTATGAAGTTAAAGAAATCGTTGAATTGGAACCCTTACGGTTTGATCCGCCGGTTGCCGAAGTTGTTCCTGAACCTGATATTGAGGCAGAAGATACACAGGTTGCAGAAATACCTGATAAGCCGAAAAAAACTGAAGTATCCGAAAAACCGGTAAAGCCTGTTGAAACGGTTAAGTCTGAAAAACCGGCCGTATTAAAAGAACAGGCTGAAACTGAAGATCCGGTTAGGGTTATGAAGCCGACAAAATCCAATGCATCAGTCAATTCAGAAAAACCGGATGCAGATGAGGGGCCAGGCAAACCAAAGAGAACAGCTAAACCCAAAATGCCGAAAAAATCCAAAGAACCACAAAAAGTTAAGGAAAAGGAAAAACCTGATAAAAAAGGTAAATCCGATAGCACTGATACCGGGGGACAGATGTCCCTGTTTTAAAGAAAAGCAGTCTGGTTAAAGCGTTAAAATATTAAAATGTTGAGTGGAAACCAAATCCGGTTTGAGTAACAAACAACAGCCACAAATAGACCAATCTGCTTGTCCCTCGTCCCTTTTCTCTTGTCCCTGAATTTGTAATTTATTTATTCATTCACTATCTTCGCCCGACCTGATTTTTATCATGTATGAAGCTCAGAGCAGCGAAATCAAAACTATCGGGAGATATCCTTATTCCGGCGTCGAAATCCCATACTATCCGTGCGGTTTCGATAGCAGCTATGGCCGATGGTGTTTCAGTATTGAAGAATCCGTTGATGTCCGCTGATGCGCTTTCTTCCATAGCCGGAGCCAGGGAGATGGGAGCTGAGATTGAAATGGGCAAAGACTGGATCATAAGGGGAACAGGGGGGCAACCTGTTTCATCATGCCGGATGGTTTATGTCGGCAATTCAGGTACTACCCTGCGCATACAGACTGCCCTTTGCGCCCTGGCAGATCATCCTGTAAAATTTGACGGGGATAAATCGATTCGTACAAGGCCTATGACCCCTTTGCTATCAGCTCTGGAAAGGCTGGGAGTGAGAATAGCGAAATCTGCTGACGGCCGGTGTCCCTTTGTATTACAGGGACCTATACGGAGCGGAAAAACCACCGTTAACGGCATCAGTTCACAGTTCCTTACAGCCTTATTGATAGCCTGTCCACTGGCAAAAGGAGATACGGAGATCATTGTTGAGAACCTGCATGAAAAGCCTTATGTGGAGATGACTCTTGACTGGCTGCGAAAAATGAATATTCAATTTGAGCAGAAGGGACTCAATTGGTTCTATATAAAAGGAAATCAGAAATATAAAGCTTTCGAGCGTTTTATACCTGCCGATTTTTCATCAGCTGCCTTTTCGGCCTGTGCAGCGGCAATTACAGGTTCTGAACTGCTGATCAGGGGGCTCGATTTTGACGATCACCAGGGAGATAAAGTGCTTTTTGCTCATCTTGAAAAAATGGGCGTGAGCTTAAAACACACTTCTGAAGGTGTATGGGTAAAAGGAGGCGAACTGCAAGGTATTGATATAGACATGAATGACACGCCCGATCTGCTTCCTGCGCTGGCTGTAACAGGCTGTTTTGCAGGCGGCACGACACGGCTGCTGAATGTTGCACAGGCCCGCCTGAAGGAATGTGACCGTATTGCAGCATGCAACGCTGAGCTTTCAAAGATGGGGGCCGTAATTGAAGAATTAAATGATGGTATGGTCATTCACCATAGCAAGCTTACAGGGACTGAGTTGCATGGTTATGACGATCACCGTATGGTTATGGCACTTGCAGTAGCCGGACTGGCTGCTGAGGGAGAAACGGTTGTCGATACCGCCGGGGCAATTGAGGTGACTTATCCGTCCTTTGTTGAGGATTTGAGGAAGATTGGAGGGAATATAATGACGAGTGACGAGTGACAAGGTATGTCATGCAGTCTTATTGTCTTGCAGTCTCATACTGGCGCAAGCGTCCGCTTGTGCCTGTAATTTTTTCAATCGAGGTCTTTATAAAAATTTTATTATAACAAATTGTGGATAATTAAAAATAAATGCCAAGGCACAAGCGGACGCTTGCGCCAGTATATAAATCAACAAACCCGCCTGCCGTCGGGCAGGTCAATAAATCAATAAATCAATAAATAACTATGTTGGGATGTACTTACGGAACATTGTTTAAGACCACCGTTGCCGGTGGATCTTATCAGGAAGGATTATCCATCAATATGCAGGGCGTACCGCCCGGATATCTTTTCTCTGAAGAGGAAATCTATGTTGAGCTGATGCTGCGGAAACCGGGTCAGGGAGAACTCACTTCCCCGCGACGTGAAGCTGACGTGCCCATCATATACAGTGGTGTGAATGCTGCCGATACCATGCCGGGCTTTAAAAATGCCGGGTATACCAACGGAACACCACTGGTGATCCTGATACCAAACGTCGACAGGCATTTTGAGCATATTGAGCAGTACCAGCTTACCAACCGTACGCCAAGGCCTGGCCATGCATCCTACGCATCTTACCAGAAATACGGGTCGTGGGATGATTCTATCGGCGCCGGTTTTTTCAGCGGCCGTTATACCTCATCGATTGTCGCAGCCGGGTGCATTGCGAAACGAATACTGAAAGATCACGGAATTGAAGTGGTTGCTTTTGTACGTGAGGCCGCCGGAATACGCATGGGTGATATGCCAGTGGATGAAATTAAAAAGAAAGCGGCAGCATACCGCGAAGTGCGTAAACATTATGATCCCATTTACCTCGATATTTTTGCGTCGGGAAAGATGAAAAGCAGCATGCGCTTTTTCGAAAAAGCAGCCATCCTGGCTGAACTCGAAAAGCGTATACCCGATATAAAAAAGCCAGTGTACAACGAACAGGAAATAAGGGAGAAATACGGTATCAATCCCAAGCTTTTCTGTCCCGATGCCGAAGTAGCCGATGCCATGTATGCTGAAATTTTGAGGATCATGCAGGAAGGCGATTCTTCAGGTGGGCTTGTTGAGGTTGTGGTTACCGGCGTTCCTGCCGGCATGGGAGAACCCGTTTTTAATAAACTCGATGGTGAACTGGGACGCCTGATGAGCATAGGAACGGTTAAGGCTGTTGAAATCGGCGTTGGACTTAAGGCTGCTACCCTGAAAGGCTCAGAAAGCAATGATGCAATGCGCGTGGAAAACGGCAAGGTTGTCTTTACTTCCAATAATGCCGGGGGCATAACGGGTGGACTCACAACTGGGCAGGACATTATAGCTCGTGTGGCAGTGAAACCCACACCTACTATTGCCAAACCACAGCTTACCATTGATAAAGTAAGCCTTGAAAACAAAGAACTGGCAGCTGTTACACGCCGTGATCCTACCATTGTGGCACGCATGTGGCCGGTTGTTGAAGCCTATACTTCGTTGATCATCCTCGACGCTTACATGCAGCATGTGGCATACCAGGCGATGAAGAGGAAAGGTTAGGCTCCCTGAATCCCAGACAGCAGGCATGAGTCTGTTTTCGTCCTTTAGCAACTTGTTTAATTTCCGGTACTTTGTAATGCCTCAATTCCGTTAATTACCTAAATTTGTCTGATGGATAACAAAGCAGACACAAGAAAACGCCTTCCCCGATGGATGAAGATGCAGCGGGCCAGTGGGGAAAACTATTCAAGGTTGAAAAATCTGGTGGGTAAGTATAAGCTCCATACCATCTGCACCAGTGGTAACTGTCCCAATATCGGCGAATGCTGGAACAGGGGTACGGCTACCTTTATGATACTTGGTAATATCTGCACACGGCACTGCAAATTCTGTTCGGTGCCAACAGGTAAACCCCTGCCGGTTGATTGGGAAGAACCGGCAAGGGTGGCTCATTCTGTCAACATCATGAAATTGAAGCACTGTGTGATCACTTCGGTTGACAGGGATGATCTCGACGACCTCGGCGTCTCGCTGTGGGTGTCTGTCATCCGTAAAATAAAGGAAGTAAATCCGGCGACTACCATGGAAGTGCTGATTCCGGATTTTCAGGGTAAACATGCACTGATTCAGCAGGTGATCGATGAAAAGCCCGAAGTGATATCCCATAACCTTGAAACAGTGGAAAGACTTACGCCAAAAATAAGAAGCAGGGCAAAGTATAATATCAGTCTCGATGTATTGAATTACATAGCATCATCAGGTACTGTTGCAAAATCGGGAATCATGCTTGGTTTAGGCGAAACAGAGAAAGAGATTCTTGCCACAATGGATGATATGCTGCAGGCTGGCGTGAAGATCATGACGCTGGGTCAGTATTTACAGCCAACTATTGAACATATGCCGGTTGTGGAATATGTCCCGCCTGAAAGATTTGAAAAATATCATCAGATAGGGTTGTCGAAAGGTTTTGTATTCGTTGAATCAGGACCATTGGTAAGGTCTTCTTATAATGCAGATAAGCATCTGATTATCTGAACTTTCGCCATTTTAACATAACTGAAAGCAGAAAAAAACGACGGTTATGATTCTCTGCGGCGAAAAAAGAGATTTTAAATGAAACCATTTTTCAGTAATAAAAGTATGATGAGTATGTATTTACAAATTTATTGATTAAAAGAATTATGCAATGAACAATGATGTATGTCCGAAAGCTGTAAATTGTCCTATATTCAGTGGCATCCTGAAAGGAACTGATTATACTGAAGTTTATAAAAGACTTTACTGTGAAGCCGGTGAAGCAGGTCGTCTGCGATGCAAGCGATTCCAGGTTGCCAAAGTTCTTGGCCATTGTCCTGATAATCTTCTGCCCAATTCTCCTAAATCGGTTGAAGAGATTATCAAAGAAGTTCAGAATCAATAAAATATATATTTGCAACCGGACTGGCGTGTTATTTTTCTTGCATCTCCTTGGAGATATCTTATAATTTAAGATCTCAGCAGGGTTATTATTTCAAAAAATGATGTCTGAAACCAGGTAAACCTGCGAATTCTCAAATTTTCAAACTTTCATATCTTTAAACCTTCTACTCCGTAACCACCGCTGTTCCGCTGGCCGAAACCATGAGCATGCTTCCGCTTGTGCCCACGGTCTCGTAATCGAGATCAATGCCTACAACAGCATTGGCACCAAGCTTCCTGGCGTTTTCCTGTAATTCATCCAATGCATTATTCTTGGCTTCACGCAATACTTCTTCGTAGGACCCGGAACGGCCTCCGACAATATCACGTATGCCGGCAAAGATGTCACGGAACAGGTTTGCCCCGATAATAGCTTCACCGGTTACCACACCAAGATAACTGGTGATCTTTTTCCCTTCAAGGGTTGGAGTTGTTGTTACGATCATATTATTTATTGTTTGATGGTTTGATGACCTGCCCGACGGCAGGCGGGTTTGCTGATTTATGGATACAGCCTTTTAGAATTTTAGCAATTTAGGTGTTTAGGTTAATATAATATAATGTCTGTCATAAATTTTTCAATCTGTATACCTCTCAACCTGTAAATCTGTAAACTTGTCAATCTGTCAATTTGTTTTCTCCTTCATCATGAAAAACTGTATAAGCATTAATAAAACAGCAATAAAATAAGGAAAAGCCGAAATAAAAACAAAGGATTCAAGCAATGAATTAGCCGTAATGTAGCCAATTGTGCCAAGTAAACCGGAAATACCATAAACGACAAAGACTGATTTGATATAACCCTGAAATCCCCTCAAACTAAAAATTGCTGAGAAAAAGAGAAAGCTGATGGCAAGGAAGGCATACCCCAGGTTGTCAAGCGAATAGACGAAGGATCCCCGGATATGCATGCTGAAAACTGCCAGGGACGAAAGTTTGCCAAGTTGTATCAGCTGGGGGACAAGAGTGAGTTGGGTGAAATAATTGCATCCGCAACAAACCGCATAAGCAACGCCAAACAATAAACCTGTGATGGCAAATGGTTTTTCAGGTTCTTCAGCATAGTAATACAGGGACACAAAAAAGGGAATATTGGCCATCACCAGCAGAAATGACGGAATGACAGGCAATAATGTGGAAGGGCTGAAAGCCAGCAGAAATTCCCTTGCGGAATCATATTCACCGGCAGGGAAAACAGAGACAAGGATTATGAAAACAATCGTTAATGAAAGGATCACCAGTGAAGTTATAATGCCTGTTTTACGCGCATTTTTATTCATACCACTTCATGAAGGTTTATGATGCAGCAAGTTATTTAATTTTTCTTTATTCCTAAGGATTATTTTTTTTCTTTCGGTTTTGATGATTCCTTCCTGTTCCATTTCATGGAATGCCCTCGCCAGTGAAGGCCTTGTTACGCCAAAGAAATCAGCAAGACTGGTCTGTGATTGTGTCATCATAACGGTATTTTTTCCTTTGCCACTCAGGGTAAGGATGTACTGGGCAATTTTTTCCCTGATGGTTCTGAAAGATAAAAACCGTATACGGTTGGATAGGAACTGTGTCCTGCTGGATACTGTGTCAAGAAAATTCTTTAATACAAGGCTGTTTTGTTGCATCATGGCGATCAGCGTTTCCTTTGGCAGTACAAGGATGGTGGCGGATTCATTGGCGATGATATCAACCGGAAAACGGTTATTGCTTCCGAAAATAAAACCTGATGCCAATGGCCTGGGAGCTTTTATTTCCTCGATGACGATCGTCTTGCCCGAAAAATCTGTCATTTCACCCCGTACCGATCCTTTCATCACAATCATAAGCTGTTTGCATTCATCATGACTGTGAGCAATATAACCACCCTTTTCATAATGTCTGATCCTGTATAGCTTATCCTTAAAAAGAACCTCTAATGATTGCTCATCGAGGCCATGAAACAGGACTGAATGAGTTAAAATCTTATAAGAATGTTCCATAAAAAAGCAGAGTTGTAACAAATGTTACAAATTATACGATAAAAACATCTTAATTTTGATTTAAAATTAATATTACTGAGAGAAGAATGATACGTGATGTGGTAAAAATCAATGAGGATTTATGTAATGGATGCGGATTGTGTATCCCCGGGTGTCAGGAAGGTGCATTGCAGATCATTGACGGCAAAGCCAGACTTGTAAGTGAATTGATGTGTGACGGTCTGGGAGCTTGCCTGGGTCATTGTCCGCAGGGCGCTATTTCCATTGAGAAGAGGGAAGCAGAACAATACAATGAAACAAAAGTCATGCAAATCATGGCAGGAAAGGGAATGAATACGGTGATTGCTCACCTTAATCACCTGAAGGAACATAATGAAACTGCATACCTGAGGGAAGGGGTGAAATATCTGCTGGATCATGAAGAAGACATGCCTTTTTCGGTGCAGGACGTCATCAGCAGGATACATGGAGATGCACCGAAAGCCAGAGCTCATAAGCAACTCGGACATAAACCCGACAGGCATTTTGTACAGGGTCACCAGCATCACACCGGTGGTGGTTGCCCCGGATCGCAGACTGTAAGTTTTCATCCCATATCAACAGGGGTCGAAACCGGTATTGCAGAACAAACCAGCCGGTTAAGCCACTGGCCGGTGCAGATGCACCTGATCAATCCGGCTGCCCCCTGCTATCGCAATGCCGATGTGGTCATAGCAGCTGACTGTGTTGCCTTTTCCATGGGGAATTTCCATTCCCTTTACCTGAAGGGCAAGTCCCTGGCTATTGCCTGCCCTAAACTTGATTCCAATACGGGAGTCTATATAGAAAAGATCACGCGCATGATGGATGAGGCAGCGATAAACACGCTGACGGTTATGATTATGGAAGTGCCATGCTGTGGCGGTTTGTTGCAGATGGTGGTGAATGCGGTCCAGGCAGCCAAACGAAAAGTGCCGGTCAAGGCCATTAAGGTGAGCCTTCAGGGGGAGGTGCTGTCGGAGGAATGGATTTAAGAAGGGACAAGGGACAAGAAAGTGACAAGTGACGAGTTACAAGTGACAAGAAAATCAGCAAACCCGCCTGCCGTCGGGCAGGTCAACAAATCAATAAACCCGCCTGCCGTCGGGCAGGTCAATAAATCAACAAATCAACAAATATTATGGGTATGTTTTGTTATCAATGTCAGGAAACCGCAAAGGGTACAGGTTGTACCATAAACGGTGTATGCGGGAAAAAGGGGGATGTAGCGAACCTCCAGGATCTGCTTTTGTATGTGATAAAAGGAATTTGCCTTTACAGCTCGGAGGCCGGGAAACAGGGCAAATCTTATCCGGATGTAGACAAATTCGTATTTGACAGTTTGTTTGCGACCATAACAAATGCCAATTTCAGCAAACAAAATTTCGTGGAGCGCATTAAAAGTGCTTTGAAGCTGCGGAACAAGCTTCGGGATGAGCTTAAAGAAAGGGGCAGGGAGATAGAAAAATCACATGATGCAGCCTCATGGTTTGCCGGGTCAGAAGAAGCCTTCCATGAAAAAGCCTCAAACATTGGAATTTTGAACATCAGGGATATCGACATCCGGTCGCTGAAGGAATTGGTCACCTATGGCATCAAGGGTATGGCAGCCTACGCGGAACATGCCTGGAATCTGGGTTACAAAAATGAAGCGGTCTACGCCTTCATGCAGAATGCATTGGCAAAGACCCTGAGCGAAGAGGATGGAACTGATGAGTGGTTGTCCACGGTGATGGAAACCGGTAAATACGGCGTGGAGGCGATGGCCCTGCTCGATAAGGCAAATCATGAAACCTTCGGACATCCTGAAATTTCAAAGGTGAATATCGGGGTGGGCAATAATCCGGGCATCCTGGTCAGCGGCCACGATCTGAAAGACCTCGAGGAATTACTGCAGCAAACCGAAGGTACGGGTGTTGATGTCTACACCCACAGTGAAATGCTGCCGGCACATTATTATCCTGCCTTTAAGAAGTACAAGCACTTCATCGGCAACTACGGCAATTCATGGTGGCGGCAAAAGGAAGAATTTGAAACCTTTAACGGACCTGTACTGTTTACCACCAACTGCCTGGTACCGCCGCGAAACGATGCCTCCTATGTTGATAAAGTATATACCACCGGTGCAGCCGGTTTCGATGGATTTCCGCATATTGCCGACAGGGTCAATGGCAGTCCGAAGGATTTCTCGAAGATCATTGAGCAGGCAAAACAGTGCAAGCCACCGGTAGCCATTGAAGATGGAACGATAACCGGCGGATTTGCCCACCACCAGGTGGCATTGCTGGCTGACAAGGTCATCGATGCCGTTAAATCCGGAGCCATCAGGAAATTTGTTGTGATGGCAGGCTGTGACGGACGTATGAAGGACAGGGAATATTATACAGAATTTGCTAAACAACTGCCAGGAGATACGGTTATTCTTACCGCTGGCTGTGCCAAATACCGGTATAATAAACTGCCCCTGGGCGATATCAGAGGCATTCCGCGGGTACTCGATGCCGGACAGTGCAACGACTCCTATTCACTGGCCATGATCGCTCTGAAACTGAAGGAAGCCTTCGGCCTCGATGATATCAATAAGCTTCCCATCGTATATAACATTGCCTGGTATGAGCAGAAAGCGGTGATTGTGCTTCTGGCCCTGCTCTATCTGGGAGTGAAGAATATTCATCTCGGCCCGACCCTGCCGGCATTTTTATCGCCCAATGTGGTAAAGGTACTGGTTGAAAAATTCGGTATAGGAGGCATCTCAACCGTGAAAGCCGATATGGCCTGGGTGAGGGGGTAATCAGAATGGGAATGAGAATGAGGATAATATGAGAGTCAGAGAAGTCCCTGAGGGACGGCCTGTTGGTGGCCCCGGGCTTTAGCCCGGGGAAAGTGAAATGGCCAATTGCAGTAAGACACCCTGGCAGGGTGGGGGGACCCTGCCAGGGTGTTTTGGAGGTGTTTTAGGTGTATATATTCATAATTGATTTATCTGTGTCTTTTATTAAACTGTTTTTTTTATTAATTTTGATCAGCACAGAACAGTACAGGATAAATGAAACACAAACATCTCTCCATGGACTCGTCCGTTACACATACAAAGATGCAGCGGGTGATCAATGCTATACTGAATGCCATTAATTATGGTGCCTATGAGGTTGGGGATGAATTGCCTTCCATTAATAAATTGAGTGTTCAGTTTGGCTTATCGCGGGATACGATATTCAAGGCTTATCAAGAGTTGAAAAAAAGAGGACTTGTTGAATCGACACCTGCAAAGGGATACCGGGTGGCACGCATCACAAGTCGTGTTTTACTGTTCCTGGATTCTTACAGTCCTTTTAAAGATGAGCTCTATAATTCATTTGTGACCAATCTGCCTTCCAGTTATAAGGTTGAACTGGCCTTTCATCATTACAATTATGCTGTATTCGAATCGGTGTTACTTGACAGTATCGGAAAATACAACATGTACGTTGTGATGAATTTTAACAACGAAAAGATCAGCGATATTCTTTACAGGATAGATGCCAACAAGTTGTTGATTCTTGACTGGGGTCAGTATAAAGATGAAAAGTATTCATATGTCTGCCAGGATTTTGGAGAACAGCCCTATCGTTGTCTTGTTCATGCGAAAGCTTTGTTACAGAAATACCGTAAGATCTGTTATGTGTATCCCGAAGGTTCGTTTCATCCTGAGATTACCCTTGAATACTTCAAACGTTTTTGTTCTGAGAATAGTCTGGAATGGGAATTCACAGAGATCATCGATGAAAGAACAGTTTTGCCGCAACAGGTATATTTTTTTTTCCGTCAGAAAGATATCGTCAGCATACTTAAGGTTGCCCATGACAAGGGACTCAAAACGGGCAGGGATATTGGCCTGCTGGCCTATAATGATTCCTTACTCTACGAAGTACTTGAGAACGGCATTACCACTATTTCCACTGATTTCAGGATGATGGGCGCAAGGGCAGCCGAATATATTAAAACAAAGGAAAAAATACAGGAGATCATTCCCACGCGATTGATTATCAGAAATTCACTTTAAGAAGCAAGCATTATTTATTAAAACCTCTATTATGAAAAGATTGCAAGGATCAAATCCGAAAATAGGCCTCCGGCCGGCCATTGACGGAAGGCTGGGAGGCGTTAGGGAATCACTTGAAAACCAAACCATGGGTATGGCAAAGAACGTTGCAAAGTTATTGCATGAATCGTTAAGGCATCCTGATGGCAGCAAGGTGGAATGCGTTATTGCCGATTCCTGTATTGGCGGTGTTGCCGAGGCAGCCATGGCGGCTGACAAATTCAGACGTGAAGGCGTTGGTGTGTCTCTAACTGTCACTCCCTGCTGGTGTTATGGCAGTGAAACCATCGACATGGATCCGCATATGCCGAAAGCCATCTGGGGATTCAATGGTACCGAGAGGCCCGGTGCCGTGTACCTGGCTGCTGCATTGGCCGGGCATAATCAGAAAGGATTGCCTGCTTTTGGTATTTACGGACGTGATGTTCAGGATGCCGGAGACAACAAAATTCCGGCTGATGTGAAGGAAAAACTGTTGCGCTTTGCGAAAGCCGGACTGGCAGCTGCCACCATGCGGGGCAAATCATACCTTTCGGTGGGTTCGGTTTCAATGGGCATTGCAGGCTCCATTGTGCAGGAAGAGTTTTTTCAGCAATATCTGGGTATGCGTAACGAATATGTCGACATGAGTGAGTTAATACGGCGGATTGACCGTGGGATTTATGATCCGGAAGAGTTTAAGCGGGCCATGATATGGGCAGGGAAGAACTGTAATGAAGGGAAAGATACAAATCCACCTCAAAAAAGGAGATCTGAAAAAGATAAAAAGAAAGACTGGGAATTCGTGGTTAAAATGACCATGATCATCCGCGATCTGATGGCAGGAAATCCTGTGTTGAAGAACATGGGATTTGGTGAAGAAGCCCTTGGCCACAATGCAATAGTCTCGGGTTTTCAGGGGCAACGGCAGTGGACCGATCATTTTCCCAATGGTGATTTCTCCGAGGCTATACTGAATTCATCGTTTGACTGGAACGGTATCCGTCAGCCCTATATCGTGGCTACCGAGAATGATTCGCTGAACGGCGTTACCATGTTGTTAGGTCACCTGCTGACGAATACTGCACAGATCTTTGCCGATGTGCGCACTTACTGGAGTCCTCAGGCTGTGAAAAGGGTAACCGGGAAAAGCCTTACAGGAATGGCACGAAACGGTATTATCCACCTGATCAATTCCGGTTCGGCTTCGCTTGATGGCACCGGACAGCAAAACGATAAAAAAGGTAATCCAGTCATTAAGCCTTATTGGGAGATAACGGCTGCTGATGCAAAGGCATGCCTGAAAGCTGCAAGATGGAGCCCTGCTGTAACAGAGTATTTCAGGGGAGGGGGATTTTCAAGTACCTACCTTTCCAGGGGCGGAATGCCGGTCACCATGGCGCGTATTAACCTGGTAAAAGGGCTTGGGCCTGTATTGCAACTGGCAGAAGGTTATTCGGTTGATATTCCTTCGGATGTTCACAAAGTACTGGATGAACGTACAAACGAAACCTGGCCGACCACATGGTTTGTACCTGTGCTCACCGGACATGGTGCTTTTAGCGATGTATATTCCGTTATGGCCAACTGGGGGGCCAATCACGGTGCAATCAGCTACGGCCATATCGGCGCCGACCTGATCACCCTGGCCTCCATGCTGCGTATCCCTGTATGCATGCACAACGTTGATGATGAAAAGATATTCAGACCAAGCGCATGGAGCGCCTTCGGAATGGATATAGAGGGATCTGACTACAGGGCATGCAAGGCGTACGGGCCGGTTTACCGGTAGGGGGATTTGGGCGGACTAAGGGACTGAGGGACATAGAGACTTGGGGACTTAGGGACTGAGAGAGGGGAGAGGAAGAGAAAAACAAAAAGTGAAAAGTGAAGAGTGAATATTTTCTTATCTTTACTTGAAGCAAAACAATCAGCTGTTGAAAAGATCAGTCTTCCACCGGATCTTTTATTTTTATTACGACGGTTTCCGGAACATGACGGTCGGAAAGAAGTTATGGGTCATCATCCTTATTAAGCTTTTCATCATGTTTGTCATTTTGAAGCTTTTCTTTTTTCCTGATATTTTACAGAAAAATTTTTCATCAGATAAGGAACGTGCGGATTATGTCCTTGATCAACTATCAAATGATTAACCTTTATGCTTGAAAACATTGACCTCTCTCTGGTTAACTGGTCGCGCGGGCAGTTTGCGCTGACAGCCATCTATCATTGGATTTTTGTGCCGCTTACCCTGGGTATCACTTTTATCCTGGCCATTATGGAAACCATATATGTGCGGACGGGCAATGAAGAATGGAAAAGGATAACAAAATTCTGGATGACACTCTTCGGGATAAATTTTGCCATTGGCGTTGCCACGGGCATTATCCTCGAATTTGAATTCGGTACAAACTGGTCGAATTACGCGTGGTTTGTCGGTGATATTTTTGGTGCGCCCCTGGCCATCGAAGGCATTATGGCTTTTTTTCTTGAATCAACTTTTATTGCCGTTATGTTTTTCGGATGGAATAAGGTGAGCAAGAAGTTCCACCTTGTTTCCACCTGGCTTGTGGCCTTCGGAGCCAGTCTTTCTGCCCTGTGGATACTTGTGGCCAATGCCTGGATGCAGAGTCCGGTCGGTATGCAGTTTAATCCCGACCTGGCCCGCAATGAGATGCTAAATTTCCGGGAGGTGTTTCTTTCTCCTGTTGCAACGAACAAGTTCATACATACCATCACTTCGGGTTTTGTCCTTGGTTCTTTATTCGTTATTGGTGTCAGCTCATGGTTCATCATTAAGAGAAGAGAGCTTGTTTTGGCGAAGAAGAGCATTCTTGTGGCTTCTGTTTTTGGCCTGTTGTCGGGACTGATGCTGATCTATTCCGGAGACGGTTCAGCGCGGCTTATTGCCCGTATCCAGCCTGTGAAATTCGCGGCCCTGGAGGGCCTGTATGATGGATGTGAGGGGGCAGGTCTGATTGCGCTTGGCGTGATGAAATCAAATGAAGAAGACACTTTATGCAGGAAATCGTATGACATTCCGTTAAAACTGGAAATTCCTTACCTGCTTTCCTATATGGCGGCAGGTTCCTGGGATGCCTATGTGCCCGGCATCAACGATCTGATAGACGGCAATCCTGAAAAGGGAATGCTTTCTGCCCGTGAGAAAATCGAAAGGGGGCGGCATGCACGCGAAACCCTCGCCAAATTGAAGGAGGCCCGTGACAGGGGTGATAGTGCTGCTTATATGGAATTAAAAGAAAAATTCTATGATACCGGTTTTAAAGAGAGCTATTTCAGGTATTTCGGTTATGGATTTCTGAATGACCCCGACAGTCTGATACCCAATGTACCCCTTACTTTTTACAGTTTTCACCTTATGGTGATCCTGGGTTTTTATTTTTTGCTTTTATTTTTTGTTTTTTTTATCCTTGTCTGGCTTGATAAACTGGATAACAAAAAGATGTTACTATGGTTCGCCGTATTTACAATACCGCTGGCATACATAGCTTCAGAAGCCGGATGGATTGTTGCCGAGGTGGGCCGACAACCCTGGGTGGTACAGGATCTCCTGCCAACAGTTGCAGCTGTTTCACATATTGATGCCGGTTCAGTTCAGGTTACATTTATTTTGTTTGCCTGCATCTTCACCTGTCTTTTGGCAGCTGAGATCAGCATTATGATTAAGCAGATAAAAATCGGACCAAAGGAAGGAGGTAAATAATATGTTTGAAACCTTATCCTATACTACGTTGCAGGAGTACTGGTGGTTAATAATGTCGTTGCTCGGAGGACTTCTGGTCTTCCTGTTGTTTGTTCAGGGCGGACAAACCCTTATCTATACACTCGGAAAGACTGAAACCGAACGCACTATACTGGTTAATTCACTCGGACGAAAATGGGAGTTTACTTTTACCACGCTGGTAACATTTGGTGGTGCCTTTTTTGCAGCTTTCCCCCTTTTTTATGCCACCAGTTTCGGAGGAGCTTACTGGGTATGGATCGTCATACTTTTCTGCTTTGTTTTACAGGCTGTTTCGTATGAATACCGTTCAAAGCCAAACAATATTTTTGGAGCCGGAACGTTCGAAAATTTTCTTTTTATCAACGGATTGATCGGAACTGTTTTACTGGGTGTTACGGTGGCTACATTTTATACCGGTTCAAAGTTTTCGGTCGACTTCAGCCGTATTGCAAAAGTATCCGAACTGGCTGTATCGCGCTGGGAAACTTCAGTGCACGGACTGGAGGCTCTTTTGAATGTTCATAACCTGTCACTCGGCCTGGCTGTTTTTTTTCTGGCCCGTGTACTGGCCATACTCTACTTTTTGAATAATGTCGGGGAGGAAAGCATTCTGGGCCGTTGCAGAAAAAATCTGATGATGAACGCTTTGCTTTTCCTTGTCTTTTTTCTTTTTTTTGTCATCAGGTTATTTTTGATCAGGGGCTATGCACTGAATCCATCATCAGGAGAGATATCTCTTGAACCATATAAATACTTCAGGAATCTGATACAAATGCCTGTTATCACTGTTTTATTCCTTTCGGGAACTGGCCTGGTTCTGACCGGTATTATCAGGTCCTTATTAAAAAATGTGACCAACGGGATATGGTTTGCAGGCACGGGCACAGTGATGGTCGTTTTTTCCCTGTTCGCTCTGGCAGGATATAATAACACCGCATATTATCCGTCTTCCTTTGATCTGCAGAGCTCACTGACCATTTTCAACAGTTCGTCCAGCCGCTATACGCTTGTCATAATGAGTTATGTTTCATTGCTGGTGCCGGTTGTATTTGCTTATATTTTCTTCACCTGGAAATCGATCAACAATAAGAAAATCGATGCCGGAGAAGTTAAAGAGGAGTCCCATGTATATTAAAGCCACACAATTATGTATATTGCCTCAATAATTAACCTTTTAAGCTGGCCGCTGATGATAGCTGTCAGCTATTTTATTATACGTTATATCATAAAGGTCTATGAAAAAAGGCAGGAGACACCGGAAGATCAGTCATCCTGAATTATCCGTTATGCTTCAGTGCTTTGAAACTTCAAATAACGGCTTCAGCAAGGACATTAAAACATACAGGACGATAACCGGTGCAATCCCCGGCAGCCTGAAAAACACTATGAGGACTAAAGCAAGTGCCAGGAAGATATAACGCAATGCATTTTCACGAAAACCGTAATGTTTGAATTTCAGGGAAAACATCCTGATCCCGGAAACCATAAGCCAACTAACAACGGCAATAAGGATCAGCAGAAACCAAAGCTTCAACAACAAATGCTCTAAGGGGAGACCCTGTTTGGTATAAACCACAAAACCGCAGGATGCTATCAGCAGTGCAGCGGCAGGAGTGGGAAGTCCCCTGAATGATTCTTCCTGTGTCGTGTCGGTATTAAATTGTGCCAGCCTCAGAGCGGCAAAAATTGCTATAAGGAAAGATAAACTTAAAATGAGGGTTTGTGCCAGTCCGGGTTCAGCAATGTTGAAATTCGACTGGGGCGAACTGTCAACCAGGGAAAATTGCATTAGTTTATAGACAATGAATGAAGGGGCTACCCCGAAACTGACAACATCAGCCAGGGAGTCAAGTTGTTTTCCGAAATCACCGATGCTGTTCAGCTTCCGGGCAATCCAGCCATCGATGAAATCAAAAAGAGCTGCGACCAGGATAAAAATTCCTGCCAGTTTCAAATTGCTACTGGTGGAATAAACGATGGAAATGCATCCGGAAAGCAATCCCAATGCCGTAACAAAATTAGGGATATGTCGTTTAATTATTGTCATGGTTTTATTGATTGTTTTATACAAAGATAATATGAAAATTATTTGATTAAATTTATATTTTTACGTCACAGGAAATTTTATTTCATATAATCATATCTTGCATGAAGATAGCTGTAGATTTTGACGGAACCATTGTTGAGCATCGCTACCCGCAGATCGGTGAGGAAAAGCTGTTTGCCTTTGAAACGCTGAAGCAGTTGCAGAAGCTGGGGCATCAGCTGATTCTGTGGACTTTCCGTCACGGGAAAGAACTCGATGAAGCTGTTGAATTTTGCCGGAAAAAAGGCATTGAGTTTTATGCCGTTAATAAAAGTTATCCTGAAGAAGTTTTTGATTTTGAGAATTCCAGCCGTAAGATTGATGTTGATCTTTTCATTGACGACAGGAACGTGGGCGGATTCTTAGGCTGGAGTGAGATATGGCAGATTCTTAATCCGGATTATGCTGATTCGGAATATAACGAGCTCACCAATTTTACAAAAGGTAATACCCGGGTTGGCAGCAGACTTAAAAAGTTTTTCCGGTAATGAATGAAGGATCGGATTTCCGCGCAGAATCATATTCCCGCTCAACCATCAGAATTGTCATGAAGTATCATATTTATGTTTTATCTGTTCTGGTATTAATATTTGCCGGTTGTTGCAATAAAAAAACACATGTTAAAGATGAAAAGGCTTCTTCAGAGAAAGCACTGCCAATAGCAAATCTTATTGATCCGGCTGAAGGCAAAGTTTTTCGTTTTGGTGATTCTGTTCAGATTAAGTTGCGCATTGATAAAGATTCACTGCCCTGTATTGATTCTGCCGCTGTATTTACCGGTTCGAATGACCGGCAGGCTTTTTATACTGATTATGAAAATATGCATTGGAGATCCGGAAAGGCAGGAGTGGGGAAAAACATTGTAAAGGTGTGTTTGTTTATAAAGGGGCGCAAAGAAACGCACAGTGTGAATCTTACGCTGTTATCAGATATCGTTCCGGCCGTGTATAATTACCGGATCATTCAGCAGTATCCGCATGATGAGGATGCTTTTACACAGGGATTGTTTTATGATAATGGTATGTTATACGAAAGTACAGGCCTTGAAGGCAAGTCATCCCTGAGGATTGTAACTATTAAGACAGGGATTCCCGTAAGGCGAATCGATTTGGAAAAGCAGTTTTTTGCAGAAGGCATTGCCCTTTTCAGAGATCAGATTTACCAGATTACTTACAAATCCCAGGTTGGCTTTATCTATGATAAGGAAACACTTTCACTCATCAGGCGTTTCGATTATCCCATTAAGGAGGGGTGGGGATTGACTGCAGGCAGGAACCAACTGATTATGAGTGACGGATCAGCGCAACTGTATTTTATTGAACCTGAATATTTCACACAAATTAACCAGATTGAAGTCTATGACAATAAAGGTATGGTTCCCTATCTCAATGAACTTGAATATGTCAATGACAAGATCCTTGCCAATATCTGGTTCAAAAGCATCATTGTCGTTATTGATCCTGAAACCGGCCGGGTGACCGGTCATATTGATCTGGGCAAGTTAATTCCCGAAGAGTTCAAAGAGAATTCTGACAGGGTTTTAAATGGTATTGCCTGTAATCCCGACAACGGTCATATTTACGTTACCGGTAAGAACTGGCCTGTTTTATATGAACTTGAGATATTCCCCCCGCTATAGTTTGCTGCACATTTTTTCAGCAATGGTCTGATTATACGATAGCCTGGCCACGTTAAGACAGAATCATGTTCCGGAATTGAAAAGTATTCCTGAAGGGTGTTGATCATTACAGGAGTTTATACTCATTTTATTAACCGTTTTGAATGAAAAAACAGGCTTAAATCAGGGCTGTTTCAACATTTTATTAAGGTTCAATTGTTAATACTTATAATCCAGATAATGAGCGACATATTGTATGTTATTAACAGTCATGCCACTATCACGGCCTGTTAATAACTTGTTCATAACTGCATAAAATTTGTTTACAAAACGGATTGTTAAAAAAAAATGCATTGGACTTATAAATCGTATTTTTGAATCCACCTGTAATTACGGGCTGGATTAAAAAATCAAACGAAAATACATGGGAAAAATCATTGCAATTGCTAATCAAAAGGGTGGAGTGGGAAAGACAACCACAGCAATTAATCTTGCTGCGAGTCTTGCTGTGCTTGAGAAAAAAGTTCTGTTGATTGATGCTGATCCGCAGGCCAATGCGACATCAGGCAGTGGGTTTGACGTTAAGAATGTTAAAACAAGCCTGTATGAATGTCTGATTGATGAAACAAATCCCAATGGCATAATTCTTACAAGTGAGATTGAAGGTTTGGATTTACTTCCATCGCATATCGACCTGGTGGGTGCAGAAATTGAGATGCTGAACATGCCTAATCGTGAAAAGATGCTGAAAGGCGTTATTGAAAAAATTGAGAATGAAAGGGATTATGATTATATTTTCATTGATTGTTCGCCTTCTCTCGGATTAATCACTGTAAACGCTCTTACGGCTGCACATTCGGTGCTGATACCTGTGCAATGTGAATATTTTGCCCTGGAAGGTCTGGGGAAGCTTTTGAACACCATAAAAATCATTCAGAACAGGTTGAATACCGGTTTGGACATCGAAGGATTTTTACTGACAATGTACGATTCACGTCTGAGGCTTTCCAATCAGGTTGTTGATGAAGTAAAAAAGCACTTTCAGCAGATGGTTTTTGAGACCATTGTACAGCGTAACATTAAAATCAGTGAGGCGCCCAGTTTTGGGAAACCGGTGATCCTTTATGATGCCGAGTCGAGAGGTGCACTGAATTATCTGAACCTTGCCAGGGAGTTGTTGCAAAAGAAAGGCGACACCAAAGTACCCGAAGCAATTAAAAATATTGATTAACACTATGGATATGGTGAAAAAAAGTGTATTAGGAAGAGGTTTGGGAGCTCTCATCGAGGATCCGGAACCCCAGGTTGAGTTGAAAGAAAGGGTCGTTGGCGGAGCTGAAATACCGGTTGACAGTATTGATATGAACCCGTTTCAGCCAAGGTCGCATTTTGATCAGGCTTCGCTTGAGGAACTTGCCGAATCAATCCGGTCAGTTGGTGTTATACAGCCTATTACTGTTCGTGAAAACGGGAGCGATAGTTATCAGCTGATAACAGGTGAACGGCGTTTAAGAGCTGCCCGGATAGCAGGATTGGAAACAATACCGGCTTTTATTCGTAAGGCCAATGACCAGGGTATGCTTGAAATGGCACTGGTTGAGAATATTCAGCGTGAGGACCTTAACGCCATTGAAATAGCGCTTACATATCAGAGACTGGTTGAGGAATGTGAGCTTACACAGGAAAGCCTCAGTCAGCGGGTCGGGAAAAAGAGGGCAACTGTTGCCAATTACTTGCGCTTGCTGAAACTGCCTGCTGAAATACAACTTGGCATACGCAATGAAAAAATTACCATGGGTCATGCACGGACCCTGGTGGGCATTGAAGACCACAAATCGCAGTTGAAACTGTACTACAGGATAATTGATGAAGAACTGTCAGTACGCACTGCGGAAGAGCTTTCACAAAAGTTGCAAGCGGAAGCTCCGGAGGAAACAGTGCAAAATGCCGAACCTGACAACAACACCAGGACATATGAAGAACTGAAAAATCATCTGGCCGGTTTTTTCAATACATCAGTTGACTTCAAAAGAAATGCAAAAGGATCCGGGAAAATTATCATCTCTTTCAATTCAGATGATGAACTGGAAAGAATAATCGGTATCTTTGACCGATTAAAAAGTTAACCGGTTTGCAGGAGGGCAATTTTAAAAACAGTCAATTACATTTAGGCCGGAAAGTTTTAGTTTTAATAATTTCTATAACCGTTTCGGCTTGTCTTTTTGGCAATACTGTCGGGGTTGAACAGGACAGTACTGCCATTGATTCCACAATTCATATACAACGCAATCCAAAAACAGCCATCCTGTGTTCAGCATTATTACCTGGTTTAGGTCAGGTGTATAACCGGAAATACTGGAAAGTACCCTTGATATATGGCGCCGGAGGGGCTATGGTTTATGTTTTCTATTATAACCAGTCAAAATATGTGAAGTTCAGGGATGCCTATAATGAAGGGGATGAACAGAAAATATACATTATTGACGGATACACCAGGACATACGATCAATTGCCCCGTGGGAGAGACTGGTACCGCCGTTACCGTGATATAAGTGTCGTCGGCATTGCGGCAGTGTATTTTCTGAATATCATTGATGCCATGGTAGACGCATATTTTACCGGATTCGACGTTTCCGATGATCTTTCTTTCAGAATACAGCCTGCCATTGTTGATAACTTTGACCTGACAGCTGCTGTTGGCATAAAATTCACAGTGGGTTTTTAGTTATCTTTACACATGAGGAGAACTATCATATTCTTATGAAAGTGAAGAACTTATTTTTTATTATATTATTCATTGCCCCGGGTTTAAGCATTCTTGCATCGCCGGGTCAGAAAGATACCACCAGTTACGGTTTTGATGATTCCATTATGGTGGAACTGAATTTCGATGCCAATCTTGACAGCCTTCTTAATCTGTATCTGATTAACCAGTCTTTGTCCGGTGATCCTGATTTCTGGACCACCGAAACTGACAGCACAGTCCCTGATTTTCCCGATTCGGTTTTTATAAGCCGTCTTTCTGCTATACCATCGGTTGTTGAATTATCATACAATTCGCTGGTTCGCCGTTATATTGAAGTTTATGCCAACAAACGACGCAACCAGGTAGAAGTCATGCTGGGTCTGTCACAGTATTATTTTCCCCTGTTTGACGATATTCTGGATTATTATGGGCTGCCGGTGGAATTAAAATACCTGTCGGTTATTGAATCAGCATTAAATCCCAGGGCATATTCACGTGCCCGGGCAGTCGGCATATGGCAGTTTATGTATGGTACCGGCAAGCTGTATGGCCTTACCATTAATTCACTGGTGGATGAAAGGCGTGATCCGGTTAAGTCAACCCATGCTGCTGCGAGGTTTATGAAGGATCTCTATGCCATTTACAATGACTGGACCCTGGTCATTGCCGCTTATAATTGCGGGCCCGGCAATGTTAACAAGGCTATCAGACGGTCTCACGGTAAAAGGAATTACTGGGATATTTACTATTATCTCCCCAGGGAAACACGCGGATATGTTCCGGCTTACATTGCGGCCACCTATGTCATGCATTATTATAAGGAGCATAACCTGAAACCCAGGCAGGTTGAATTGCCTCTTACAAACGACACTATCATGGTAACGCAGGATCTGCATCTGGGACAGGTGGCTGAAGTGCTTAACATGCCGCTTAAGCTGTTGCGTGATATGAATCCGCAATACCGCACCGATATTATCCCGGCCCGTGAAAAACCGATGCCCCTCAGGCTTCCAGTTGACCAGGTTTTTCGTTTTATCGAAAAAGAGAATGTCGTATACACCCACAGAGATTCATTCTATTTTAATCCCGAAAAGGTTATAACCAGTCCGACAACTCATAGTTCAAGATATGCTGAAGAAATTATTCCCCCTGATAATTATGCAAAACTTTATTATACCGTAAAGCCCGGTGATAACCTTGGATATATATCAGAATGGTATCATGTAAGACTTTCAGATCTGAGATACTGGAATAATCTTCGGAATAACACTATACGAGCCGGTCAGAGGCTCACGGTTTATGTGCCGAAGAACAAGGCAGGCAAATACGGTAATATCAATAAGATGACTTTTGCTGAGAAGCAAAACAGTATCGGAAAGAAGACAGATAATTCTGCGTTAGCCCAGCAGTCAAATAACGGTCAGCAACCAGGTCAGCAGATTGCATACAATGATAATTATGTCTACTATACCGTAAAACAAGGGGATACACTGTGGGATATTGCAAAAAATTATCCAGGCGTAAGTGATGTGGATATTATGAAATTGAATAATCTCAGCTATTCCGATAAGATCAAACCCGGTCAAAAACTTAAGATTAAGCCCAAATAACAGCAGGCCTTCATCAAATGAAGCCATTCAGAACACTCTTATTTTTTCTTTCGGTTTTTCTTGTATTGTTTGCCCTGGCACTTTATTTTCCCGGGCAGGGCATTAAACTTCCCGGTAATGTAAGACTTGACTTTTTTACTGCTGCTGATATTTTTGCACCGGCTGATACAACATCCCTGGATATTCAGGTTTTTCTGAAGGATCAGAAATTGTTAACGGATTCGGTCATCACAAGGCTTGCCCAAGGCCATCATCCCGCTTTACCTGATACTATTAAGGTAAGTGCTGACAGCCTGATTAAAATAATTACGGCGATAGAATATCCTGAGAATGACAGTTCCATCCTGTTTCCCATTTTTAAGGTATTGCATGACTTACCACAAAAGCATCAGCTGGTGAGGATCATGCATTACGGCGATTCTCAGATAGAAGATGACAGGATGACCTCTCTGATAAGGAACAGGCTTCAGTCAAAATTTGGCGGATCAGGCGTTGGGCTGTTGCCTGCTTCACAATTATATCCATATGGTTTTTCCATGACTCAGCAGAGTTCAGATAACTGGGCGCGATACCTGGTGTATAAACCGGCTGACAGCCTGATAGACCATAAACGTTTTGGTGCCATGGCTGCTTTTTGCAAACTGGAGTCTGAACCTTCCCGAAGGGATACTGCGATACAGAAGGGCTGGGTGAAATTCGGCCGGTCACCCTATGCTTATGAAAACACAAGGTATTTCAGGCAGTGCCGGATTTTTTACGGGTATAATACCGAGCCTTTTATCAATGAAATACACATCAACAATCAGTTAACCGATGCCGAGATTATCCCGGTATCACATTGTATGAAGGTTATCGGCTGGAGTTTTGATAACCCTGTCAGCAATCTGCTGGTACAGTTCAGATGCAGGGAAAGTCCTGAAATATATGGTCTGGCGCTTGATGATATATCCGGCGTGGCTGTAGACAACATACCACTGCGGGGTTGTGCAGGCCTTATTTTTACTTCTATTGACCAGCAGTTATTGCGTGATATGTATAAAGAGCTCAACGTTAAATTGTTTATTCTGCAGTTTGGCGGTAACGTAGTTCCATACATTGCCGAGAATTACCGGTATTATGAAAAGTGGTTTTTCAACCAGATCGTGTGCCTCAGGGAATTGTGTCCGGGGGTACCGGTTCTGGTGATCGGGGTAGCTGACATGGCCATGAAGGATAAGGACAAATTTATATCATATCCAAACCTTGACCGTGTAAAGAGTGCTGTGAAAAATGCTGCTTTCAGGGCAGGAGCAGCATACTGGGATATGCAAAAAGCCATGGGTGGTGAAAATTCCATGCCGGCATGGGTGAATGCCGAGCCTCCGCTGGCTTCAAGTGATTATGTCCATTTTAACCTGAGGGGTTCAAAAGTAATAGCACAAATGTTTTACAATGCTTTTATCTATGAGTATCACCGGTGGGAAAACATCAGTACAGGTCAATCAAACCTTCAGGCGCCCTGATTCGGATTACCCTTTCTTTTGCGGATATCTCCAGGATAATGTCATCGTGAGCAGGAATAAGAATTTCCTTTTCGCCGGAAAGCATTCTCAATAAAGGGTTTCCGGTTATCATAACGAAATCAACGGCTTCCCCCAGCTTTCCGTGCACATGGTCAATGACAGTGTATCCCTTAATATCTTCTAAGCTGTTTTTTTCTTTTACTTTTCGTGATTTTTTCTTCGACGGTATAAACACTTTGTATCCGACCAGTTCCTTTGCCCGGGTTTCAGTTTTGACTGAATCAAGCGTTAATATTATTTTATCGGCATTTAAAACCCGGATATCATCAACAAAAAATGGAACAGGTAATCCGTCAACTTCAACGAATACCCATCCCATTTCGGGGAGGTCTTCTGCTTCCAGAGCCTGCATTCTGAGTATCAGAGCACCCTGTACGCCATGTGTACGGGTGAAAATACCAATAGGCAAGTAATTGTGTAAATCAATCATCAAAAGTGCTTACCGGATCATCATCAATGGAATACCCCGGAAACCTGCCTGCTGTTCAGGCGTTGATTATGCCTTTGATTCTTCTGAAGGTTCAGCAGAGGTTTCTTCTGAGGATTCTTCCTGTGAAGCTTCTTCTGCAGTCTTATCCTCTGTTTTTGGCTTGCTTTTACCTTTACTCTTTGCCTTGGGTTCAGCCTTATCCTTTTCTTCAGTTTCTGCCTCAGCTTTTTCTTCAGCTTCAG
>JAFGTR010000063.1 GCA_016934055.1 Bacteroidales bacterium | reverse complement strand
TCTGGTCTTCTGGTCTTCTGGTCTTCTGGTCTTCTGGTCTTCTGGTCTTCTGGTCTTCTGGTCAAGAAGTCTTAAAGTATGATAGTCTCGTTATCTATTAAGTCCTTAGTATGCATTCTGAAGTCTACAGCCTTTTTCATTCAATCTTCGATCTTTGTTCTTGATTCTTGGTTTTTGGCTCTTCAGCAACCTCACACACAACCACCCACCCTGCTTGTCCCTTGGCCCTTATCCCTTGTCCTTAATATTGTTCCTTTTCATTCGGAAACTCCGCATTTTTCACATCATCGATATATTGGGTTACAGCTCCGTTGATTTCCTGGTAAAGGTTATGATATCTTCTCAGAAACCGTGGAGAAAAATCTTGTGTGATTCCCAGCATGTCGTGCAGCACAAGCACCTGGCCGTCAACTTCCGGG
Source organism: Bacteroidales bacterium (assembly GCA_016934055.1). Lineage (GTDB taxonomy): Bacteria > Bacteroidota > Bacteroidia > Bacteroidales > UBA10428 > UBA5072. The sequence goes on along the minus strand of JAFGTR010000063.1, from coordinate 15,445 downwards.
CCGGCGCCAATACCGATAACGGGAATTTTAAGTTCACCGGAAACTTTGGCTCCGAGTGTGGCAGGTATTTTTTCAAGGACCAGCGCAAAACAGCCTGCTTCTTCAAGCAGATGGGCATCATCAACAAGCTTTTTAGCTTCAGTATCATCTTTTGCCCTGACCACATAAGTGCCGAATTTATGGATCGACTGGGGGGTAAGACCCAGATGACCCATCACCGGGATTCCGGCTGACAGGATACGGTTCACCGATTCGATGATCTCCTTTCCGCCTTCAAGTTTAACAGCATGAGCCCCGGTTTCTTTCATAATGCGGATGGAAGAATTCAGGGCTTCCTTTGAATTGCCCTGGTAAGAACCAAATGGCAGGTCGACGACCACAAGGGCTCGTTCAACGGCTCTGACAACAGATGACGCATAATAGATCATCTCATTAAGGGTAATGGGGACTGTGGTTTCGTACCCGGCCATGACATTGGAGGCCGAATCACCAACAAGCAGAACATCAATGCCCGACCTGTCAATTATTCTGGCAAAAGAATAGTCATAAGCTGTTAACATGGCTATTTTCTCACCCCTGTTCTTCATTTCCTGGAGCACATGAGTTGTTATTCTGCGTGGTCTTTCGTCTGCTGCTGTTGACATGGTTAATTGTTGATTTATTGATTTGTTGACCTGCCTGCGCTGCCGTTACGGCAGGCAGGTTTGTTGATTTTTTGATTCAGGTGTTTATTATCCATTATATTCTCCGCAAAGTTTAAAAATAAAACAATATTTACGGTAAATCGGGACTATTTTAATTAGTTTCCTGTCGTTTTGTCATCTTATTGTGTCATATGTTGATTGTAATGGCATTAAATTTCGAAATAATGTCATAAAAAACCTCATGGCATAATGATTGAGAAATAAAATGGAATCAAAATTGAAAACTTAATAAACATATATTAAAAGTATGAGCAAGATTATCGGCATTGATTTAGGCACTACCAATTCGTGTGTTGCAGTTATGGAAGGTAGCGAGCCTGTAGTTATTCCCAATAGTGAAGGGAAGCGTACTACCCCTTCCGTGGTGGCTTTTTTGGAAAACGGAGAACGAAAAGTTGGGGATCCGGCAAAAAGGCAGGCTATCACCAATCCTGTTAAGACTGTTTTTTCCATTAAGCGTTTTATGGGAGAAACGCATGACAAGGTATCAAAGGAAATTTCAAGGGTACCTTACAAGGTAGTGAAGGGTGAAAACAACACACCGCGCGTACAAATAGAAGACCGTAAATATACCCCACAGGAAATTTCGGCTATGGTTTTACAAAAAATGAAAAAGACTGCCGAAGATTACCTGGGTCATGAAGTCAGTGAAGCTGTAATAACCGTTCCGGCCTATTTCAGTGATTCACAGCGTCAGGCTACCAAGGAAGCCGGTGAAATTGCCGGACTCAAGGTAAAAAGGATCATCAACGAGCCTACGGCTGCTTCCCTCGCTTACGGCCTTGACAAAAAGAATAAAGATATGAAGGTTGCCGTATTTGATCTTGGAGGCGGCACATTTGACATATCCATACTCGAACTTGGCGATGGTGTTTTTGAAGTGAAGTCAACAAATGGTGACACGCATCTTGGTGGTGACGACTTCGACCACTGCGTCATCGACTGGCTGGCAGAAGAATTCAAGAAAGACGAAGGTATTGACCTTCGTAAAGATCCTATGGCCATGCAGCGCTTGAAAGAGGCTGCCGAGAAAGCCAAGATTGAATTGTCAAGTTCCACGAGTACTGAGATCAATCTTCCTTATATCATGCCCGTGGATGGAATTCCCAAACACCTGGTCAAGACATTGACAAGGGCCAAATTTGAAAGCCTTATTGACACACTGGTTCAGTCAACGGTTGAGCCCTGCCGCAAAGCATTAAAGGATGCCGGTTTGTCAGCTTCAGATATTGACGAGGTCATACTGGTTGGTGGTTCAACGCGTATCCCCATCATCCAGGACACTGTTGAAAAATTCTTCGGCAAGAAGCCTTCCAAAGGCGTAAATCCCGACGAGGTTGTTGCTATTGGAGCTGCTATTCAGGGTGGCGTGCTCACCGGGGAGGTGAAGGACATCCTGTTGCTTGATGTGACACCGTTGTCTCTGGGTATTGAAACCTTGGGTGGTGTTTCAACCCGGCTCATTGAAGCCAATACCACCATTCCGACCAAGAAAACCGAGACTTTCACTACGGCATCAGACAATCAGCCTTCTGTTGAGATACATGTTCTGCAAGGTGAGCGTCCCATGGCCAATGACAACAAGACCATCGGGCGTTTCCATCTCGATGGCATTCCGCCGGCTCCGAGGGGTATTCCACAAATTGAGGTTACCTTTGATATCGATGCCAATGGTATCCTTCATGTATCAGCTAAAGATAAGGGCACAGGCAAACAACAAAGCATCCGTATTGAAGCATCAACAGGCCTTTCGCAGGAAGAAATCGACCGGATGAAAAACGAGGCCAAGGCTCATGAATCTGAGGACAAGGAACGCAGAGAACGCATAGATAAGCTGAATGCAGCTGACAGCCTGATTTTCCAGACCGAGAAACAACTGAAGGAATTTGGCGATAAGTTACCTGCAGATAAAAAAGGCCCCATTGAAGAGGCATTAAATAAGCTTAAAGAGGCACACAAAAGTCAGGATATAGCTGCCGTTGATGCTGCCTCAGCTGAGCTCACCAAGGTATGGCAGGCAGCTTCCGAAGAACTGTATAAGGCAAGCCAGGCCGGCGCTGCAGCAAATGGACAGACAGCCGATGCAGGTGCTGAAGCAGGCCCCTCTTCATCACAACAATCGGGGGGTAAAGGCGATGATGAAGTAACCGACGTTGATTTTGAAGAAGTGAAATAACACCATCAGATAGTAAAAAGGCCGGCACATTTTTGAGCCGGCTTTTTTTTGCAGGGAAGGTCTGACCCACAAATAAACACTGATTTTTATGACAGGCTAAAAAATGACCTGCAAAAACTTTAAAGTATAAAAGTGGTTTTTTAGTATCTTTATCACACAATCATACATTCATGAATAACCGTTTTCTAATATGTCTTATATTTCTGCTGCCAGGCATAATAACAACTCTTTATGCCCAATCTGATACCCTTTTCAACCAGGTTGACACTCATGGCCTTAAACAGGGATACTGGAAAAAGCATTACCCTAACGGAAAACTGATGTATAAGGGCTTTTTCAAAGACGATAAACCTGTGGGCGAGATGCGCAGGTATTACGAAAGCGGAAACCTTAAAGTTCTCATGGTTTTTACAGGTGAAGATGACTATGCACGATCGGTTCTGTACTATGAAAATGGCACCCTTGCGGCCAAAGGTAATTATTCAGGTAACAAGAAAGACAGCACATGGGAATATTACAGCTATTATGACCAATCAGTCAAGGCAAGAGAGACATATATCAATGGCGCAAAAAACGGGTTTTCATATCACTATTATCCTAACGGAGCTGTTTCAGAAAAACTGGAATGGAAAGACAACAAGAAACATGGTCTTTGGGAGCAATATTTTATCAACGGTACCATAATGACAAAAGGCTTTTATACAGAAGGAAAACTCAACGGTCCCTTTATTGTCATCGGTGAAGATGGCGTTTTGTCAGTTAAGGGATACTTCCATAATAATCTCAGACATGACAAATGGGTGTTTTATAAAGAAAATGGCACCGTTGACCTTGAAATAACATACAATCATGGGAATCCTGATGATAAAGATAAGCTGACCTTAAAGCAAAAGAACATCCTGAGGATGATAGATGAAAACCAGGGCAAGTATAATGAACCTGATGAAACAAATATTATGCGAAATTACAATCCATAATACGAAGATTTCAGTTCTTCGTTATGTCCAGTTTTTTCTTCTGCTGTTATTTATTTCCGGCCGGTGTTTCATTTTGAAAGCCCAGGAAGAAACAGCTCCGGGAAAATACAGGATTGTCTTTACCGACAAAGCAAACAGTCCGTTTTCAACTGACAGGCCTGAAGAGTTTCTTTCTGCAAAAGCCATTGTACGTCGTCAGAAACAAAATATCCCGGTTGATGAAAGGGACATTCCCGTTAATCCCTTTTATATCAAGGAAGTCACATCAACAGGTGCCAGAATCCTTACAGTTTCAAAGTGGTTCAACGCCGTCACCATCGAAAATACCGATCCTGCCGTTCTCCGGCATATAATGGCATTGCCTTTTGTCCGGCAGGATTCTCTGAAGACAATATCCTTTTGTCATTATAAAAACAAAGAATTAGTTATTGAAGATATATTAAAAACAACAGCTGTTGATTACGGGGCTTCTTTCCGCCAGATTGTGATCCATAACGGTGATCAATTACACAATGCAGGTTATACAGGAGAAGGCATCCAAATTGCCATCCTCGATGCCGGTTTCTATCATGCTGATGTTTATGATGCTTTAAGCGATCTGTGGAATGAAAACCGTATTTACGGGTATCGAGACTTTGTCAATCCTTATTCTTCATTCTTTAGTGAACATTATCATGGCACCGCCGTTTTATCTGTTCTGGCAGGCATAATGCCCGGATATCTGGCTGGTTCGGCCCCGGATGCCGGTTATTGGTTGCTGCGTTCGGAGGACGGAACTTCGGAATACATTATTGAGGAAGACAACTGGATTGCCGCTGCTGAGTATGCCGACAGTGCAGGCGTTGATATCATAAACACATCACTCGGTTATTCCGTCTTTCATGATCCCGCGCAAAATCACAGTTATGACGACATGAACGGTAATTCAACCCGCATTACAGTTGCGGCTGATATAGCAGCATCAAAGGGCATACTGGTAGTGGTTAGTGCCGGTAATGAAGGAAACGGAACCTGGCGGTATATAACTGCTCCCGCTGATGCCGACAGTATTCTTGCCGTTGGAGCCATAGATTCATTGAAGTTCATCGCCGGCTTCAGTGGTCGCGGTCCTGCTTCCGATGGCCGCATAAAACCTGATGTTTGTGCAATGGGGGTAAGAACCTTTAGCATAAATGCTTACGGAATTCCGGCCAGATTAAACGGAACATCCTTCTCGGCACCTGTCATCACCGGACTTGCTGCCTGTCTTTGGCAGGCCAACCCGGAGGCAAGTGCAATGGAAATCCGAACTGCCATAATAGAAAGCGCTGACAGATTTTCAAATCCCGATACTTTATACGGATACGGCATACCGGATTTTAGTCTGGCCAATATTTTGTTAAAAAGACGTAAACTCTCACCGGATCAGTCTGTTCCGGTCACACTATTCCCCAATCCTTTCTCTGCTGGCATATACATATGGTTAAACACAGAAATCCCATCAGAGATCACATTAACCCTCTGTGACGCATCGGGGAAAGTTATATATTCCGCAGAACATAAAACTGAAAACGGAGAAGATTATATCAGGGTATTCGAGGGACTGTCACATCTTGTCCACGGCATATACATTATAAGAATAACATCTGATAACTGGCAATATAGCGCACGATTATTAAAGTTATAGTATGCAGGAAGATCATCTTACACTATTCGAACTCAACAGCCTGATAAAAGGCAATATTAAAAAGGCATTTCCTGATTCATTCTGGGTGGTGGCAGAGATCAGTGAGTTGAAAATCAACTACAGCGGCCATTGCTATCTCGAACTGGTGGAAAAAGATACTGAAAACCAAACTCTGAAAGCAAAAGCAAGGGCAACCATATGGTCGTCATATTTCCGCATGATTCAGCCTTATTTCGAAACCACAGCACATGTGGAACTGACAGCAGGACTAATGGTCATGGTGAAAGCCAGTGTTGAATTTCACGAGTTATACGGGTTCAGCCTTAACATAACCGATATTGAACCCCGATATACGCTTGGTGAGCTGGCCAGACAAAAACAGGAGGTCATTAACAGGCTGATGCAGGAAGGTGTGTTTGACCTGAACAAACAGACAGACTTCCCCCGTCTGCCGCAAAAAATCGCCGTTATCTCATCAGAAACAGCTGCCGGCTATGGTGATTTCAAGGACCAGTTGCTTAATAATCCATACAACTACGTTTTTTATATTAAACTCTTTCCGGCTGTCATGCAAGGTGAAGATGCTGAGACATCGATAATCAGCGCCATGGAAAGAGTCTTTGAATATGAGTCTTTTTTTGACACCCTGGTTATTATCAGGGGCGGCGGAGCGCAATCAGACCTGAGTTGTTTCAACAATTACCTGCTGGCTTCACACATTGCCCAGTTTTCATTGCCTGTGCTGACAGGGATAGGACATGAACAGGATGAAACTGTGGCTGATATGGTAGCCCATACCCGCTTAAAGACTCCCACAGCCGTGGCTGAATTCCTGTTGGCAAAGTATCATGAAGAAGAAAACTTTCAATATGAGTTATCCTCATCATTAACCGAAGCATCCCTCAGCATACTTAACAATCAAAATAACAGGCTGACAAAACTCGCTTATGCCATAAAACCCCTCATACAGTCAGTTGTGGAAAGCAGCAAAAAAAGACTGGCCATTGCATTTGTAATGATAAAGAGTGGTGCACAAAAATTGTTAACAGGTGCACATAATAAATCCGCCCTGATGCAAATAAAGATGGAATCCTCTTCAAAGCATTTTCTTTTACAGAAGAATCATATTGTATCAATACTGAGAAGCAAACTTGTTAATGTCGTACCTGTATATATTAAACAACAGAACCATGCGCTTGATATATTCACCAACAGAAACCATTATAACGATCCGCAGAATATTCTTAAGCGTGGATATTCCATTACACTGTTTAAGGGTAAGCCGGTTAAAGATGCCGCATCGGTAAAAAAAGGAGATTTGGTTGATACTGTATTGCATCGGGGGAAAATACAAAGCAGGGTGACGGAAATAGAAGCATGGGAGGGAAATACTCACTCCTGCCTCCCGATAAAATCGGGATAGACTCTCCCAGGAGGGGAATTACTCTTCAGAGATTACATCTGACTAAACACTTGTATTCCTAAATATTTTTTTCTGGAATCAACAAATCAACAAATCAACAAATATAATATGGCAAAAATTAACCTTACTTACGAACAGGCCCTGAGCCGTATTGAAGAAATAACCGCCAGGATAGAGGCCGGTGAACTGAGCGTGGATGAGTTGGCAAAACATGTAAAAGAAGCCTCTGACCTTCTGAAATTCTGCAAGAGCAAATTATTTGAAACCGAGGAAGAAATTGATAAAATACTGAAGGAGATGGACGAGGAGAAGGCGTGAGGCCTGTAACCGGTAACCGGTATTCATTACCGAATACCGGTTACTGATTACTTAATACCTTTCCCCCGTCACTTGTCACTTCTATTCCCTCCTCGGCATGGCGTAGAAATACCTTGATTTTCTCTTTATATCCGCAGCTCTGAAATAGCCTCTCGCCTCGTTTGTAATATTACCGGGAACGTTTGCCGGCGGACCGTCCCATGGGGTACCACGCCAGAATGTTTCGAGCATCAGACCTGTAAGATAATCATAGTATTCCATGGTAAGAGATTGCATCTCCAGGGTCACTTTTACAGAATCTCCGGTTAATTCATCTTCACGAATAAAGTGTGTGGTCAGATCACTGATATATCCGCCATTTACAAATTCATCGGTAGCAAAAACCACTTCATTTAATGTATCAGAAAGAAGTGTGTCATTGAAATACAATAAAAACATATAATAGTCACCTGCAGGTTCGGGTTCATAACCATAAAACAGCAAATCATATCCGTATAATTCAAAACCACCAAATCCGTGGTTATAATTCTCTGATTGCACAATGGAATCAAAATCAGTACAGGTTCTCATTTCTTCAGAAGCCTCATAATTTCTTCCATCAGGGAGGCTTATATAAAGGGTATAAGTCTTCCCGGCCTCACCGTATACATCAGGTGAAGTCTGATAAATACCCGGCTCTGTTTCAGTAAGGTTAAAAGTCCTTTCACCGTCTGTTATGTTAAGCACCGCTCCCGTAACCATATCCTGAGGCGGCTTTTTAAAGTAATCAGCAGTCCATGACAAAACCACCCTATGAGCCATGGTATCACTTGAAATCTGACCTTCGACCACCAATGTTTTTAAACTGTCTCCTTCAAACTGAATATCCATGATCTCCTCGCATCCTGCAAGGATAATGATTAAAACAACCATTAATGCATATAATTTTCTCATCATAGTCATCAGAATTTAACATTAAAGGTCAGGGTAGGAATAATAGGGAAAAGATACAATTTCACCACTTCAATATCTGAGCCCTCTGCTGCATTGTTTTCCTGATCCCATCCCAGGTTTTTATCCCTGAAATAAACGGCAAAAGCATTATGCCTGTTATAAACGTTATAAACCGAAAGATTCAGATTACTCTCCAGCCGTGAGATCCTGAAATTCCAGTTAAAAGAAAAGTCGAGACGATGATATGCTGTTTCGGGTATTCTCACCCCTCCACGCTTTGAATAATTTGGTATCCATATATTGCCGTAATAATAACCTTTTGCAGGAACGGTAACAGGATTGGCGGAAGAATAAACCCAGTTAACCGCGGCATCAAACCGTTTGCTTATTTCGTACTGGATGACCACTGATACATTATTGGGCTTATCATAGGGCGGGGGAAATTCATCACCCCGGTTAATCTCCGGGATGTGCCTCCGTGTATGGATATAGGCATAGCTGATCCAACCGTTTAGTTTGCCACTTTCCTTTCTGACCATAAATTCAACACCATAAGAACGGGTAGTGCCTATCCTCAGTTCTCCTTCGAGGTAGGTATTGGGGATCAGTTGTGCATGATCCTTAAAATCAATCGAGTTCGTCAGTTTTTTATAAAAAACCTCAATTGAAGTTTCGAAAGTATTATCATAAAAATTTCTGAAATAGCCGAGTGCAACCTGGTCAGCCAGCTGAGGTTTAACATTAGGACTGCTCATAAACCACATATCGAGCGGGAAAGTAGCGGTAGAATTGGAGGCCAGGTGCAGGTATTGCGCCATGCGGTTATAACCTGCTTTTATCGAGCTCTTATCACCGAGTAATACCCTGATGCCCAATCGAGGCTCAGCATTTCCAAAAGTATTAAAGACATTGCCCTTGCCGTAAAGAAGGGTATCATTCACCTCATAATTGCTGTCATATCCGTATATTGTGGCCGGACCGACATTTTGAAACAGGGAATAACGAAGACCATATTGTACTGACACCCAGGGCCCGATCTTTTGTTCGTTGCTGATAAAAATGGCACTTTCAATACCGTGTACATCAGGATATGCAATGGAATTGATATAACTCTCCTCGCCTATCTGTTCGTTAACACCAGGACGGATGGTATGATATATCAGGTGAAGGCCGAAATCCAAAGTATTATTTGAATTGATATAAAAGGTATAATCATTTTTCAATCCCCTGTCAACGATATGCGACAACCATTTAAAGCCCATGGTTCCCTGAGGCACACCAATTTCATAATCGAAATCACTGTAAATAAGGGTCAGGTTTGAGAAAATTCGGCCACTGTATGCATGATTCCATCTGATTGTACCGGTAGCATTGCCAAAGTTCATCTGGAAAAAATCAGCAAATCTGTTAACATCACGGCCAAAATAACCTGAAACGAAAATGCGGTTGTTTTCATTGATCGTAAAGTTGACCTTGGCATTAAGGTCATAGAAAAAAAACTTGCTGTCCTTTGCGATGGTATCCGTTGCAAATGGCAGCATCAGGTCAGCGTATGTTCTGCGGGCAGAAATGAGAAAAGAGACTTTGTCTTTATACAGTGGTCCTTCAACGGTCAGGCGGCTTGATATCAGACCAATACCGGCATTGCCATGGATTTTATGGGTATTGCCTTCTTTCATCCGCACATCGAGGACAGATGAAAGTCTGCCCCCATATTCAGCAGGAATGCCGCCCTTATATAACTCAACATTCTTGATGGCATCACCGTTGAAAACAGAAAAAAAACCAAAGAGATGAGAAGGATTATACACAGTTGCCCCATCAAGAAGCACAAGATTCTGATCGGCATTGCCACCCCTGACATAAAAACCGCTTGATCCCTCGACACTGGTCTGTACCCCAGGCAACAACTGAATAGACTTGATGATATCCGTTTCGCCCATCAGGTTCGGAATCTTTTTTATAGTTTTAGCCTGAAGTGTTACATTGCCCATCCCGATCTCCTGTATGTTTTTATCTTTCCTTTCAGCAGTTATCTGTACCTCCTGGATTTCACTGCTCACCGGTTTCAGTGTCACATTCTGCTTTATGTTTTTATCAAGCCTTACAGGTATTTCCCTGGCCTCAAAACCCACGAAAGAATAGATTAATGTATAAGAGCCTTCGGGTATTGTCAAAGAATAAAAACCATAGGTATTTGATACACCACCATAGGTGGTATTGGGAACATAAACATTAACGCCAATCAGCATCTCACCATCTTCATCGGACACATATCCGCTGATTGTATGCCTTTCCTGGGCATAAGAATTAAACGATAACAATAAAATAAAAATTACGGATAAAATTACTTTCATCGGAATAAATATCAAACCAGAAAGATATAACAAAAATAACCGTTTCCTGTTCGCCGATATTATTTTTTATAATATAAATTACCCCGTCGTTAACAGCGGGGTAATTCAGCCGGCATAGATTTTGATAAATTGCAGAAGGGCTAAAAAGCGCTCAGTTTTAATATGCTGAGCCTGACATGTCCGGCCATCGTTTTTCAGATCGCTATCGCTCCTGAAAACCGGGCTCAATCCCGATACGCAAAGCTATCGGGATAATTCGGCCATCGTTTTTCAGATCGCTATCGCTCCTGAAAACCGGGCCTCATTAAAACTTGCCGAATTTAAAATTAATCCCTCCGGAGAATCCTCTCAACAGATTTGTCGGAGCTTTCTCCGTGCCTATAACCAGGTCAACATCGGTGGTATAGCGATAATAGCCTCCGACAGAGAACCTGAAGAATTTGGTTATATTCAGTTCCAGCTCAATACCGGGTTCAATCACAATATAGGCATCTGATTCCTCGGGATAGAAATCGTCATAATCATCGTAATCATACATCCTTGAAAAAGCCACACCACCTACACCAATGGCTACCGGTACAGAAACATGCACAGGAAACCTTGGGAATATGATCGGTTCGAAAAAGAGTCCGCCATAACCTCCGGCAATAGAGGCCTTTTCAGTAAGACCATTATAATACTGAGCATCATTGAAAAAGCCTGTACCACAGAAACCTATTGTCATCATATGTCCAAGAACCACGCCTGCACGGGCACCAAAGCTAAAGGCATCGCGGTTGTCGATCTGGGAATACAGCATGGATAAACCTCCATATCCACCCACAGCTCCTCTTTTTCCTTTCTGAAAGAGGGTTTTGATTTCATCCTGTCTGTAATCATCCTGTTGTGTATATTCTTCCTGCGCAACTTCTTCATCAACCTGAGCGAATGCAAGGCAAGCGAAGACCAACATTAAATTTATCAAAAAGATTTTTTTCATGGTTTTAAGTATTAAATATTATAAATATTTCTTAGAATTTAAATTTTAAGATGAAAGCCATATCATTGAGATAGAGACTAAAAAACTGACTGGTGGAGAATTCAAAAAATGGTTTAAAATCGAGCCCGATAAAAAACGGGAATTCAGAGAAACGGTATTCCAGTCCAAGATACCCGTCAATACCGAAAACAGGTGAAAACCGGTAATCATTATAATAATAGGTTCGGTTCAGCATGCGGTAATGATCCATTCGGCTGAGACCGGAATGAGCGCCATACCCGTAAATAAAAAACAGGTTTGGAGAGAATTCCTGTAAAGCGGGTTGCATAATCTCTTTCAGGAAGGTTACGCGTATCGCATTTCTCTTCAGGCTCAACATAATCTCAGAATAATGGTTATAGTCATTATATTGTCTGTAACATACTGCAGGGAAAGTTCCGCCTCTTACTCCTGCATCCCGGGTATAGTGCTGGGCCGTGAGTTGCATAGCTGACAGAATTAAAAGTAAAATGACTGATAATCTCATATTGAACAGGGTTTTTTATTAGTTAAGATACTTTTGGATTACCTGACCTGAACCGGATATATGCGTATTGACAACAGGAGGTTCCCCGTAATAATAAACATTGCCGCTGCCTGATATATCAACGTCAAGCAGATCAGTCACCCATATTGAAATATCACCTGAGCCTGAAATATCAACATAACAATTATTGGTAAGCATATTATTACCGGATATTTTTCCCGAGCCCGAAACATCAAGGTCAGCATTCACAGACTCTCCTGACAAGACTATCTCACCCGAACCTTCAATGTCGGCATTCACATCGTCAAAAATCCCGTCTATCCTCATATTACCAGAACCCGATACTTCCGCATCCATAATTGAAGCCTCCACATATTGGCAATGTATGGTTCCTGAACCATCAACATCAACATTAAAAGAATCTGATATCAAACTGTCACACCAGATTTTGCCTGAACCGTTGAGGTCAAGCGTGTTCAACGCGGGTGTATATACTGTAATTCTTACCAGACCCGAAGTACGCAGGCAATTATTGCGTCGCGTTTCAATAATAAGTTCATCCTTATACACACGCGTAATAATATACCCCATGAGGTTCTCGTCAGCTTCAACCTCGACAAATGTTTCTTCGCCGGGGAAAATATAAACATTAAAATCACCGTTTGATTCTACTCTGTCGAATGATCCTACTTCTCTTTGCTGTGTTTTGATTATGCCATTCCCGTCAATACAATTCGGCCATATGCCTTCACAGGAGGATATGAGTGATGATATTAACACTGCTCCTGCGATATAAATTATGCTTTTCATGGTTTTAATAATATTGATTGTTATTTTTTCAATAGAATGACAACAAAAAACAGGCAGGGTTGCACCTACTTATGAATTATGCTGATAATACATTTTTTGGGGGCTAAAATGGTGACCCTGGAATCTGACTGGGCTGTTCCGATCCTGCCATAAGTAACCTTCTGCTTGTCAGGTTTATCAATTTGTTTTACATTCAATGTCCCCAATGAATGTGGATAAGAAAACAGTGCATCCTGGTGATGGGTTATTTCGAGGTCATAGGCAGAACCTCTGACAAAAGACAACCGAAGGTCGGTATATTCCGACTGAATATTGATAGAGGAAAAACCTTTCTCAATATTGTCAACCGTAAGACTTCCATACCGGAAAATATAGTTCAGTTCACGTTGCAGGCCGAGCAGTGAAAACTCTGAAAAATAACTGTCTCCCTTCATCACCCTTACCCGGGGCAGCGTCAATTTATCCCGCCTTGACCGCAGGGTAAGGTCGCTGATCTCATCAATAATTATATTGGATGAGCGACTTTCAATTGTAAGTTCCTGTGCATTAAGGATATGCAGATTAGAATAGGACAAAGTAACATGACCATCATGCAATGAGTTTATTTCTGCGTCCCCTGAGCTTACTTTTATGGAACAATTACCGCTCAGGGTGTTTGCTTTAAAATCACCATAAGAAAGAATCAGATCAAGATTACCTTCCCTGTCGTCAATATAAACATCTCCAAATTTGTTTTCCAGCCTTAAGGAAGAATATGAAGGTACCATTATAGTATAGTCGATCGTTATCTGGTTTTGGGAGGAAAAATAACTCCCTGCAATATCCATCAGGTCCTTAAATGCATCAGAAGTGCCGCTGCTTATTTGTGTTTTTGCTATCACATATGACACGGCCGGTGTAAATTCAAAGCTTATACTGTTTTTGATTTTTTCAAGCTTTGCAACATCTTTATTTCTGATTATGATATCGATAATAAATCTTACAGAATCGCGTTCCCATGTCATAACATGAAGCTTGCCATATTTATTAAACACGTCAATAGAAGTGGCATTGCTTATTTTGTAAGTCCTTATCACCCGGTTGATAAATTCCTGTCCTGTAACAGATGAAAGACTGCTCCAGATAAAAAGCAAGCTATAAATAATCCTTTTACAGTTCATAATCATTGATTTTTGAAATACATATTTCATCCTCCGGGTCTAGTTCACTCAGCAATTCCTCAAGTATATCAATACGAAGTCTGTAATTTTCAATGATGGCTTCAATGACCTCCTGGTTGGCAATATTATCCTTAAGATCATTTTTCAAGTCAGTATATAAACTGTCGAGTTCAGACATCTCGAATTTAAGCTCTTCTTCAACGCCGGGACAGTTTAAGAGAATAGGTTCGATCTCCTGAAGTTTCTGACTAATCAATCCTGAATAATACATTTCAGCTTCCTGTAACTCAGGGATTAATAATTCTTTCGATGGTTTCTGCCGTTGTTTCTTTAAAGCCAGGTTAATGCTATCGCTGTTTATGAGTTCATGTACAACATATGAGGCTGCAAATATGATCAATACAGCAGCAGCACGACTGACAATAATTCGCCAGTTGATTATACGCCGGGGCTTTATACTGGTCTCAATTTTTTTCCACAGCGCCGGATCGGGTTCCCTGAAATCGAACTCTTCTCTTTTATTCCTGACAAATTCTTCAAATCTGTTTTCCATAGCCCTTTTGTATAAGTATGTTCTGCATTTTCTGTCGGGCCCGAGAGTATTGTGATTTAGACGTTGATTCTGAGATACCCAGGATTTGTCCGATTTCACTGTGATCATACCCTTCGAGCAGAAATAATGAAAACACCAGCCGGTAGCCTTCAGGCAATTCTTCCATAGCCTTCACAACCTGTTCAGTTGAAACGCCACTGGCATCAAAGTCTTTTTCCTCCGATGCATGCTCGGGAATGTTTTCTGTATAAACAAGGTCAGCTTTCCTTTTCTTCAGTGCGTTAATGCATTTGTTGATGGTAATACGTTTCAGCCATGCACCGAATGATGATTCAAAGCGGAAGGAGTCAATTTTCATAAAAGCCTCAGTGAATGCTTCCTGCAGCATATCTTCCGCTTCTTCTCTATTGTTCATCATACGATAGCAGATGTTATACATAGCTTTTGCATAGAGCTGGTATAGCTGAAACTGTGCCTGCGAATTCCGTGCTTTGCTCAGTTCGATGATATCCTTGTGTATGTCCTGAAAGGATGGCACCACGTTGTTTTACATTTTGCTTTTATTTCGTTTTTCACAGGCAGAAACTCCAGCTTTCCGGCTTGTTTGTATTGGTTTCTGTGTGAATGACAAGGTTTTTTACCGAAAGTTGCATCATTCACCAAAAATACATCCAAATTTTTAAAAGCAGTTAATAATAAGATGTGGTAATTTACAAGTGTAAACGACGTGAAAGCCCGGGGTTATTCTCCTCTGAAAAGGCAGAGGAATTTTGGGGAAATCACGGGTATGAAACCCCAAAGCAAGCTTTGGAAACTAATTCCGCAGCAGAGCTGCGGGGTATTATACCCTCCGACTTCGTCGG
>JAFGTR010000197.1 GCA_016934055.1 Bacteroidales bacterium | reverse complement strand
TCATTCCGAATTTATTTCGGAATCTCAGGAGATGCTGAAATAAATTCAGCATGACGATGAACATATTAAAGTTAACATAACACCAGCCCTGATCCAGGGGCTATGGAAAGGTTTCTTTTAACCCAGGGCCCTAATTATCAACCAAGTGAAGATTTCGCAAAAGTTATTACACGTAGATATGGATATAACGGTATGTTTATGGTTACGGCTGAGGAATATATACATGGTGTTTATAGAATTGCAACTAGAAATTCTGATGGTACCTATTCATTGGGCCCATATAAATGGTCAAGATCCTTCACAGAATATACAATAAGCTATAATTCCCAGGGAGATGGGGGCAGAATTCCGGGAACAGCTGTAAACTATAATCCATATAGTCAACCAGGTGATCAATTTTGGATGGAGTTTAATATGGCTGCAGGTACTTTCGTACGAAATTACAAAGATATGAGTTTAACGAAGTGTAACTTGTGGTCATACTATTAGCAGAAACCATAGCATATCTGTTTTGGGGTCGGACCGAACCCTAATGAAAGCCACAAGATACGTTCCGGAGTATCGAAACTTGCGGCAGGGGGGCATATGGTCGTGCAGTCCAAAAGTAACAATTTTTACCTCAAACTCTCAGAATAAGGATAAACAATAGTAAATTTGAACCTGCATTGCTGCAGCGGATTGTATGCATTATTATCACAATAACAGACACTTGAAAAAGCTTATTATAATAGGAGTGTTATTATGGCTTTCCCAGGGAATCAGATCTCAATTTAACTGCCTTTTTGAACATTATTCAACCAGGGACGGACTTTCACACGGCAGTGTTTCTGACATCATGAAAGACAGCAAAGGATTCATGTGGTTCAGTACTTTTGACGGCATTAACAAGTTTGACGGATATACTTTCACAACTTACAAAGCCCGGCCGGGCGATAATACTTCCCTGTCATCCAACAGGGTAATTCTTCTGACGGAAGACAAATGGGGCTTTATCTGGGTGCAGACCTATGATTCTGCCGTATACAGGTTCGACCCGCGCACAGAAATGTTTGAGAGTGTACTGAAAAATACAGATGGTACCCCGCTCAGTGTTAAAAAGGTCTTTAAATCATCACTCAGCGATATATGGCTTACAACCGGCAATAACGGGATCTATCGTATTGCCACCCGTCCGTCTGATTATACAACCAATGTATTTCAATATAAAAAATCGCCTGGCAATCCTTTATCATTATACAGCAATGCAGTTCTTTCTGTTTTTGAGGATACTGAAAAACAAATATGGGTGAGTACTAAAAAAGGTCTGAACTGTTTGCAGTATGATAAGAACAAGAACAACTTTGTTTACCGGAAATTTTCTCAGCATATGCATGAAGAATTAAAAAGGTATTGTTTCGTGTCCTTTACAGAACATGCCAATCGGGTATGGATGGGCAGCCATGAAGGCTTGTTGTTCTGCTTTGATCGGGCAAAACAAGACCTTCTGAAAACTGACCTGGCTCATGGTCATTCAGTGACCTGCATGACCGGATCACCAAACGGTAGCCTGTATATCGGGACTGCAGGGGACGGAATATACCGTTATGATATCGCAGAAATGCAGGTAAAGCAACATTTCAGCAATGCCGGGCTGAACTATGTCATTAATCTCTTCATTGACTCATATAACATCTTATGGATTGAGACTGACCGGGATGGCATAATGAAACTGAATCCTGACTTTTCGGGTTTCAGACATTTCACACAACCTACTGATGTTGACCTGACCTATATGCCCCGCAGTGCATGCGGATGGTTTGAGGATGAAAAACACATCGTTTGGGTTTTACTGAAAGGCGGCGGATTTGGTTACTACGACCGGGAAGCAGATAACCTGGCATACTTTTTTAACAAACCCGGTGATCCGGCGTCAAAAATGTCAAATTATGTAAATTGCTTTTATAAAGATTCTGCTGATGTTCTTTGGTTAAGCACTTATTACAGAGGAATCGAAAAGATAACCTTCCTGGAAAATAAGTTTCGTTTCATGACTTTTGGCCATAGCATAAAGAGCCTGATACCAAATGAAGTCAGGGCTTTATTTGAAGACAGTGAAGGCTTTTTATGGGTGGGTACAAAAAACGGGACATTGTACCTTCTTGATCATGAAAAGAAAATCCTACGGCAATTTTCATCAGAAATTGATCATGGCATGGTCTATTCCATTACAGAAGACAGGGAAAACAACATCTGGCTCGGAACAAAGGGCAAAGGCTTGTATAAAGCCCGGAGGGCCGGCAGAAACAAAACAGATTATAATTTCACCTGTTTCCGTCATGATCCGCAGGACCCGGGCAGTTTGAGCAGTGACCTCATCTATTCCGTTGTGCAGGACAGCAAGGACCGGATATGGATCGGCACATTCGGACAGGGATTGAACCTTTTGACAAATGAAAACGGGCATGTAACTTTTAATAACAGCAATAATGCTTTCACCAATTATCCTGAAGTCAAAGGCAGAAGAATACGGCATATCAAAGAAGATGGCCATGGATTGTTATGGATAGCAACCACTGAAGGCCTGATCCTGACCGATTCCGATAAAGGGGACCCCGGCAACTTTGTTTTTGAATATTATTATAAAGGGCCCGGCGATAAAAACAGTTTGGGAAGTAATGATATATACTGCATATTCATTGACAGGACAGATTCTCTCTGGCTGGGGACACTGGGTGGTGGATTGCATAAAATGATATCCCGGCCTGAAAATGGCAGGGCCCCGCGGTTTATGGTTTATACAAAGGATGACGGTCTTCCCAGCGACGTTATTTTAAGTATTGAAGCTGACGGAAATAACAATATCTGGATGTCGACAGAGAACGGCATCGCCTGTCTCAACCGTCATAACGGCACGATAAAATGTTATGATGAATACGATGGTTTGCATTCTTCATCATTTTCAGAAGCTACATCGCTCACGCGATCGAACCGGGAAATGCTTTTTGGAACTATGGAAGGCCTGTACACATTCTTTCCGGAAGATTTTACAGATGAGGCCGTGATAACAAACCTGGTCCTTACCCGTTTCAGGTTGTTCAACCAGGATGTTATGCCGGGGATAAAAGGATCTCCATTGAAAAGATCAATAAACGAAACGGATGAGATCAGGCTGAATTATAAACAATCGATGTTCAGCATAGAATATGCAGGTCTTGATTACAGTGCACAGCATAAAATGCAGTATGCATATTTGCTCGAAGGTCTCGACTCGCCTGATTCAGGTTGGCATTATGTCAACAATCAGCGCATTGCAACATATACCAATGTGCCACCCGGCGAGTATCTTTTCAGGGTCAGGTTTGTCAATCCCGAACTCAGGGATATAAATCCTGAAAGAACACTGGCCATCACAATCAAACCGCCGCCATGGAAAACCTTGTGGGCATATGCTGTATACGTGGTCATTCTTCTTCTTCTGCTCGAAACAGCCAGAAGGATAGCATTTACAATGATAAGATTGCGAAACAGGGTGACTGTTGAAAAGGAGATCACAAATGCCAAATTGCGTTTTTTCACCAACATTTCGCATGAGCTTCGTACGCCGCTGTCATTGATTATCGGTCCGGTTGAGGAAGTATCACGAACCGAAAAATTGTCGGCAAAAGGTATTGAACATATGCAGCTGGTTGAAAAGAATGCCAAACGGCTGCTTAAATTCATTAATCAACTGCTCGATTTTCGCAAGATTCAAAATAACAAAATGATACTGAAACTTGCGCAGGTTGATCTGATCGTTTTTGCTAAAGAAATTTATAACAATTTCAGGGAGCTGGCTGAAGAAAAAAGCATTGATTTTAAGTTCAGCACTGATGTTGACCATATGGATGTATGGATTGATGAAGAGAAGATGGATATTGTCTTTTTCAACCTGCTGTCCAATGCTTTTAAATTTACACCTGCCGGCCGTGTTATTGAAGTCAGCATCAGTCATAACGTGAATCGGAATATTGTCAGTATAGCGATACGCGATGAAGGAATCGGGATACCCTCTGATAAAATACCTGTGATATTCAGCAGATTTGCCGATATTCATGATCATAAAATAAACGGACATACCGGTACAGGTATCGGGTTGTCATTGTCAAAGGAACTCATCGACCTGCATGGCGGTGCAATATCCTTTAACAGCACCGAAGGGAAAGGCACAACTTTTATCATTGAACTTAAAACAGGCAAAAGCCATTTCAATACAAACAGAGTTGAATTTATCGAAAGACCTCAGATAACTAAAGCTGTAGACAGAATCGTAGAAAATTTTGTACCGCAGAATTCCGAAAGAGACATTGATGGAACAGAAGCAGGGTATCATGATAAAGCCCTCATGCTGGTTGTTGAGGATGATGATGACCTGAGAAGATTTCTGAATGATCTGTTATCGGGAACTTTCATGGTTGAAGAAGCTGTAAATGGACAGGAAGGTCTGGACAAGGCCATTGAATATATTCCTGATATTGTCATCACTGATGTGATGATGCCTGAACTGGACGGCATTGAATTGCTGAACAGGCTGAAGAACAATTTTGCAACAAGCCATATTCCTGTCATTTTACTCACGGCAAAATCATCGATAGAAAGCAGGATTGAAGGATTGAAGTACGGTGCTGATGCATACATTACCAAGCCGTTTAACAGTCAGTATCTGATGGCAAGTGCACGGAATCTTCTTGAGCAAAGAAAGCTCCTGCTCAAAAAATATACCAGCCATATCAGTGTTTTGGATTTTGCTCAGGAGGAAATTATTGTAACAGATAAGGATGATGAATTCCTGCAAACTGTTGTTGGTATTATTGAAGATAATATCAGCATTTCTGATTTTAAGATTGAAACCATTGCACAAAGATTAGGATTGGGAAGAACCAGTTTTTTTAAAAAGATAAAAGGGATGACGGGCAAGTCTCCCATTGACTTTGTAAATGAGTTCCGCCTGCAGAAAGCAGCCAGGATGCTGATGGATGGCGGGCATAACATCTCAGAGGTTTCTTATTCATGTGGGTTCAGTGATCCCGGTTATTTCAGCAAACGTTTCAGGGAAAGGTTTAAAGCCTCGCCTAGGGAATACAGGAAGAAAGAAAGGGGAAGAGGGTAACCGGTAACCCTGTTTGTCGGCAACCAGGTTGTGGTTGTTGTGGTTAGTCAGGCAGTCTTCTGGTCTGCTGGTCTTCTGGTCTGATGGTCTGATGGTCTGATGGTCTTCTGGTCTTCTGGTCTTCTGGTCTTCTGGTCTTCTGGTCTGCTGGTCTTCTGGTCTTCTGGTCTG
>JAFGTR010000062.1 GCA_016934055.1 Bacteroidales bacterium | reverse complement strand
ATAATTTTAGGGTAAAATTCATATTCCAGCTGATGCACTCTTTGTGCCAGTGTTTCGGCTGTATCATTGGGCTTAACCGGACACCGGGCCTGGAAAATAATATCACCACGGTCATATTCAGGATTTACAAAATGGATGGTAATACCTGATTCTTTATCGGCGTTATCGATCACAGCATTATGTACCCGGTTGCCATACATGCCTTTACCTCCGTATTTTGGCAACAGCGCAGGATGAATATTCACAATACGATTGGAATAAGCTTCAAGCAGGTTTCCCGGTACAAGCCAAAGAAAACCGGCCAGAATTATCCAATCAGCTCCACATGAACGGAGATGTTGGAGAACCTTATTGGAATTATAGAAATCATAGCGATTAAATACAAATGAAGGAATACCGAGTTTTTTTGCCCTTTCGAGAACAAAGGCATCAGGTTTGTTTGAAAAGATTCCAACAACCTTGATTTTAGTATGTTGACTGAAGTATTGAGCAATGTTTTCAACGTTCGTTCCTGAGCCGGAGGCGAACAGAACAAGTTTGTTCATAATATTTTATTTAATTGATAATCAAATTTATACTTAAAGAAATGTAATACTGGTTATTAAGATTGTCAAAGAAAAATAAAATTTTGTTTGTTTTTTCTTTATTATTGCATTTTCTTTGCAAATCATTTTTTTAAAATTATTTATTAATTAAAACATTAGGCATTATGTCAGAGATTGCATCAAGAGTTAAAGCTATTATCGTTGACAAGCTGGGTGTTGATGAAAGTGAAGTTACACCCGAAGCTAGTTTTACGAATGATTTAGGTGCTGATTCACTGGATACCGTTGAATTAATCATGGAATTTGAAAAAGAATTCAACATTGGAATTCCCGATGACGCAGCTGAAAACATTTCAACTGTCGGCGAAGCCATTAAATACATTGAAGATAACTCCAAACAATAGTATTTGAGTTAAAAAGCCCCCTTATTTTATGGAATTAAAACGGGTAGTAGTCACAGGTCTTGGTGCTGTTACCCCTCTTGGTAAAACTGTCAATGAGTACTGGGAGGGTATGGTTAACGGCGTTAGTGGTGCTGATTGGATTACCCGGTTTAATCCGGAAAAGTTTAAGACGAAATTTGCCTGTCAGGTCAAGGATTTTAACTCCGAAGACTATTTTGACCGCAAGGAAGTCCGCAAGCTCGACCTCTATACCATGTATGCCCTGGTTGCTGCTGATGAATCCATTAAAGATTCAGAGCTTAACCTGGATAAGGTAGATAAAGACAGAGTTGGGGTTATTTTCGGATCGGGCATTGGCGGTTTCGGGACTGTCTATTCCGAACTTATTGATTTTTCGAAAGGAGAAGGCATCCCGAGGTTCAGTCCCTTTTTTATTCCGAAATTGATCTCAGACATTGCTGCAGGCCATATATCAATCCGATACGGATTCAGGGGTCCCAATTATGCTACAGTTTCAGCGTGTGCTACTTCAACCAATGCTATTGTGGATGCCTTTAATTACATAAGGCTAAACAAAGCCGACCTTTTTGTAACGGGGGGCTCTGAAGCCGCTATTGTTGAACCCGGCATTGGCGGGTTCAACTCCATGCAGGCTATGTCAACCAATAACGCCGAATACAAAACTGCAAGCCGACCTTTTGATCATACTCGCGATGGTTTTGTAATGGGTGAGGGCTCAGGGGCGCTTATACTTGAAGAACTTGAGCATGCCCGGAAGCGTGGCGCCAGGATTTATGCCGAACTTGTTGGAGGAGGTATGTCGGCCGACGCTTATCACCTTACCGCTCCGCATCCCGATGGGGATGGTGCTTACCTGGTGATGAAAAATGCACTTGAAGATGCCGGTATGGAGCCTGAAGAGATTGACTATATCAATGTGCACGGAACGGCTACGCCACGGGGTGATATTTCTGAAGCCAGGGCTATCACAAAACTTTTTGGTGAACATGCCTACAAGATGAACATCAGCGCAACCAAATCAATGACAGGCCATCTTCTGGGTGCAGCCGGGGCAATAGAAGCCATTGCCTCAATACTGGCCATCCGCGATAACACTGTACCACCAACCATAAATTTCAAAACACCCGATCCGGAAATTGACCCGAATCTGAACCTTACTTACAACAAAGCACAGCAAAGAGTTATAAATGTTGCCTTGAGTAATACCTTTGGTTTTGGTGGTCATAATTTTTCAGTCATTTTTAAAAAATACACGGAATAATCTGTGTTCAAATTTCTTGCCCGATCTGATAAGTATCTTTTTACGCCGGATAAAAGTTTTAAAAAGAGCTTGAAAAATATTCTGGGCTTTTTACCGCATGATATCCGTCTATACCAGCTGGCCTTTGTTCATAAATCGGCTTCGGGGATCATTTTTAAAAATCACCAGATCAACAATGAAAGGCTGGAATATCTTGGTGATGCCATTTTGGATGCTATCGTAGCAGAATATCTCTATAAAAAATTTCCGGAAAAGGATGAAGGTTTTCTTACCCGCATGCGTTCGAAAATCGTAAACCGTGATAATCTGAACGCCATAGCCATAAAACTGGGATTGTCAGATATGATTGTTTCGAAGATGTCAAATGATAATCACCGTTCTATTTATGGCGATGCATTGGAAGCATTGGTGGGAGCCCTTTATATTGATCTTGGTTTCAACAATGCAAAAAGGCTGATCCTTGAACGGATCATACAGCATCATGTTAGTCTGATAAAGCTTCAGGAAACTGAAACTGATTTTAAGAGCCGGATCATTGAATGGGGCCAGAAAAACAAGAAAACAGTAAATTTTACCAGCTACGAAGAGTATGATGATGTTACCAACGGCAATGTTTTCATATCACATCTTATTGTGGTGGATGAAATCATTGGCCGGGGCATAGGAACGTCAAAAAAAGATGCTGAACAGAATGCCGCCAGGCAGGCTCTGAAATTTATTGAAGGTTAATACAGCACATACGGATTGTCAATTAATTGGCTTAACTTTCATGTTCAATCCAGGGTATGATGAATGGTAAAGATTCTTCAAAAAAAGTACACAGGCTTAAAGTTGATTTGGAATTCCCTTTCAGTGTCATTGGCATTTCATCACATGAAAATGATTATAGGCTGATATGGGCTATTAACGAAAACCTGAATGTGAACTTTGTTAAAATTGAGAATTTCAGGGCACTTGATGTAACAGGTTCAGAAAATGAATTCAGCCGTTATTTTTTTGAAGACCCGGACAGATATCTTAGCTTATATGTCCTATCCAACAGGTGCGACAATGGCTATCTGTTGCCTGAATACAGGATGGTTGACTATTTTCTTTTCCTTAAAGGCGGAACAAAACCCGGCTTGCCGGAAGAAATGGCCACAAAACTAAAGCAGGTCGAAATAATTTCCACGGCTTTCCCGATTGAACATAAAAAAATAAAGTCACTGAAAAAGCTTCTGCACCTGGATGGGTGAATGGCCGTGTGGTCGTGCAGCCTGCCTGTCAACCGACAGGTCGGGATGTCTTTAAGTCATGCAGTCGGGAAGTCGGAAAGTCATGCAGTCCTGCAGTTGTGCAGTCATGCAACTCACTTCTTTGATCTTTAATCTTTGATCTTTTGTCTGATTCTTGGTTCTTGATTCCTCATACTGGCCCTCATACTGAGCGTCCGCTTGTGCCTTTATTCTCTGATATTAAATCCTGATTCTAAACTTCAATCTTATTTCAGCGACTTCTTCGACTTCAGGGTGAATGCTGTCGCAACTAAAAACAGACAGATTTTTTTAAGGTTTGGCGTATTATTTGATTAAAGCGAATAACACCTTTCATTAACTATTCAAAGGCTCTGTTAAAGATTGTTAAAAATTTAATTTTTAAAGACTTATAACCTTATCTTTGCTGGTATATGAACAGAAAGTCAATCTGGTTGCTTATCATCCTTATGACCCTGGCCCTTACAGGGTTGATCTTTGTTCAGGCCTACTGGATAAAAAATGCCATAACCATAAAAGAAAAACAGTTTGATCAGCTTGTCAGCAATTCCCTGTCGGATATAGCACAAGGCCTTCAGGAAAAAGAAGCCATAAGGCTGGTCATGGAAGAAATAGAACCTTTCGGTACAGATTCAACAGGTATTGTTGCACAACTGAAGGCTCAAACCGATACAGGCTTCAGGATGGTCATTACTTATGACACAATCAGTGCAGATTCATCGGCTTTACCAATGAAAAATGAGCTCATCAGGATTCCTGAGGAACACATTCATACTTATACAGATTCACTGGTATTTATAGAGGAAGGACAATCTGATACACGAAACGGGGCCAGAGAAATAACAACACATAAATACTATTTCGAGGCTGATATGGGGGAAAGGATATTGGATAAAAAAGTGTTTCTCAACCGGATAATATCGGGTATGTTCTTTATAGCGCCAAGCATAGAAAAGCGAATTCGGCAGAACGAACTTGAAGAAACAATGAAAATTGCATTCGAACAGAAAGGTTTAGACCTGGCGTATGAGTATGCTATTGTGAAATGGAATAACGAACCTGCCTTTTTTTCAGAGAATTATACTGAAGAAAGTGAAAATGACTATTACAGGGTTCAGTTGTTTCCTGATGATATTTTTAACAGTTCCAACTATCTTTCAGTTTACTTTCCGCAGAAAAAGAACTTTCTTTTCAGATCATTCGGGTTTATGATTTTTTCTTCTGTTTTTCTGACACTTGTGATTGTCATGGCTTTTTCATTTACAATTCTTTATGTTTTCAGGGAGAAGAAACTTACTGAGATACGGAATGATTTTGTCAATAATATGACCCATGAGCTCAAAACGCCAATATCCACCATTTCCCTTGCCTCACAGATGCTGGGCGACAGCAGTCTGCCAACAAATATGAAGAACATTGATCAGATTTCACGTGTCATATCAGAAGAAAGCAGACGCCTCGGGTACCAGGTTGAGAAAGTATTGCAGATGGCGGTTTTTGACAAAGGACAGGTAAAACTGAGATGTAAGGAAACAGATATGCATGAACTTATCCGTAATATTGCAGAGAATTATACACTTCAGGTCAGGAGCCGGGGAGGTGTCATTGAAACATCCCTGAATGCCGATAAGTTCGTTCTTGAAGTCGATTCGGTGCATATCACCAATGTGCTGACCAACCTGATCGATAATGCCATGAAATATTGCTCACGTGAGCCTGAAGTGAGAATCTCAACACGCAATGTAAGGCAAAACCTGGAGATTACTATAAGAGACAATGGCATTGGGATAAGCAAACAGGATCAGAAAAGAATTTTCGAGAAGTTTTACCGTGTACCGACAGGAAACATACATACTGTAAAGGGTTTCGGACTTGGATTAAGCTATGTGAAAAAAATCATTGAAGAGCATAAGGGAAGTATTGATGTCGACAGTCAGTTATATGAAGGAAGTACTTTTATTATACTTTTGCCATTGTCAATAAATTCATCCGGATCATGAACAAAATTAAAATTCTTTTAGCCGAAGATGACGAAAACCTGGGCATGCTGCTCAAGGAATACCTTATTGCAAAATCATATGATTGCTCATGGTTTGTTAACGGTGATAAAGCTTATAAAAACTTTATAAAAAACCGTTACGATATCTGTATCCTCGATGTTATGATGCCGGTTAAGGATGGATTTACCCTGGCGCGGGAAATCCGCATGACCAACACCGAGATACCGATTATTTTTCTTACGGCTAAGTCATTCAAGGAAGATATTATAGAAGGGTTCAAGGCAGGAGCTGATGATTATATAACAAAACCATTCAGCATGGAGGAGATGCTGTTTCGCATTGAAGCCATATTGCGAAGAACAAAAAAAGATGCTGCAGCCAGTACACAACATGAATTTAAAATAGGCGAATATACATTCAATTCACAGACGCAGGTGTTGAAATATGGTAAAGAAGAACATAAGCTTACCACAAAAGAATCGGAATTGCTTAAATTGCTGTGCGTCAATAAAAATACGATCCTCGACCGGAATTTTGCCCTGAAAACCATTTGGATCGACGATAACTATTTTAATGCCCGCAGTATGGATGTTTATATTGCAAAATTGCGTAAATACCTGAAGGATGATCCGAAGGTGCAGATCATCAATGTCCACGGGAAGGGGTTTAAGATGATTGAAAACTAGGAAGAAGGGACGAGGGACAAGTAGGGTGGGTATTGTGTTGGGTTTCTGAAGAATCAAGAATCAAGAATCAGACAAAAGAACAAAGATTAAAGATCAAAGAAGTGAGTTGCATGACTGCACGACTGCAGGACTGCATGACTTCCCGACTGCAGGACTGCATGACTTTCCGACTTCCCGACTGCAGGACTGCAGGACTTAAAGACATCCCGACCGCAAGACTCAAAGACTTCACGACTGCAAGATTGTATTAAAGGGGAATCTTCGTCACTCCACCCAATGCATAACATTGTTCCTTAACCCACTTGGCCCATTCGTAAAGGGATTTTGATTTGTCGAAGGTGGTATAAGGGATAGGCTTTCCCATAGTGATGGCGAAGTTCTTATTTTTATGCTTCCAGGTTTCGTCTACCAGATAGAACATTTCAAGATTGGTTTTGATGCCCAGGAATTTTCTTGTTTTATATAACCTGTAAAAAAACCTGGAATTTTCACCACTGATGAATACCGGTATAATGTCGCGATGATGCTGGACAGCTTTATGAATAAAATTCTTTTTCCAGACAAGGTCCATCACCTGCGGGCCGAATTTTCGTGAAACATATCCTGAGGGGAAGGTCAGTACCTGGGCATCGGAACTGTAAAGTTCTTCGAGTTTAACAGCTGACTCCGCACCCTGCCTGCCATGTTTGTTGACAGGAATGAACAGGGGATGCAGGTTGGTGATTTTCATGAGGATATCGTTTACGATAAATTTGAAATCTTTGTAATAAGGGCTTAGCTCATTCATGAGCAAAAGGCCGTCGAAGCCTCCCAGCGGATGGTTTGATGCAAAAATATAGCGGCCTTTACTACACAGATTCTCCTTGCCATAGAGTTTAACCTTAACATTAAAATCTTTTATGGCTGCACGCACAAAATCGAGCCCGTATTTATCGCCGTGAGCGGCCAGAAAATCATTGACATCTTTCTGACGCACAATCTTTTCGAGGTAGCGGTAAACAAAGCCCGGCAGGATTTGTGCTATCCGGGGATTTTTCTCGTGAAAAACCTGCCTGATGTTAACAGGTTTTATTCGTTGAAATGAAGAATCCATAGACCATAATATGATGATGGACAAAAGTAGGAAAAATCACTGTTATAAGATTGTTTGCAGGGGCTGAAATTCAATGAAATGCCTGTGCCTTTTGGAAATCGATGGAAAAAGTTATCAACAATGTGGGAAAAAATGGTGAAAAGTGGTATAAAGTGGGAATATTTGTATTACCTTTACTTTCCACTAAAAGTGGCCTGTTTATGATAAATTTCATTGGTGATTATCCATGCAAACCTGACGACAAGGGCAGGGTGTCACTGCCGATGGCTTATATAAGGCAGATGGGGCAAGCTATGCAGGAGCGTTTCGTCATAAAGAAAGACCTCTTTGAAAAATGTCTGGTGTTGTATCCTATGGATGAGTGGGAAAGGCAGACCAGGATCCTTGACAACAACATCAATCCATATAACCGCGAGCACAATAAATTTTTGAGGGGGTTTCTGAAAGATACTGCCGAAGTATCGCTGGATGCAAGCAACCGGATTTTGCTGCCCAGACGCCTGATGGAGAGCATAGGAGCTGACAGGGAAATTGTAATGACAGGTTTGCCCGGTAAGATTGAAATATGGCCTCGCGCTACTTACGAGGAGATTGACAGCGGAAGCAATGAATTCGCCGCATTGGCGGAAAAAATAATGGGGAATATCAATAAAGATAAAAATGAATGACAGCCTATCATCAGCCTGTTTTGCTCAACGAAGCCATCGAAGGCCTGAATGTTCAGGTTTCCGGTACTTATGTTGACGTAACTTTTGGCGGCGGCGGACATTCGCGGGAGATACTGAAACGACTCGGGAAGCACGGGAAGCTATATGCCTTTGATCAGGATGAAGATACCACAGCCCGGATCCCGGATGACAGGCGCATCATTTTTACCTGTGGAAATTTCAGGTTCCTTGAAAATTACCTCCGGTTTTACGGTGTGAAAGAGGTTGATGGTATACTGGCTGATCTGGGTGTTTCTTCCCATCATTTTGATGAGCCTGAGAGAGGATTCAGTTACCGTTATAATGTAGCCCTTGACATGCGGATGAACCGTAAAGGCAAGCTGACAGCTGCAGGCATTGTTGCAGGTTATTCAGAATCAGAACTTGAACATATCCTGTCGGCCTATGGTGAACTCCATAACAGCCGCAAAGTTGCCAGATCCATCATCAATGCCAGATCATCCCGAAACCTTGATAAAACGGGTGACCTTATAACAGTTATTCAACACTGTATCCCGGCCGGGCAAACCAATCAGTATTTATCGAAAGTGTTTCAGGCTTTCAGAATAGAGGTCAACCGTGAAACAGAAAATCTTTCGGATATGCTGGAGCAGAGCAGTACGTTATTGAAACGGGGAGGCAGGCTGGTGGTAATCAGTTATCATTCCCTTGAAGACAGGCTGGTTAAGAATTATTTTAAATCAGGCAATATCAGAGGGATAACCCATAAAGATGTATATGGTAATTATTCAGTGCCGTTCAGGTCATTGCATCAAAAGCCTGTCGTTCCGTCAGAGAAGGAGATAAAAAACAACACAAGGGCACGAAGTGCCAAGCTTCGTGTGGCTGTGAAAAACTGAAACGTATGGTCAGAGAGGACAGAAACATTGATTTTGTGGAAATTGAACCTTTTGTCGAGCCTGTTGAACCTGCCCGGAAAGAAAAGCCTGTCTCTGAAACCGGCAGAGCAGGTGAGAAAAAGGATGAAAAAAAGCCATTGCGGGTGAAGGAATTCCTTGATGGCTCTATATTGGTTCGTGAAACCATGACCCGTCAGCTTCCGTTTATCCTGTTTCTTACTGTATTGGCAGTTCTTTATATCGGGAACCGGTATCATGCTGAACGCATGGTGAGGAAGATCAGCAAAACAGAAGTTGAAGTTAAAGATCTTCGGGCCGAACAGATAACCATTGCCGCTGAATTGATGAATATCAGCAAACCATCGGAAGTGTCGGCCATTGTGAATGAAAGGAACCTGGGATTGAAACAACTGGTTGAACCACCCAAAAAACTCATACGAAAAAAGATTCCCTGATGTCGATAAAGCGTGACATATTGTGGAGGGTTGGCATTGTATACTTCGGTTTTTTGTTGCTGGGCTTTCTTATTATAGGAAAAATCCTGTATGTTCAGTTGTTTGAGAAAAGCCGGTGGGAGGCAGAGGCCAATGCCTATATTCTCAAAAATATGATCATTCCTGCTGACCGGGGCAGCATTTATGCATCCGACGGCAGGTTGCTGGCCAGTTCATTGCCGTATTATGAAATCCGTTTTGATGCGCGCAGCACGGCATTAACAGATAAAACTTTCTATGAGGGCATTGATTCTCTGGCCATATGTCTTTCCCGGCTGTTTAAGGATAAGCCTGTATGGCAATATAAAAATGAACTCATCAAAGCCCGCAAACAGGGGAGAAGATATCATCTTGTCAAATCAGGGGTCAATTTTATTCAGTTGAAGGAACTGAAAACTTTTCCGGTTTTTCGGGAAGGCAAATATAAAGGCGGTTTTATATACCTGCAGAAAAACAGAAGGATCAGGCCTCATCAGAACCTTGCCGCAAGGCTTATAGGTTATACAACAAAGGGTGATGGCGGCAACGTGGTGGGCATTGAAGGCGCTTATGATGATCAGCTGAACGGTGTTGAGGGTATCCGGCTGATGCAAAGGTTAAGCGGTGATATCTGGATGCCTGTTAATGACAGAAATGAAATTGAACCAAGGGATGGCGTTGATGTTATCACCACCATTGATATAGATGTGCAGGATGTGGCTGAGAAAGCTTTGTTGGAGCAATTAACAGTCCAGGATGCAAGGCATGGCACAGCTATACTGATGGAGGTACAGACAGGCGAGATCAAAGCCATGGTCAATCTGAGTAAGGATAGTCAGGGCAGATACCGTGAGCTTCAGAACTTTGCCATTGGCGAAAGCACCGAACCCGGTTCAACCTTTAAATTACCGGTGCTGATGGCTGCTCTTGAGGATGGCTATATTGACCTTAATGACACCATCGATACAGGTGACGGTACTTTTCAGTATTATGACAAGGTCATCAGGGATGAACAGTCAAAACACGGGGGATATAGAGAACTCACCGTGAAACAGGTTTTTGAGTATTCATCAAACGTGGGCATGGCTAAAATCATAACAGGGGCTTACAAAGATCAGCCTCATCATTTTGTTGACAGGCTGTATCGCATGAGGTTAAATGAATGTCTTGGCATAGAAATAAAAGGTGAAGGTAAACCGGTCATTCGTTATCCGGGTGAAAAATTGTGGTCGGGCATATCTCTGGCTCAGATGTCATACGGGTATGAAGTACGCCTGACTCCTCTTCAGATTCTTGCTTTTTATAATGCCATTGCCAACGACGGAAAAATGATCAGGCCCGTTTTTGTAAAAGAGTTGCAATACCATGGGAAAATAATTAAACGTTACAGAAGCGAAGTTCTTCAATCTTCTGTATGCTCCAGGAGCACCCTTAAAAAGGTCAGGATCCTGCTCGAAGGCGTTGTGGAAAACGGAACGGCGAAAAATCTCAGGAATGAACAGATAAAAATTGCAGGCAAAACCGGTACCAATCAGATTTATAACAAAAAATACGGTTACAGAACCGGCAATGAGGTAAGTTATCAGGCCTCTTTTGTGGGATACTTTCCGGCTGATGAACCCAGATATTCCTGTATTGTTGTTGTTAATTCACCATCAAAACAGGTGTATTACGGCAATCAGGTTGCCGGTCCTGTTTTCCTTGAAATTGCCAGGAAGGTTTATGCAACCTCTGTTGACATGCATGATCCTGTGGAGAAAGATGACGGTATGATGGTGGATCTGCCGTATTCCAAAAACGGACATCGTGATGAAAGCCGCACTGCTTTGAATGAACTTGGCATTCCTGTCGATAAAGCTCACATTAAATCGCCATGGATCAATACCACGAAGGATGAGAAGACTGTGCAATTCAGTGAAAGGACTGTTATTGAGAACCTTGTTCCCGATGTTGTTTCACTGGGGGCAAAAGATGCTGTTTATCTCCTCGAGAATGCAGGCCTTAAGGTTGTTATACAGGGGAAGGGCAGTGTGAGAAGGCAGTC
The DNA here is from genome assembly GCA_016934055.1 of Bacteroidales bacterium. GTDB lineage: Bacteria > Bacteroidota > Bacteroidia > Bacteroidales > UBA10428 > UBA5072. The sequence continues at coordinate 18,768 of JAFGTR010000062.1, read as the reverse complement.
CCTGATGCCCGGGACAAGAGTTAACAAGGGAGAAAGAATAATTCTTGAAATGACATACAGAGATTGACATTGAAAAGGCTTGGCGACATATTAAAATCAGTTGAAGTGCTGGAAGTCTCCGGTGAAAAAGATATTCAGGTATCGGGGATCACGTTCGATTCACGTGCCGTAATGCCCGGAATGGTATTTGTTGCTGTAAGGGGCACCACTGCTGACGGTCATGATTTTATACCCCAGGCCGTTTCGAAGGATGCCGGCGTTGTTGTGTGTGAAAAGGTGCCGGAAGAAAAAGCCGGTCATGCCGTTTTTGTCAGGGTAATAGACAGCGCCAGGGCACTGGGCGTCATGGCCTCCAACTATTTCGATAATCCTTCTTCGCATTTGAAGCTTGTTGGTATAACCGGCACAAACGGCAAAACAACAACGGTCACGCTCCTGTACAGGCTGTTTATGGCTCTTGGGTATAAGACAGGCTGTTTATCGACCATCAGAAACTATGTCGGCCGCAAAATTGTAGGGGCAACCCATACAACACCAGATCCCGTGCAATTGAACAGCCTCTTGAAAGATATGGCGGATGCCGGTTGCCAGTATGCTTTTATGGAAGTCAGCTCACATGCACTGGCACAACAAAGGGTGGCCGGACTTGCTTTTGCCGGTGGTATTTTTTCGAACATCACACATGACCACCTCGATTATCATAAAACCTTTGAAGAGTATATCAGGGCGAAAAAGCTGTTCTTTGACAACCTTCCGGACGGAAGTTTCGCTCTTATCAATAATGATGACCGTAACGGGAAGGTTATGGTTCAGAATACCAGGGCCGCTGTTCATTATTACGGAATAAAGTCCATGGCCGGGTTTAAGGCCAGAATTATTGAGAGTCATGTCGACGGTATGTTGCTGAACATTGACCAGACCGAAATCTGGACCCGGTTTTTAGGGGCTTTCAATGCCAGCAATCTGCTGGCTGTATATGCAACTGCACGGTTGCTAAAACAGGCAAAAGAAGATGTTTTAAAGATAATGAGCCAGCTTGAACCTGTTGAAGGCAGATTTCAGTCTGTTAAGTCGGAAGATGGCGTGACGGCTATTGTTGACTATGCTCATACACCTGATGCTCTGGCCAACGTTCTGGCTACTATCCGTCAGATTAAAGCGACAGCAGGACAAATCATCACGGTTGTAGGCGCCGGCGGTAACCGCGACAGGACAAAAAGGCCCGGGATGGCGCGCGTGGCTGCTGACATGAGTGACCGGGTCATTCTTACATCAGATAATCCCAGGGATGAAGATCCGGAAGCAATTATCTCTGACATGAAAGAAGGACTTGACAAGACTATGACAACAAAGGTCATTGCCATTGCTGACCGAAAGGAAGCTGTAAAAACTGCCTGTATGATGGCAAAGTCAGGCGATGTTTTGCTGATAGCCGGCAAGGGCCACGAAGAATACCAGGAGATTAAGGGTGTGAAATACCCATTCAGTGATAAGGAATTGGTTATGGAACTGTTGAAGATTAAAAGTACAAACCTGCATTAGTCTATGCTGTACTATTTTTTTGCATATCTTGACAGATTTGACTTACCCGGAGCGGGTTTGTTTCAGTATTTATCATTCCGCTCCGGAATGACGGTGATTACTTCGCTGGTGATATCCCTTTTCATAGGCAAAAAAATCATACGCTTGCTCCAGCGTAAACAGATAGGAGAAACGGTGCGTGACCTTGGACTGGAGGGACAGCTTTCCAAAAAGGGCACGCCCACCATGGGCGGACTGATCATACTGATTGCGATACTGATCCCTGTGCTGTTGTTCGGAGACCTGCTCAATGTTTATGTACAGCTCATGCTCTTTATCACCATCTGGCTTGGCATCATTGGTTTTATTGATGATTATATCAAGGTGTTCAGGAAGAACAAGAAAGGTCTGCGCGGCACCTTTAAAATCATTGCGCAGGTGGTGGCCGGCCTGGTGGTCGGTTTAACATTGCATTTCAATGACGCCATCCTTGTAAGGGAAAAAGTCTTAAACCGGGATGGTGTGCCGGTTACCAGAATACTTGAGGGAAACGACCAGAATTTACCATCAATCAGTTTTGTTACACATGATGTGAAATCAACCAAGGTCAATGTACCCTTCTTCAAGAATAATGAATTCGATTATGCCATGCTCATTTGGTTTATGGGTGAAAAAGCACAGAAATGGGCCTGGGTGGTGGTTATTATTGCGGTAATCCTTATCATCACTTTTATCTCCAACGGGGCTAATCTCACTGACGGTCTTGACGGACTGGCTGCCGGAACCTCTGCCATTATCGGCCTTACCCTGGGTATACTCGCTTATGTTTCAGGCAATGCCATTTTTTCTGATTATCTGAATATAATGTATCTGCCTCATAGTGGAGAACTTGTGGTTTTTATCAGTGCTTTCATCGGGGCTTTGGTGGGATTTCTGTGGTATAACGCTCATCCGGCCCAGGTTTTTATGGGTGATACCGGAAGCCTGGCTATCGGTGGTATTATTGCGGTATATGCCATTCTCATCCGAAAAGAATTACTGATCCCCATTTTATGTGGTGTTTTTGTTGTTGAAAGCCTTTCGGTCGTCATCCAGGTGGCCTTTTTCAAATTTACCCGATACAGGTTTGGCGAAGGAAGAAGAATTTTCAGGATGGCACCACTGCATCATCATTATCAGAAACTCAATTATTCCGAATCCAAGATTGTGATACGGTTTTGGATTGTAAGCATATTATTGGCCCTCATAACTATTGTTACCCTAAAAATACGATGATAATGGAACGAAGAATCGTCATTCTGGGCGCCGGAGAAAGTGGAACAGGTGCTGCCGTGCTTGCCCGCAAGCAGGGATTTGATGTTTTTGTTTCGGATTCAGGCCGGATCAAAGATCACTATAAGGAAATCCTGTTTAATTATGACATAGAATGGGAAGAGGGTAAGCACACCGAAAGGCTTATCCTGAATGCTGATGAAGTGATCAAGAGTCCCGGTATATCTGAGAAATCAGATATTGTTATCGCCATTCGCAAGAAGAGCATCCACATTATTTCCGAGATTGAATTTGCCGGCCGGTATACCAGCGCAAAAAAGATCTGCATTACGGGAAGCAATGGCAAAACGACAACCACAAGCCTGATTCATCACATGCTGCGCAAAGCCGGTCTGAATGCCGGTTTAGCCGGTAATGTAGGGAAAAGTTTCGCCATGATGGTTGCTACTGAACATTACGACTTCTATGTGCTCGAACTTAGCAGTTTCCAGCTTGACGGCATGTATGATTTTAAAGCAGATATTGCTATTCTGCTGAATATTACGCCCGATCATTTTGACAGGTATGACCATAACCTTCAGAAATATGTTGATTCAAAGTTCAGGATTACCCAGAATCTTTCGGAAGATGATTTTTTTGTTTATTGTTCAGATGATGAAATTACCATAAGGGAACTCGAGCGCATTGTATTAAAAGCCAAGCAACTTGGGTTTACTTTGAAGGAGACTGTGCAACAGGGTGCTTATGTTGAAAGCGGATTGTTGAAGATAGAGGTGGATGACGACATGTTTGAAATGTCACTTGCCGATCTTGCCCTGAAGGGGAAGCATAATATATATAATTCAATGGCAGCCGGCATAACCGGCAATGTGCTGAAAATAAGAAAACCACTGATTCGTGAAAGTCTGATGGATTTTACCGGTGTTGAACACCGGCTTGAGCGCTTTATAAGCGTTCATGGTATTGAATTCATCAATGACTCAAAAGCTACCAATGTAAATTCAACCTGGTATGCGCTGGAAAGCATGACCACACCTGTAATATGGATTGCTGGGGGCGTGGATAAGGGCAATGACTACAATGAGCTGATGAACCTGGTGAAAAGCAAGGTCAAGGTACTGATATGCCTGGGTGTTGATAACGCCAAGCTCCACAAAGTCTTTGATGATATCGTACCGGTTGTTACCGATGTTTCTTCAATGAAAGAGGCTGTTGTGACTGCCTACAGAATGGGCAGCAAGGGTGATACCGTATTGCTTTCTCCTGCATGCGCCAGTTTTGACCTTTTTGAGAATTATGAAGACCGTGGATGGCAGTTTAAAAAATATGTGCGTGAGTTATAACCTGTAATGATGCATACGACACTTCGGAAATATTTCAAAGGTGATGCCGTTATATGGGCAGTCATCGTTCTGTTGTCAATATTCTCATTGCTGACTGTTTACAGTGCCACAGGTTCACTGGCTTACAGGTATCAGGGTGGCAATACCTATTATTATATGGTCAATCATGCTACCAGATTGCTCATCGGTATCATCATCATCTATGCCATTCATCTGGTGCCATACAAATTCTTTTCGCGGCTTTCACAACTCTTTCTTATTGTTTCAATACCATTGCTTGTCATTACATTGTTTTTCGGCACAAGCATTAACCAGGCTTCGCGATGGTTAACAGTGCCCGGGCTGGGCTTTACCATTCAGCCTTCCGACCTGGCAAAGCTGGCCCTGATTATGTATCTGGCAAGGGTGTTGGCTCAGAAACAGGATAAAGTAGATGACTACAAAGAATCATTTTTGCCGGCTATTGTACCTGTGTTAATTGTTTGTGCTCTTATCATGCCGGCAAACCTTTCAACGGCCCTGATGCTTTTCTTTGTCTCAATGCTTCTGATGTTCATCGGGAGGATGAAGCTGAAATACCTGATGGTATTCAGCAGCATAATGGCTCTTATACTGGCTGCTTTTGTCGCCGTTGTCATGTTAAATGACCTTGAAGGACGTGTGGGCACATGGAAACACCGGATTGAGAGTTTTACCAACGGGGACAAAGAGGATAATTACCAGGTTAACCAGGCCAAAATTGCCATTGTCAGGGGCGGTATTATCCAGCTCCGGCCCGGTAAAAGTATGCAGCGTAATTTTATTCCGCATCCATATTCTGATTTTATTTTTGCCATTATCATTGAGGAGTACGGTTTGGCAGGTGCGGTAATTATCATAGCCCTTTATTTGTATTTATTGTTCAGGGCTGCTGTTATGGTGCGAAAGAGCAGCCGGACATTTCCGGCCTTCGCAGCCATGGGACTGGCCCTGCTGATTACCTTTCAGGCCATGATCAACATGGCTGTGGCTATAAACCTTATTCCCGTGACAGGTCAGCCTCTGCCAATGATAAGCTGGGGAGGATCATCCATGCTGTTTACCTGCGCTTCATTTGGTATTATTCTGAGTGTTAGCAGGGGTATTAAAGAACAAACCGGTACGAGTACGGATAATAATGCCACCATTGACAATGAAGACAACCTGTAAGATAATCATCAGCGGAGGGGGCACAGGAGGGCATATATTTCCGGCTATTGCCATAGCGCGTGAAATAAAATCCCGCGATCCTGAGGCATCGATTTTATTTGTCGGGGCTGAAGGCCGTATGGAAATGGAAAAGGTTCCCCAGGCAGGTTTCGATATCGTGGGATTAGCGGTTGAGGGTCTTCAGCGTAGGGTTACTCTGAGAAATTTTCTTGTGCTGGTTAATTTTTTCAGGAGCCTGAACAAGGCAGGACACATAATTAAGTCATTTAAACCCGATGCAGTTGTCGGTGTTGGAGGGTATGCCAGCGGACCTGTAGTAAGGGTGGCTGTAAAGAGAGGCATCCCAGTTCTTATTCAGGAACAAAACTCATATGCCGGCATCACCAACCGTATCCTTGGCCGAAAAGCTAACCGGATATGTGTTGCTTATGAGGGGATGGATAAATATTTTCCTGCTGATAAAACAGTACTCACAGGAAACCCTGTCAGGGAAGATATAGTGCCGACAGAATCAAAGAAGAAAGAGGCTTTGGCGTTATTCGGGCTGGAAGACAAAATGCCTGTTGTTTTATTACTGGGAGGCAGTCTTGGCGCAAAAACCCTTAATGAAAGCATATTCCGTAATATCGGACTGATTGAAAACTCATCGGTTAAGTTTATCTGGCAAACCGGAAGCTTATACTTCGGTGATATACGACAAAAGCTTAAAGACATGCCATTGAAGAACCTCGTCTATATGGACTTCATCAATCGTATGGACCTGGCTTATGCTGCTGCCGATATTATTATTTCACGGGCCGGTGCCGGAACAATTTCTGAATTATGTCTGGTGGGAAAGCCGGTAATACTGGTACCGTCTCCCAATGTTGCGGAGGATCATCAGACAAAAAATGCAATGGCCCTGGTGAAAAGAAAAGCCGCTCTGTTGGTGAGGGATGCTGATGCTTATACAAAACTGATTCCGGTTGCTTTTGATCTGATAAGGAACAACGGGCAGAGGACAATGCTTGAGCAGAATTGCCGTCAAATGGCATTGAGAAATGCTGCATCCCGTATTGTTGATGAACTGTATGATATAATGCATGTATGATGATTGATAGTGGATCCATAAAAAGAGTATACTTCCTGGGCGCCGGAGGGATCGGCATGAGCGCCCTTGCCAGGTATTTTAATGAGATGGGGAAAAGTGTTGCAGGCTATGATAAAACATCATCAGCATTAACAGATAAGTTAATAAATGAGGGCATAGACATTCACTTCAACGATACAGTCAACGATATCCCGTTGTCATTCCGTGAGCATGAAGGTACATTGGTTGTCTACACACCGGCCATCCCTGATGATCATTGTGAGCTGAACTTTTTCAGGAAGAATGCTTTTGTCATGCTTAAGAGGGCAGAGGTACTGGGACTGATCACCCGTGATAAAAAAACCATCGCTGTAGCCGGAACGCATGGCAAAACGACCATCAGCACCATGATCGCCTGGATCATGAGTCATACTGAAGACTCATGCAACGCTTTTCTGGGCGGTATTTCGAAGAATTTCAAAAGCAATCTCGTGTGGGATGAAAAAAGTGAATGGGTTATTGCAGAGGCTGATGAATATGACAGGTCATTCCTGCATCTGTATCCGAGGGTTGCCGTTGTCTCGGCTATTGATGCCGACCATCTGGATATCTATGGAGATATGGAGGCATTGCACAAATCATTCGGCGACTTTGTTTCACAGATCCGTGATGACGGATTTCTGGTGATAAAAAAGGGATTGCCCTTGAACAGGCAGGCTTTGAACTTACGCCGTTTTACCTATTCACTCAAAGAAGATGCCGATTACCAGGCTTTTAATATCAAGCTTGAGCATGCAGTTTACACTTTTGATGTCAAAACTCCTTCAGGTATTATTAAATCTGTTTCGCTGGATCATCCGGGACTGATAAATGTTGAAAATGCCATAGCTGCGATTGCCGTCACACATCAGCTGGATTGTGATGAAGGTATCATAAGGGATTCTCTGGCTGTGTTTAGCGGTAACCAGCGAAGGTTTGATTATGTCCTTAAGACTGATAAACTGGTTTATATTGATGATTACGCCCATCACCCCAGGGAGATTGAGGCCACACTGATGTCAGTGAAGGAATTGTATCCCGGCAAAAGGATTACCGGTGTTTTTCAGCCTCATCTTTATACCCGGACACGTGACCTGGCAATAGATTTTGCTCACAGTTTGAGCCTGTTGGATGAGCTGATATTGCTGGAAATCTATCCGGCACGGGAGCAGCCGATAAAGGGTGTTTCATCCGATTCAATACTCAGACATGTGTCAATAAAAAATAAAATGATCTGCGGAAAATCAGAATTGGTAGACGTGCTGAAGCAGAAACAGCCTGAAGTACTTGTAACCATGGGAGCCGGAGATATTGACCGGTATGTTGAGCCGATTAAAAACGTTTTCAGTTGACCTGAGGATGAAAAGATTTATACAACATATCATCATTTGGATTATTGTCCTGGCATACCTGATAGTGGTATCGGGTTTTATAAAAGAAAAACATGCAGGTCAGCTGGTAAACACCATGAATATTACAATATTGGATAAAGATCAGTGGCATTTTATCGATGAAAATGATGTGCGTGAAATGCTTGATGAGAGTAAGATTTCAATGTTGGGTAAAAAATGTGACATGATCGGGTTGAAAAATATTGAAGAAAAATTAAGACAGCAGCGTATCATCCGTTCAGCTGAGGCTTATATTACCGAACGCGGTATATTGAACATTGACATTCGCCAGCGCGAACCTTTTGTGAGAATTTATAACCGCAGGGGACAGAGCTATTATTTCGACCGTGAAGGAAATATTATTCCGGTATCACGCTCTTTCAGCCCCTTTGTATTGATTGTAAACGGACATATCAGAGAGCCTTTCAATACAGGGCGGACAAGAAACATCTGGGATTCTGAATACGATTCGCTTTCAACAAGACAACGGTGCATATACGATGTGTTTAAACTGGCCCGTTATATTGAACAGGATGAGTTCTGGAGAGCGCAGATTCAGCAGATCTATGTTACGGCGTCAGGCGAGTTTGAACTTATTCCGAGGGTTGGCTCACATGTTATTGAGTTTGGCAGGGCTGATGCAATGGAAGAGAAGCTGTACAAGTTAAAATTACTTTATTTACAAGGATTCAACAAAATAGGTTGGAACCATTATTCGCGCATAAATTTAGAATACGATAATCAGATAGTGTGTATTAAAAACTAATCCCATGAAATATCGAAACAACATTCTGGCTGCAATTGACATAGGCACGACAAAGATCGTTACCATTATTGGTTATGTCAACGAAAACGGGCGGCTTGATGTTCTCGGGCTGGCCAAATGTCCCTCCAAAGGTGTCCGGCGGGGCATCGTCCTTAATATTGACGAAGCTGTTAACGCTATACGGACAACGGTGGAAGAAGTTCAGAAACAGGTTGGCTTCCAGATCAAGCAGGCTTTTGTTGGCATTGCCGGGCAGCATATAAAAAGCATCAGAAACAGAGGTTATATCAATCGTGATTCCTATGATACCGAGATAACGCCAGCCGATACGGAAAGGTTGCTGGCCGACATGTATAAAATACCCATTGAGCTGGGTGAAGAGATCATCCATGTATTGCCCCAGAATTATATTGTTGACAGTGAAACCGGCGTTAAAAACCCGGTTGGTATGTTCGGTAAAAGGCTGGAAGCCAATTTTCACATTGTTATAGGCGATATTGCATCAGCCCGGAATATTGAGCGATGTGTTGACCGTGTTGGCATCAGGGTCAGGCAAATGATTCTTGAACCTCTTGCTTCTTCAGCAGCAGTGCTGAGTGATGAAGAAAAGGAAGCCGGTGTTGCCCTGATAGATATTGGCGGGGGTACGACTGATATTGCTGTATTTCAAGACGAAATCATAAGGCATACGGCGGTCATACCTTTCGGCGGCAATGTGATCACAAAGGACATCATGGAGGGATGTTCTATTCTCAGCAAATATGCCGAACAGCTGAAGATGCAGTTTGGTTCTGCACTGGGTGATCTGGCGCAGGATGACAAGGTTGTCACTGTGCCCGGTATCAACGGTCGAGAGCCCAAGGAGATTTCCTTCAAAAGCCTGGCTTATATCATACAATCGCGGATGGAGGAGATCATCGATTCTGCGCTCTTCGAGCTTGAGAATTCAGGATGCATGGATAAGTTAAGTGCAGGCATTGTGATCACGGGAGGCGGATCGTTGCTGCGTAATCTTCCGCAGCTTGTCAAATTCCGCTCAGGCATGGATGTGCGTGTGGGTTATCCCAATGAACGGCTTGGTAACGATTCAACAGGCGAAGTCAATGATCCTATGTACAGCACCAGCATAGGGCTTTTGCTGAACGGGCACGACATTCTGCAAAACGTGATGCCTGGTGCAAAAAGCAAAGCTCTTGAGGATACACACGATTTTGTGAGTGCCAGTGGGGCTGAAGGCCTTGATAAATCAGCGAAAACGGATAAGGATTCGGACCAGGAGAAAGATGAATCACCGGAGGAACTGAAGAAAAAAGTGGGTGGTATTTTTGACAGTTTCAAAAAGACAATAGGTGGATTTTTTGATGTCAACGACACCGAAATGTAAAACTATCTGCATATAAATAAAATAATATGGATGAATTAATAAATTTTGAGCTTCCCGTGAACCGTTCTTCCATCATTAAAGTTGTTGGCGTTGGAGGCGGCGGGAGCAACGCTGTAAATCATATGTACAGACTTGGCATAAAAGATGTCAACTTTGTGGTCTGCAATACCGATGCACAGGCCTTGTCAAACAGTCCTGTACCCCTCAGAGTCCAGCTTGGCGCTTCCTTAACCGAGGGCAGGGGCGCAGGTAACAAGCCTGAGGTTGGCAAACAGGCTGCTATTGAAAGTCTGGATGAAATCAAAGATGCCTTGTCAGCTAATACGCGAATGGTCTTTATCACGGCGGGTATGGGCGGAGGCACAGGTACAGGCGCAGCCCCCATTATTGCAAAAGCCTCAAAGGACCTGGGCCTTTTAACCGTGGGAATTGTTACTATTCCATTTAAGAATGAAGGTCCGCGACGTATCAGCCAGGCCCTGGATGGTATTGCCGAAATGGAAAAGTATGTCGATTCCCTGTTGGTTATTAACAACGAAAAGATAAGGGAGATGTATGGCGATTTGCGCGTGTCTGAAGCCTTTTCCAGGGCTGATGATGTGTTGGCCATAGCGGCTAAGGGAATTGCAGAGATCATTACTGTACATGGATTTATAAATGTTGACTTTGCCGATGTTCATACAGTAATGTCAAACAGTGGTGTTGCCATCATGGGTTCCGGTTTGGCTGAGGGTGAAGACCGTGCTATGAAGGCTATTCAGAATGCGATCACGTCTCCTTTGTTAAACGATAATGATATTAAAGGCGCCCGTAATATACTGGTGAACATAACTTCAGGCAAGGAGGAAGTGACCATGGATGAAATCGGACAAATCATTGATTATGTGCAGGAGTGTTCTGGCGCAAATGCTGATCTGATATGGGGTAACGGAATAGATGTGAATCTTGATGAAAAAATAAGCGTAACCATTATAGCAACAGGTTTTGCTACAAGCAGCATCCCGGAATTGTACGCGCGAAAGCGGGAAATTAACCGAATACCCCTCCCGGAGAACGGTAATGTTTCTTTTGTCAGCGATTCGGGGTTCGAAGTTAAAGACCGGCCTTCTCAAGGAGACTATGCAAACACGCAGCAAACAATAGAATTTGATGTGACCTCAGGTGAATGGGGTGGTGAGACAGACAGGGTTAAAAGCCAGGTTGACCTGAAGAAGGCATCACAACGGGTTAACATGATTAAAAAGGCCAAGGAAAGAATGAAGGATCTGAACTTTTCTTCATCAAATACAGGGGATTATATTGATGAAATGGAAAATACACCTGCTTACAAGCGAAAAAAAGTTAAAATGGACCAGGTGAAACATTCTGAAGAGACAAAGGTGTCACAATATTCTCTCATAAATGATCAGGATCATCATGTAAAGCTCAGCAAGGATAATCCTTACCTGCATGATGCGATTGACTGAGGGTTAGTTTGTTGACAGGTTTAAAGATTTAAAGACCTGCCTGCCGTCAGGTTTGAAGATTTGAAGAATAACAATTTAATATTAACGATTTAAGATTCAATGTCGTTAAGTTAAGGATTTTTTTATCCTCTCCCTGCACCCTTTCCGGGAGATGGACTTAATTCGGGCTTAACCAAACGACATTGATTCTTAAATCATATTAAGAATTTTATAACCGGCAACTTGAATTAATTAATAAAATTGCCTGCGGTTATCTGTGATGCGGGACATGTCTTTTAATGCCTCATAACCGGCATAATTAACACGTGCTGCATAGTTTCTGTCAAGGTACGTCTTTTCCCGCTGCAAAAAATCGAATGCAGGATCATCAGCTTTGTTGATATTGTTGACAACAACAATAAAAACACCGTTAATACCGGTCATGGGTTGTGAAATGACATTTTTCTCAAGCTGCAGTGCTGAGGCCACAATAACGGGTTCACTTCCCACGTCAGGCAGAGAAGGATAGGATACGCGCACACCAACCGCTGTTTTTACCGGAAGATTCAACTCAACGGCCAGGTCTTCAAGAGCCTTTTCTTCAGTTATCTTTGCTCTGATTTCATTCGAGATTTTTTCAGCCTTTTTTTCTTTACGAACTTCATGTTCGATCTCTTCTTTTATACTTTCAAGAGATGCATACCCTTCTTCCTGGATATCATCGAGAACGGCAATCACATATTTGTTGCCAAATTTAAAAACCTGCTGGGATACTTCTTTTTCATCCGCTTCATAGGCCCACTTTACCAGAAGCCTGGGAGATTCCAGTCCTGTAATCTCCCGGTCAAGAGGTTTCAGTCCCTTAGCCGGGCGAACATAAACAGAGAGATTCTGAGCTTCAATGGCTTTATTAAATTTTTCATATGTATTGTTGATGCCGGCAAATTCATTTGCTTTGGAATAATAAAACTGATCAGTGGCATCGCTGGGCATGACCTCTTTTTCAAGAATCCCGACCTGTACAGTTTTAGATGGTTTGGACTGATCAGTAATTTCGATGATATGGATACCATATTGCGTGGGGACAATCTTCACATCTCCTGTTTTACCAAAGAAACAGCTGTCAGAAAAGGGTTTGACCATCTGGCCTTCCTTAAACCAGTTAAGGTCTCCGCCTTCTGCTGCTGAACCATTATCGGCAGAATAGGTGCGTGCCAGTGCAGCAAAGTCAGCGCCATTGACGATAAGGTCTTTTAAACTGTCGGCGGTTTGCCAAATGCGCGAAGCATTATTCTGTGTTGCCTGAAGCAGAATATGACGGGCTCTGACAGAATCAGGCAGATAATTTACATCGGCAAGTTTGGCCAGTTTATAAGCATTGTCTTCAAAATACGGACCCACCAGTGTACCAACCTCCGCGCTGAACATGATATCATTAAGTGTGTCAGGCAACTCACCATAACGATAGTTGGTCTCATCATAAGGATTGGTAGAGTTTAAGTTAACAAACTGCCTGGTGTTTTCAGCTTTGGCAAAAGCTTCTTTATTATTGATGATATAATTCTCAGCGTCCTGATAGTCTTCCTTGGAAGGAATGATTTCATAGTACAAATAGCGGATATCTCTTGATTCATCCTGCTTGTAATTGTTTTTATGAGAGGCATAATATTTTTTTATATCATCATTGCTGATGGTAACGGCTGAATCATTCAATGTACTGAACGGTTTGACAAGGAAATCAAAATCAACTGTTGTGCTGTTGTCAGCGTACCGTCTTCTGGCTTCAAGTGTTGTTGCGTTAAGCCCGTGACGGAGTAATCCGAGATATTTTTCATATTTTCTGCTTCGGTATACCTCGTTTTCAACAAAAGCATAATAGGTTTTCTCATCGCTATCATCAATTTCCTGAATCTGTTGAATGAACTGGGCCAATCCGGCACGATTAAGTGTACGCGTCTGGGGATCGCCGAAGTATTCCACAACGAGCTGATGAGGATTGCTTCCAATGAATAATTCCTTTAGTTCATCTTCGCTGACTTCAATGCCGGTCTTTTTATACTCTTTTTCAAATATCAGGTCCTGCATCATATTTTCCCAAACAGCCATACGGATACGGTTCATAAGGTCTTCATCAAAACCGCTTTGTCCTGATCGTATCTGCTGGAACTCTACGAAGTCCTGTACCTTGGTTTCATATTCTGTATAAGGGATTGATTTACCTGCTATCTCTGCAATCTCATGTTTGGATTTTGTAAAGAGCGATCCGCCCGAATCCAATAAATCACTCAACACGAAAGCAAAAAGGGCCATTCCGATGATTATGGCTAACAGTAATCCTGCCCTTGTTCTTAGCTTCTCAAGTACTGCCATATAAATAAGATCATTAAAGGTTTCTAAAAATTGGCTACGAAGATAGTAATTTATCTTTTTCTACAAGAGAGTTTAAAAAAAAAAGGGACTCTTAATAAATCCTACTCCGTGATAATCTTCATCTGTACAAGTTCAATGCGGGTATGACTAACCTTGAGGATCTTAAATTCAAAATGTTCAATTGTCAGTATTTCATTGAGTTTGGGTATGCTTTCATAGTGAAACATTATGAATCCGGCCAATGTATCATAATCTTCCGATTCGGGTATTGAAAGGGGATATTGTTCGTTGAGATAGTCAATTTCGAGCCTGCCTGAAAAAGTGTAAGTGTTTTCACTGATTATTTTTTCGATGAACTCATCTGTATCGTGTTCATCTTCAATTTCACCAAAAATTTCTTCCATGATATCCTCGATAGTGATCATGCCTGAAATACCACCAAATTCATCTACTACCACAGCCATACCTTTTCGTTCTTTGATGAATTTATGAAGCAGTTTATTGGCAGCCATGGTTTCAGGAACATAGGAAAGAGGGATAAGTTTTGATTTAATGGAAGATGGATTTTTGAACAGGTCTTTTGAGGTAACATAGCCTATGATATTATCTATGGAATCCTCATATATAAGGATCTTTGAAAAGCCTGTCTCAACAAATCTCTGTTTAAGTTCTTCTATGGTATTGTTCACTTCAAGAGCAACAATTTCTGTTCTTGGCACCATACAATCCCTCAGTTTAACACTTGAAAAGTCGAGGGCATTTTGAAAGAGTTTTATTTCAGTTTTATCATCCAGATATTGATCTCCATCATGGTGTTGACCTTCGCTGATAAGATAATCGAGATCGACTTTGCCGAATACAGTCATGCTCTGTCGCTCTTCAGCTCCCGATTTTCTTATTCTTTTTATGATAAGGTTGGATAAACGTGTAAAGAAATAACTGACCGGATATAATAAATAGTAGATGATGACCAGTGGTAAAGCCATGATATTAAGGATCAGGTTTGGGTTTATCCTCACCAGTGTTTTGGGAAGAAATTCCGCAGTGAATATGATCAACAGTGTGGAAAGCAGTGTCTGAATGACCAGTATGCTTAATTCAGAATTGGTAAAAAGCCTGATAAAGGGATCGAGAAAGGCTGCCATGGAGATACCATATATGACCAGGGCTATATTGTTTCCCACCAGCATTGTGGCGATATATTGTGAAGGATCTTCAAGAAAAACAGCAATGAAACGTGATGAAAAATGACCCTGTTTGCGGTTCAGTTCAAGACGCAGTTTATTGGAGGCAATGAAAGCAATTTCCATACCGGAGAAGAAAGCCGAGAAGCACAAAGTAATAATTATGATGGACAGGTAATTCATTCTTAAAAGTTAAGAATTATCATGTGATTTTCTTATTTGTTTTCTGAAGAAATACATAATAAGTGACAGGAGGACAAAGACAAAGAAAACAATACTCTGACGCATACCATCCCTGAAAGTGATGTAAATTGCAAGAATCAGACATATGAATGCCATCATAAGCCATATGGCTTCAGGGATTTTATTGTTCCTGCGGCTCTTCTTTAACATTAACTGTTCCTTTTGAACCTTTCAATTTCCATTTTGTGAGATCCTGCCTCGCTTCAAAGCCTTTTTCGCCGTAAAAGGTGCCGTCGGCATTTATTATCCGTGTATATTCATCTGAGTAAATAGATTCTTCCTTTTCGTTCCAGAAGAGATGCTCGGTGAAAAGCTGTTCGTTTGTTTTTTCATTTTTGGCTATGACATTGTTACGGGCTTCCCAGAGTTCCTGCTTTTCAAAATATAAAGCATAATTGGCCTGGACATGCGATTCAACATTGCCGTTGCGATCATAAAACAACACTTTCAGTCCTTTGGGAAATTCGTAATACGGATCATTTTCACGTGAAAAACGTTTTAATTCAGGTGCTATGATCTTGCCTTTAACCAGGCCGGAATCGCTGTAAATAATCTCAACATTAACACCGGTCTGTGTGGGCATATTCACTTCCTCGTGCAATGCCTTAATGGTGGCAATATCGTTTTCACAGGAACATGAGAAAATGATACAGCCTGCTATCAGTAAAACAGCAAGATTAATATGGTGCCCGGACTCAGAACCGGGCCCTGGTGTTTTCATTGATCCAGCAACCGACATAATAAGTGTCACCATCCATAATATTCAGGAAGAATGCTTCCTCTTTATTTGGAAAATGTGGAGATAATTCAAGAATATAAGCATTTGCCTTTTCTTCAATCGACGGATCAATTTGTTTGGCCTTTAATAATTTGTCGACAGCTACCCAGTAAATGGCATTCGGAAGGCTTATGCCCTGGCACAAATCTCTGCTTGTGGCATACAATTGTGCAATAAGTATATAAGGTTCACCCCATCCGGGTTTAAATTCAATAGCCTTATTGGCATAATCACGGGCGAGGGATTTGTTTCCCAGATTATCCGTTGCAGCGGAAAGGCCATAATAATATTCTGCTTTTTTGTTGTTGTCAGTTTCAAGTTGAATGGCCTGATTGTAATAGTTGGAGGCTTCCTTGGAATCATATTTGTTATGACTTACATAAGCGATTTTAGCGGCGAGTTCTGCTGTTGGATATTGTGAAAAAAGACTTTTCGCTGCATCTAACCAAAGTTGATCCTCAGTAAGCTTTTTGGCTTCCAGAACAGAAACGATAACTTTTAACAGTTGCGAATCATTAGGTTTTTCTTTAAAAAGAGGTTCAATAGCGGTCAGGATATCTTCATCCTCTATTCCCGGTATTTGAATAAAATTACGGGTTATGGTTTCCTGCAGGAAAACCAGCATGGTGTCATTTGGGGAATTGGAAATTTTTTCATTTAAAATCTCAGTGGCAGTAAGAAAATCTTTTATCATTGTACCGGCATCTGTCTTCTGATTCTGGTACAGAGCCATTGATGATGATATAAAAGTTGCAAGCACAGCGTCAGAAGATTTGGCACCGCCAAGGTCAACAGATTCTTTTAAGAACCCGTAGCCTCGCTGTACTTCGTTGATATCATTGCGTTTGTAACGCAACAGGTCAACGCCCTGTCTTCCTCTGACTTCATCCAGCTGGTTGAAACATTTGATACGCATATCGTATATGAGCATCAACGTGTCAACAAGCAGTGACTGTATCTGGGGATCTTTTTCTTTTTCAATGAATTCGCGATACATTTTCACACCATCCAGATAGATG
Source organism: Bacteroidales bacterium (assembly GCA_016934055.1). Lineage (GTDB taxonomy): Bacteria > Bacteroidota > Bacteroidia > Bacteroidales > UBA10428 > UBA5072. The sequence goes on along the minus strand of JAFGTR010000062.1, from coordinate 1,756 downwards.
CCTTTAAAAGACTGCGGGCATTCATTGAACGCTTTTCTCCAGAAAGGGATTGCCGATTTATAATCATGTTGCTTTACATATTCGCGATACAGAGAGAGATTCCGTAAACATTGGATGCTGTCCTCGCCATGTCCGTATTTTGAATTATCATCAATGCCTTTTTGAGCCAGACCTTTAAAACTGAAAGCAAAAATCGTGGCAACCGAGACTAATAATATAATTGTTGTCCTTTTCATTTTTTTGTTTCTATTTGGGTTTGATAAACCGGTATATCCAGAATAAACCAAAGTGTAATTCTTTTGTTAATAATTCTCCTCCCAATGTGCTCAGATCTTTCTGCTGTCCTGAATGCAGAAATAAACTGCAGAAGGATCTGATAAAGCATTTTGTCGTTTCTTAGTCTTTATACTTCAAAACTCATGCCATAAGAAAAACCTTGATATCAGCCCTATTAAACTTTCCGGGCATTATAGTCAAGTATGTAATTTAATCCGTTAAGTATTAAATTTGGAATCACAAATATGGTTTTTTTTAATTTATTAACAAAAAAATGTGCATCTCCTCCGGTTAGAATGATCATCAAATCAGCGTGCTGTGAAGTAAAATGATCGATATACCCGTTAATTTCAAAAATAATGCCTGTTTGAACACCTGAAATGATGGCTGACCGTGTATCTGTTCCCAGGTCAGTTACCAGCTCATCTTTTTCCATCAAAGGAAGTTGCGATGTGAATGTGTGCAACGCTTTGAATCTTGTAACCAGTCCGGGCGATATGTTTCCCCCTGTATATTCACCTTTACGGGTAATGAAATCATAGGTGATGGCTGTGCCCATGTCAATAACCAGAACGTTTTTCTGGGGAAAACTTTGAAACGCTCCTGCTATTGCAGCAATTCTGTCTTTTCCCAGCAGTGCGGGAGTTTGGTACAGAATTTTGAACGGGAGGGGTGTATGATGGGTGAGGTTTATGAAAAAAGAAAGATTTTGCTGAAGATAAAATCCGACAGATTCGTCGTTTTCTTTTACCGTTGATAAAATGCCATTCTGCACTTTATATTGGCTGATCAATTCCGCTGCTGTTTGAGAGGTAAATGCATCATGCATTTCTGATTTGATCAGTTCACCGTTACGGAAACAACCAGTTTTTATCGAGGTATTTCCAATATCAATCACCAGATTCATATGGATATGGGCAGTATGGTAAAATATTTAAAATTAAAGAATTGTTATGTTTTTCACAACAGGAAGCCTTAAGATTTTTAACGTTTGAAAAAAAGGAGACATGAAAAAAGCTTTGATTATTATTCAGGGTAAAAGACTATGAGCAGTCAGAACAAACGGGGATGATCATCGAAAAGGGAAGGATGATGTTTGTCAAATTTACGAAGCACTTCGGTAATGATGGCTTCGCGCATGAATTTCGACTTGTTTCTTACTCTGAACTTCCTGCAATATTGATTGATGGCTTTCAATTCGTGGTTATTAAATGCAATTGACGTTTTGTTTACCCGCTTCAGATTAAGATCTTTGTGATTTCTGGAATTCACGCTTCATGATTTAATGCGTTTCGAAGTTATAACAATTTAATCCAAATACCTTGTTTTATTTTTCAACAGGACACTGTTGATGAAGGCTGTAAAACATTGTTGGGCCGGGTAGAATCAAGAATCAAGAGCCAGGAATCAAGACAATAGATTAAAGATCAAAGACGGGAAGAAGGTAAACGGTAAACGGTAATCGGTAAACGGTAGTTTT
>JAFGTR010000007.1 GCA_016934055.1 Bacteroidales bacterium | reverse complement strand
TGTTTACAATTGGTAATGAGAACAATGCAGGGATACGCATTGGAATAGAGTGTGACAGTGTGGAAGTATTTGATAACTTGATAGGTGGCAATCAGTCAGGCATCACGATCTGGGGTTCTTACAACACCATACATGACAATTTTATCGGATTGAACAATACCAATAGTGAAATATTGGAATTGGGTAATGAAGAGGGTATATATTTGTCTGAAGGAGCCCAGCACAATCTGATAACGAATAATTTCAACTGTTTCAACAGCATTCATGGGGTAACCGTAAATGGAGTGAATACTCTCTATAATAAGATCAGTCATAATCAGATCTCCGGAAATGGCTGGGGTTATGGAATTTTCAACTATTCCGGAGGTAACAATGAACTCGCACCGCCGGTAATATCGGCCGCTACCGGCTCATCGGTGACAGGCACAGCGATCCCCAATGCTACCGTAGAAACTTACACCGATCCGAAAAATGAAGGATTGATTTTTCAGGGGGAAGTCAAAGCCGATGCAAACGGCAATTTCACCTGGAACGGCACCATCACCGGAACCTATGCGAATGTGACGGCCATTGCCATTGACGACAACGGCAACACATCCATGTTTTCCAATGCTGTGGCCATTGATGGTATGGTGGATATAGAAGACCTGCATCGTATTAACGATCATGCACTCTCCCTGAGTTTCCCCAATCCCTATCATCAGGGAAAAGCAATACGTTTTGCCGTGCCGGATCATTGTATGGTAACGCTTCAAATCTATGATCTGACAGGTCATAGCGTGGAGTTCCTGGTAAACAAAACCATGATGTCCGGCGAGTATTCCATTGCATGGGAAGGGAGTACGGATTGTGCAGCCGGTATTTACCTGGTAACCTTGCAGGCAGGCGGATCTGTACAGACAAAGAAACTGATCCTTCAAAAATGAAGTCAAACCTTAAAAATATTAAAAATGAAAACAAATTCTATTTTTCTATGGCCGGCACAAGTGTGTTTGTTCACCTTTGTGCTGACAGGAATGCTCAGTGCACAGACTTATTATGTGGATAAGAACCATGCCTCGGCTGATAATTCAAATCCTGGTACGATAGACCTGCCGTGGAAAAGCATCGGTCATGCCGCGGAAACTGCAGTGGCTGGAGATCAAGTGTTTATCAGGGCCGGCACTTATAATGAAAGCATTTATTTTGATAACAACGGCAGCGCTGAAGCTCTAATCGTATTTTCTGCGTATGCAGGCGAAAAACCCGTGGTTGACGGAACAGGGGTTTCAGAATCACAGAATGGCATCATCATCGATAAATCGTACATTAAAATTGAAGGACTTGAAATACGCAACTGGGAAGAGAATGCTGTCTGGGTAGAAAACGCGCATCATCTTGAAATTTCAGATTGTGAGGTGCATGATGTGACATATGGTATCGGACTGACTGACGGTTCACATGAATTTGTATTGAACCGGGTTTTAGTGCATCATTTTGCACTTTACGGATTCGATGTTACTCCTTCAAGCGTGGGTGATTGTTACAACGGCACGTTCAATGATTGTGTGGCCCATACCGGCAGCGATGCGGAGCAGAATGTGGACGGGTTTGCCCTGGGTCACGGAGATCAATATGGTTTTACCTTTAACCGGTGTGTGACTTACAATGTATATGACGGATTTGATATCAGCTCCCGCAATTCGACATTGAATGGCTGCCTGGCTTATAATTGCTGGAACGGCGCCTATAAATTATGGCAGGACCAGGTAAAGCTCTTGAATTGCATTGGTTATGACTGCACCGGTTCTGTTGTGGAACTTGACTGGGACGGAACCCCGGGTGTTGTTTCGCTGATGAACTGCACCTTTTATGGCGGGGAGACATTTACGGTATGGGTTGAAAACCATGCCGACGCGCTGCACATGACGAATTGCATTGTGGCCGGTGGAGACAATATAGGGCTTGCCTTCGAGCAAATGGACGTTAGCCAATACCAGGGGGATTATAATGTATTTCATAACAACAATTCCGACCGTGCTGTTGTGGTAGGTTATACCGACGAGTTTACGCTGGATCAGATCACATCCGGTTCCTGGACAACCTACAGCGGTCAGGATGCCCATTCGTGGACGGTGAATTCCGCCGGCCTGCTTTTTTTGAATCCGGCCGGTTATAACTTTCACCTGCAAGGAACAGGTGTGGCCGTGGACCATGGCACAAACAGCGGTGCGCCTTCGGATGACTTTGACGGCAATCCGAGGTATACCGGCACCGGTGTTGACATCGGGGCCTATGAAATAAATGATGGAACCGGCCTGGAGGAAATTGAAAATGGTGACGAGTCGCTGTTGCATTGCCGGAATTACCCTAATCCTTTTTATTCAGCCACAACCATTTCATTTGCTGTACCGGTCTATTGCCCGGTGACGGTGAAGGTATATGATCTGACGGGGCATGAAGTAAAAACGTTGGTACACGAAACCGTGGCGTCGGGTGAATATTCGGTGGAATGGGACGGATCGGATGAAACAGGTCATAAAGTGGCTGGCGGGATTTACCTGTGCCATATCAGTGCCGGTGAATATAACGAGGTGAGAAAGATGGTCATAAGGAATTAAGTGACTGCAGTGACCTGACAGATCTTAGAGACACTGTCAGGTTTCTTTCAATGAAAAAAACCCTGTTGTCAGTCATACGACAACAGGGTTTTTAGATTTTCAAAAAAGCTGTTCAGATATGGTATTTCGCAGCCATTATGCGAATTTGGAACAGCCGGAGATGCTAACTTCTGTTGTATTTGTTGCCTCCAAATTTGCCTCTGGAACCGCCACCGTTACTTTCTCTGGGCCTGGCCTCGTTAACGGTTAGTTCCCTGCTGCTGAATTCCTTGCCGTTAAGATTCTCAATGGCTTCCCTGGCTTCGTCATCGTTTGCCATTTCAACGAAGGCAAAACCTTTGCTTCTGCCAGAAACCTTGTCAGTGATAATTTTTACCGAGGTTACCTCTCCGTATTGTTCGAAAAGGTTTCTCAGCGTTTCTTCAGTAGCCTGATAGTTTACGTTACCTACATAAATGTTCATAAGAAAATAAATCTAAAAGTTATATAATCAGTCAAAGGTAAGATAATTTATCAAAAAAAATCGGTTATCGTCATAATTTTATTTATTTCTTATTCAGCTATCCCCGTTATCCGCACCTTTTTGTACTGAGAATATTTCACTGATTAAGCTTTCATACTTTTGTGTAAGGAATTTCCTTTTAAGTTTCAGGGTGGGGGAGAGTTCTCCGGTTGCAGGGCTCCACTCTTCATGCACCAGCCTGAAACGTTTGATCTGGTCGGTTGTCCCAAGTTTTTTATTCATCTCATTAACAACGCGCTGATAACGGGTAATAACCTGTTGATCAGCTATCAGTTCGGTATTATCCCTGTAGTTCACATTGTGAATGGAGGCCCAGTTGTGCAAATAATTAAAATCAGGCAATATTAAAGCGCTGGCAAACTTCTGGTTTTCACCTATAACCATCACCTGCTCAATGAAACTGGATTCTTTCAGCATATTTTCAATGATCTGGGGTGCTACATATTTTCCGCTCGAGAGTTTGAATATCTCTTTTTTCCTGTCAGTGATCTTCAGGTATTTATCTTCTACAAGAATACCAATATCACCGGTGTGAAGCCATCCTTCCTCATCAATTACTTCCCTTGTCAGTTGAGGTTCTTTGTAATAGCCGCACATCACGTTTTTGCCGCGGCAAAGGATCTCACCATCATCAGCAATCTTCACTTCCACGCCGGGTACTGCAGGACCGACAGTGCCAACCCTGATCTCACCGGTGTCCGGAGGCCGGTTTGTCGATATTACCGGGGAAGCTTCAGTCATGCCGTAACCTTCAGCCACCGGTATTCCGGCTGCATTGAAAATAACAGCGAGGCGGGGCTGAAGGGCTGCTCCTCCGGTTACGATGATCTCAACCATGCCGCCAAGGGCTTCCCGCCATTTGCTGAAAATAAGCTTATCCGCAATTTTAAGTTTCATTTTATAGAACCAACTGTTACTGTTGGGGATCTTGTATTTCATACCCAGGTTAACGGCCCAGAAGAAGATCTGTTTTTTGATGCCATGAAGATCCCTGCCTTTAGCGATGATTTTATCATAAGTTTTTTCAAGAAGTCTGGGTACCGATATGAAAACATGGGGTTTTACTTCCCTGAGGTTCTCGGCAATGGTGCCCAGATTCTCGGCATAAAAAATGCTGACGCCAACAGTTTGAAAATAATAGTTTATTGTTCTTTCGAACACATGGCTGATAGGCAGGAAACTCAAAGTACGGTGGCTGGTATTAAAATCAAAGACCTTTGAGATTGAGTCAACATTGCTGAGTATATTGCTGTGCGATAGCATCACACCTTTTGGATTTCCTGTTGTGCCTGAAGTATAGATGAGCGTGACCAGATCATCGGATGTAATTTCCTGTTTCAGTTTTATCAGCTGATCCTGAAAACGGCTCTCGTTTTCCTGACCCAGTTTTATGATTTCCTTCCAGTTCTTAACATGGGGAATGAGGTTAAAACTGTATATTTCCTTTGTTGAGGATATTCTTTTTGCAATTGGAGCAATTTTGTCATGCAATTGCTTATCGGAAATAAAAATCAGGGAGGGCTCCACATGATTCAGGATATATTCATAATCCTCAAAACTGATGGTGGGATAGATCGGAACATGCACTACCCCTGCCTGGGCCATGCCCATATCCAGAAAGTTCCACTCCGGCCGGTTATTGGAAATGCTGACGATCCGGTCTCCTTTTTTCAACCCAAGGGACATCAATCCGTAACTGACCTGGTAGGCATTGTTTAGGTAATCCTTTACAGAATAATTTATCCATGTGCCTTTTTCCCTGGCCGACAACATATCGGTCTTGTCCGGACATAATGATTTGAGGTTATCCAGAATATCAAATGTTCTCAGGAATTCCATGTGGTTTGAGGTTAAGATGGTTTTTTTGAGGAGTAAATATAGTTTTTTTTTAACAATCGGGAAATAAAAGATGGTAAGCCTTCTCTGAAGCGTTTTTCAGCGTGAAGGAAACAAAAAAAAGGTTCATGTCATTGCCTGAACCTTTTTTTATGGCATTAAAGGTTTTCTCAAAACCGGAACCCTTTAATTAATATAAAAAAATCAATAGAAACAGAAGCTTATTTCAACTTGCAGATCACCTTGTTTTTGTAGAAATTTTTTGCTTTAAGCTGAAGGATATACATCCCGGCAGGAACCGGAATGCCATCGGGCCGGGTTCCATGCCATGTTAAATGGTATTCATTACGGCCATGGTCAGCAATGGCTTTTTCTTCGAATATCTTTTTCCCGTAAATATCATAGAGGGAAACGACCGGGTCGGCAACCTCCTGAAGTGAAAAGGAAATATGAATGAAATCCCGGAAAGGATTCGGAAAGGCCTTAAGAAACAACTCGTCTACTGATGGATCAGGGTTTATCAATGTAGTGGTATCGGCTGTATCAGGCGCCATTTTGAATACTTCGCTGCCGGCCAGCAAGAATGCCCCAAGGCCGTAATCTTCAAAATTCGGTACTTTGTCATATGAGAGAGGTTGCCCGTCAGAGGGTTGCTTACCTGTTCCCTGCATATAGCCCAGAAATCCGTCAGTGTGCAGGGCATCATTAACCATGCCGTTCCATGCTTTTATGACAGCCGGCTTATATAAATCTTCATCAAGGATGCTGTCATTGATACCCCAGGCAAGGCCAAATGTGAAAAATGCTGTTCCCGAGGTTTCCTTTCCGCCATAATCATTTGAGTCAACAAGGCTTGGATTCCAGAATCCGTCATAACGCTGCAATGCGATCAGCGCTTCCGCCATCTCCGTGTAGGTGGTCAGATACTCATTACGGTGCGGTGCATCAGCAGGCATTACATCAAGTACCCTGGCCAGGGCCGCGAACACCCAGCCGTTACCTCTTGACCAGTAACAATTTAGTCCGGCAGGTGTTGTATAAGGCGGTACAAAACTCGCGTCCCTCCACCACAGATGATCGTCGGGATTATAGAGTCCGCTGGTACCATGTGTGGTTTTAGTGTAGTTGTAAATATCGAACATTTTTTCATAATAACCTGAATCGTTATATATTACGCCAAGTTTTGCAAATATGGGCATGGCCATTTGCAATGCATCAATCCACCACCAATCATCAGACTTTTCACTGTTAACCATAGCATCAATACACGCTTTAATGGGTTGAATCCTTTCGGACTGGTTATCCATCAGGTAGAGTTCAATATAAGTCTGGCCACAACACTGGTTGTCCGCATTCCTGGTGATGCCGCCGTAGGCCGGTTCCCAGGAATGACTTTCACCCCAGTCAACAGCATATTCGTAGAATTCTTCCTGTGGGTCAACACCATAAAGTGCCATCAATCCTTCATAGTAAGTAGCCCTTGTCCATATGTTGCTCGGACGCACTTTGTCGGTAACAATATTTGCTCCGGGATCAGGCCATTTTTCAATGAAATATCTGTTGGCAAGCCGCATGTCTTCAAGCACAGCCTTTTTATCAGGAAGTTCCTGGGCGTAAGATCCGGTTGACAATATGGCGGCTAAAATGATGAACGTAACAATGATTTTGTGTTGCATACTATTATAATGTGATGAACAATTAATTCCACTCCGAAAGGCATAACCTTTTGCCGCTGCTGCGGATTTTTCAAGTCATTATGCGGTGTTAAAGCAAAATTCAGACTTTAAACTTAAGCAAAAATCGGATTATGAGCAAGCTATTTACTGGTCTTGTACATTTTCGTAAATAAATCTGATTTTGCGTTTTTACTAACAGTGTAACTTAAACCATTCAATTAATGAGCAGACGCGTTTGCAAATGCGCGCCAGCTGGGGCCGGTTGAAAAAACGAAAGCCGGAAAAAGAAATTCCGGCTCCGTCCATACTATTAAATTATAACAATTGACACCAGCGGTTAATAACCTGGATTCTGTTTCAGCGAACCGTTTGTTCTGAGTATCTCGGTTTGAGGGACCGGCCACAGGCCTTTTTTCACCGGATTCCATTGATATTCAACATCACTGGTTTTATGGTTGCCAAACACTTCATCTCCCTTGTTCCATCTGAGAACATCCCAGTATCTTAGCGCTTCAAAAGAAAACTCAAGCCTTCTCTCAAGCATAATATCCTCCATGGTAACGCCTGATTTTGCAGGTAGTTTAACCCTCTGGCGCACCAGATTAACGTAGAAATCGGCATTTTGTCCGTCGGGATCACTGGCGCCATTAACAATACATTCGGCAATCATCAGGTATACATCGGCCAACCTGATGATACGGTTATTATTATCCCATGCCTGAGAGTTTTCGGGTATGTCTTTTGTCATGATGTTATATTTCATCCTGAAATAACCTTCATAATCAAAATTGTCGATCCAGGTATACCCAAGGGATGTGAGAGAATCACCTGAAATGATGGAAGCATTATAGCGAACTGTATCGTTCTCAGCCATATAAGCATTTGCAATATCCTGTGTCGGTTTAACAAATCCCCATCCGGGTTCAAATAAACCGCTGGGAACAAGGTTTCTGATTCCGCACAGCTGCCAGTCAATATTTCCTTCCATTCTCGGATAGGGATTGGATGCATCCCAGTCTACGCCTATTGAGGCAGTATAGCCAAGTTCAAATATCGATTCTTTGCCGTAATTGTAATCGCGGTCAAAGTTTTGTCTGTAATTTTCAAGTAATTCATATTTTCCAAGAGAAATCACCTGGGCAAACATATCGGCAGCATCCTGATAATGATTTCCGAGATTATAATATGGAGATGACATAAAGAGGTATACTTTTCCAAGCAATGCCATGGCAGCGCCTTTGGTCGCCCTGCCTTTCATTTCTTCATTAACAGGAAGATCTGAAATTGCCAGGGTGAGGTCATTGACGATAAAATCAAAAATCTCGGAAACAGGCGATCTTGAAAGGCTGTATTCAGAAGACCCGAGAGGATGATCGATGAGGGGCACATCACCAAAGAACCTTACAAGGTCGAAATAATAGTAGGCCCTCAGAAAGCGGGTTTCAGCAACATATTGATTGACTTTGGGTGTGATTATTTCCGGTTTATCTGTTACATTTAGAATAAGAAGATTACAGCGGTATATTCCGGCATAATATTTTCGCCAGAGCTGTTCCGGTCCGTCGTTGGTTACCGATATGTTAAAACGGTCGGGTTCCTGGTATTCAGGTCTGTCGCCAGTGAATTCTCCACCACAATTTGCATCATCAGAGGCTGCGTTTAGTGTCACCCAGTGTGACATGCCCCACGAATAAACCCATGAGATGGGATCATACGCACTGATCAATGCCATCCAGACATCATCTTCATTGTTAAAATAGCTCTTTTCAAGCAAAATGCCCTGCGGTTCAAGTTCGAGCAGATCTTTTGAACAGCCTGTAAGCAGGATAAAACTGATCAAAAGACTATACAGAAAATATCTTGTTTTATTCATGGCCATGGTTTTTAGAAATTAACATTTACACCGAATTTTACCGACCTGGAAGATGGATAGAATCCTCTGTCGATACCCACGTTGGCAGCCCAGTCGTTAAGCTGACCAATTTCAGGATCACCTCCGGTATATTTTGTAATAATAAGCAGGTTATCAGCTGACACATAGAATCGTAATGATGAAATACTGATTCTTTCAGTTAAAGAGACCGGTAAAGTATATCCCAGCATCAACTGGCGGAGCTTTAAGAAACTGCCATCCTCAACAAAAAGATCACTGGGTCTGTAATTTCTATTTCTGTCGTTGGTCACGGGTCTGAACCAGCCGTTATCGGCTTCCGGATTCATATAATCCCAGCGCTCATCCCAGAATCTTTGCGGTTTATTGTTTCTGGCGAGGTCCATACGGTACATGCCGTTGTACACTGAATTGCCGGTTCTGGCATCCCAAAGCATTGATAAGTCAAATCCTTTGTAAGCCAGGTTGATATTTAACCCGAACATCCATTTTGGATAAGGCTGTCCCAGCAATGTTTTGTCGTTTTCATCAATTCTGCCGTCGGGTTTACCGGTTAGATTACCCAGGGAGTCAACGCCATCAATATCCATAAACTTGACATCTCCGGGTATTGCACTTGGGTGGTACAGGGCTCCTGATTCGCTGGTGTCAGCCAGGATTTCCTCTGTTGAATGAAAAACGCCATCAGTTTTATAACCCCAGAAATACCATGCCGGATAGCCTTCTTCAAACTTGTTTACATTGCCCTGGCCAACGCCCACACTGGCTCCGATCAGTTCTTTGATATCCTCGGTAAGCTTTTTAACTTCATTTTTTACATAGCTGGTATTGAAAGTTACAGAATACCTGAAGTCACCGATGGCATTGTTATAATTAAGGTCGAATTCCACACCGGAATTGCGTATGTTGCCCGCATTGATTTTGGGCGCAGGATTTCCGGTATACAAAGGTGGTGTGCCATCAGTAATAAGGTCAATGGTGGTTTTGGAAAAATAATCAGCCGTAAGGAATATCTTGTTGCCGAAAAAGCCTGCATCGAAGCCTATGTCAAGTTGTTCACTGGTTTCCCACCGCAGATCGGGGTTGCTTGACCGGGTCGGACGCGCTCCGTTGTACAATGCTCCGTCAAACGGGTACCGGGCATCGTTAAAAGAAATGGTGCTGGTCCAGTCAAACCCTCCCAGGTTGGATGTGCTGCCGTTTCTTCCCCAGCTACCCCTTATCTTAAAGAAGTTAAAAGCGTTAATTTTCCAGAAATCTTCTCTTGAGACAACATAACCGGCAGAAACAGAAGGAAAATAACCAAAACGGTTGTTTTCTCCAAACTTATTGGAGCCGTCAGCCCTGTAAATCAATGTCAGCAGATATTTTTCCTTATAATTGTAATTAATCCTGCCGAAATAGGAAATCATGACCGATTCATTTGACCAGTCCCAGGGCCTTGGCGTAATGGAATCGGGTTGCTGTGTCTGGCTGAGATAGGCAAAATTTTGCTGTTCATACAACAGCATTTTATTGGTAGCTCCGAGACCGAGATTGTCATATTTTTCGTAAGAATGACCAACAAGAGCTGTTAAATTATGATCACCTATTCTTTTTTCATATTGTATGAAATGATCGAAGAAAACTTTCAGACCATTCTGAGCATCCCGGGTTATATAACTTTTCGGATCCTGTTTTAAACCATGAAAATAATAAGCCGGTTTCCAGTCTTCGTTTGTTCCGTTCCAGTTTTCAATACTGACGCTGGGGCTGTATGAAAATCCCTTGAAAATCGTCGCTTTTGCTCCGACACGTCCTATAACTTTGTTTTGCTTCCAAACGCCATGGGTAATTGACATCCAACCCAAAGGATTTGCAATTTCATTGGTCACCAACTCGGACAATCCGTAATACCTGTCACCGCTCTTTGGAATGACATCAAGATAAGCCTGGTAACTGGCAGGAATCTGCGACGCGTCATCAAAGTACACGGGTGTGAGCGGATCAATATTGGCTGCCATGGATACAACGCCACCAAACTCATCATTCAGTGACACATTGCGGTTGGTCCGGTTAACATAGTTCAGCTTGGCATTCATCTCGAGCCATTTATTGACCTTGTGATTTCCGTTTATTGTGATGGTATAGCGCGTAAATTTGCTTTGCGATCCTCCGATAATACCATTTTCATCATAAGCTCCAAGAGATACGAAATAGGACGTATTATCCGTTCCTCCTGTTATAGACAGATTGTGATTTTGTACTTCAGCTGGTTCGATGATTTCTGACATCCAGTCAGTGCCGTTTCCGAAAGTGTTCTCATTGTATGGCATAAAGGTTTCCACGCTTTCCAGCAGGTCAGGATCATCGTAAGGTACAATTTCTCCCCTGCGCCACCTCAGGTATGCCTGCTCATGCAGATATGCTGTTTTATAATAATTAATATAATCAGAAGCATTCAGCACCCGGGGCATTTTTGTGGGAGAATTCATACCATAATAACCATCATATGAAACAACATTTATTTTGCCTTTCTCTCCTGATTTTGTGGAGATAAGCACAACACCGTTTGCCGCTTCGCTGCCATATATGGCTGCTGATGCAGCGTCCTTCAGTATTTCAATTGAAGCAATGTCATTGGGATTGAGATCTTCGATGCCACCAACCTTAATGCCATCAACAACATATAAGGGTTCACTGCTGGCATTTGAGCCGATACCTCTTATTCTTACCGTCATTCCTGCTCCGGGAGAGCCGGAACTTTGAGTAATGGCTACACCGGAAACCTTTCCCTGCAGGGCTTGTTCCAACCGAAGGTTTTTTGTCTGGGTTATCTTTTTATCATCAACTTTGGCAATGGAACCGGTTACCAGACTTTTTTTCTGGATGCCATATCCCACAACCACCACTTCGTCAAGTTTCGATATATCCGGAATAAGTTCAATGCTAATTTCAGTCTGATTGGTTACGGCAACCTCTTCAGAAAGAAAACCAACATAAGAAATGACCAGAATACTGTTCTCAGGAACAACGAAAACAAATCTTCCGTCAATGTCACTCGTGGTTCCTGAAGTAGTCCCTTTTACCACAACCGAGGCTCCGGGTAATGGAGATCCATCATCCGCCGATGTCACTGTTCCGGTAATGGTCCTTTCCTGGCCATGAAGCCATGATGAAAACAACAGCAACAGGCCTGTAATTAAAAAAGACAAGTTTCTCATGCGTTTGCAGTTTTTAGTTCGTTAATGAATTAGCAGGATTTCTTTATATACAGGTTCTGTATATAATGCAAATCAAAGATAGCTGTGATAGAGGAGAGAGACCTTAACAGAGTCTACATCAAGAATACATCAGCAATACATCAAAATTACATCAATGTATGACTAAATAACAGAAATAGAATAATATATTATATGTGAAACATTTCTCAAAAACACATCAATAGAATAAAACAAACAGTTTGATTAAGCTTTAAATGGGTTTGAATATAAATAACGGGACGGTAACAAAATGCTGTGTGTATATCTATAAATACTTAGCCAGCAAATTCAGGAGATCATCGGGGCTTGTGGGTTTGGATATATAATCGTCAAAGCCTTCCTTCCTGAATAATAACTCATCTTCCGGTCGTGCATAAGCAGTCTGGGCAATGATGATCAGTTCCGGATATTTTTCTTTCAGAACTTTTAAAGCTTCAATTCCATCCATCTCGGGCATCTTAATATCCATCAGAATGATATCAAAATGATTGTCTGATTCGCATTGTCTGATCGCTTCCAGTCCGTTTTCAGCCCATGTAACAGCAATATTGGTTTTTTCCAGCAGCCGTTTAAAGTAGATGTAGTTAGCTTCCTCATCTTCGACAATTAAAATGTGTTTACCGGTCCAGTCAAGCTTATTCAACAGCTTAGATGGCGAAGATGTGTAAATTTTGCTGTGTGTAACAACATCAGAAAAAGGCATTGACAACCCAAAAACCGATCCGATTCCCGGGGTTGACTGAACTTCAATTTTTCCTCCGAGTATTTCAGCCAGACGCTGGGAGATGGCAAGGCCAAGTCCGGCTCCCCGAAAAGGGCTTGATGAAGTTTCATATAATTTTCTGAACCGTTCAAATATATGTTGCAGATCCTTTTCCGTAATGCCAATGCCGGTATCTTTAACTGTCAGTTTAAGATTGCCGTCTTCCTTTGCTACGCCTATTTCAACCGTTCCCTTTTCAGTAAATTTACAGGCATTGCTGATAAAATTGGAGAGAATTTGCTGAAGTCTGTGTTTATCAGTGTAAAGCCTGAGATTTTGTGAGCTGAGGGTATTATTCAGTTTTACCTTAAGATTAGGATTCTGGTTGTGCATTGTATGAAATGAATAGATCTGGTCAATAAACTCATTTAACAGAAAAGGTTCTTTCAGGATTTTGATCTGGTTTGCTTCTATCATGCTTAAATCCAGAATGTCATTGATAAGCATCAGAAGTGAATCTGAATTTGTATGGATATGATTTACAAATTCACGTCTTTCTTCATCGGTTATGTCAGGATCATTTAATAAGCCCGAAAATCCGACAATAGCATTCATGGGTGTTCTGATCTCATGCGACATGTTGGCCAGGAATGCACTTTTCAGCATATCAGATTCTTCAGCCTTTTTCTTGGCTTCTTCGAGTTCCCGTGTTCTTTCTGAAATTAAAGATTCAAGTTCATTACGGTGCCTGTCGAGTTCGTAATTCTGGTCGACAATGCGCTTTTGTTGTTCCAGTAATATTTCGTTGGCTTCCTGGGCCGCATTTCTTTGTCTCTCAAGTTCTTCATTCTGAAGGTTTATCTCCTCCTGTTTTTCTTTCAGCGCAATATTAATCGCATTTAATTCTTTGGTTCGATCATAAACCATTTTTTCGAGGATCGCCTGATTTTTACGGAGACGGCTGGTACGGCTGACATAAAAAAACAGAAGTGAAGCTGCGATAAGGGCTGAAAACAATGTAATAAACCACCATGTCTTCCACCATGGAGGCAATATTATTAATTCAACAGATGTACCTTCTTCATTCCAGATGCCGTCATTGTTGCTGGCTTTCACACAAAAAGTGTACTGCCCCGGATTCAGGTTGGTATATGTGGCATCCCTTTTACTGCCGACATAATTCCAGTCCTTGTCAAAACCACGCATCATATAGGCATATTGATTATTTTCGCTGAAGATATAATTCAACGCGATATACTTAAAAGTAAAAAAGGATTGATTTGGTTTCAATACAATTTTTCGGGTCTGGGATATGTGCTTTTCAAGTGGAGAATCTTTGGTCCCGATGGGCACTGATTTGTTGAATAACAGAAAATCAGTCAGGTATACCGGTGGAATCGTATTATTGTCTTTCAGACTGTCAGGGTGGAATACATTAAAACCATTGAGTCCGCCAAAATACATAAAGCCGTTTTTGCTTTTAAAATAAGCCCAACGGTTAAAAACCTGACCCTGAAGTCCATCCTGTACACCGAAATTTCTGAACCTGATTACCGGTTTTCCCCCCGGAGATATAATTTTTGCCCGGGTCAGTCCCCTGTGGCTGCTGATCCAAAGGTCACCCCTGTCATCTTCCAGGATCCCGACGATGGTATTATCGGGCAAACCGTCTTCTGTGGTATAGTGAAAAAAGGATTTTGTCTCGGGTTTAAAAAGATTCAAACCGCCATCATCGATACCAACCCATAAACGTTTTTGGCTGTCTTCAAACAATACGTTGACCGAATTGGTGACCAGACTGTTTGTATCGTTATCAATGTGTATAAACCTGTCAAATTCGCCTGTTTCACCGTCCATTCTTGTCAATCCGTTATGCTCTGATGCAAACCACATATTGCCTTCAGAATCACAGATTATATCGCGGATTGTATTGTATTGACTTATTGCCACAGGTATAATGACCGGAGTAAAAGTATCTGTAAAAGGTTCATACCGGTAAATGCCTGTGGAATAATTACCGATCCAAAGCTCCCCCGATTTTGTAATGTATATCCTGAAAACACTGTTACTGGCCGGATCGTTTTTGTCAAGCAAGTTGTATTTTCTGATCAGCCTGAGATGTTGCCCTTCGATTTTAAAATAGTTTAAACCGCCCTGCCACATCCCTGCCCATAAACCACCTTTGTTATCGGCTTCAACAGCAAGGACTTTGTTGTTGGACAGGGTTTGTTTGTTTATTGGATCACTTTTATAATGAATGAAGTTTCTTTTTTGAGGGTTGAATAAATTAATACCCCCGCCATCTGTTGATATCCATATATTGCCCTGTTTATCCTGGGTAAACGATGTAACGGAAGAGCCACTCAGAGATTCATAGTTTTGTTTCCCCTGTTTATACAATGCAAACCTGTCAAACCGTTTATCGTATATGTTTATGCCTCCTCCCCAGCACCCGACCCATATGATACCGTCATTATCAATGTATATATTCTGGACCGTATTGCTGAGCAAAGAAAAATCGGAATCTGAGGTTGTGTTATGGGTAATATGACGGGTAAGAGGATCAAGAATATCGATTCCGCCACCGTCAGTGCCGAGCAATACATTTTTATCACTTGACTGGACAATTGAGAGGATGCTATTGTGATTCAAAGAATTCGGATCTTTTGGGTCATGATAATAAGAAGCGATGATTTTATGCTCTTTATTGATCACATCGACTCCCCGGGAGTTGTAACCGATCCAGATATTTTCCCGGTCATCTATCATCAGACTTAATAAGTGGTCTTCTTTGAGTCTGAGTTCCGGATGTGCTTTTGTGTACCTGATAAATTCTTTGGTCCGGAGATTGTATTGAATTAAACCTCCGCCATACAGAGCAATCCAGATATTCCCTTTTTTATCCTCAAGAATTTCATTGCATATGCCAGATTCTTCCTTTGTGCATTGCTCATCAAAACAAATCGTAAATACTTTTTTATCACGGTCGAGGATATAAATGCCATAATCTGTGCCTAACCAAAGTGTATGGTTGGAATCTTCAAAGATTTCCTGCACCCGGTTATTGAATTTCCTGCCTTGTTCCACTATGGGATAATCAAATCTTTCAAAATTGTCTTTGTCCCGGTTGTACCTGCAAATTCCGTTAGCCAGTCCAATCCAGAGATTGCCAGCTTTGTCCTCATACAATGCACTGACATAACTGTTTGATAATGTTGTTTTGTCAGTCTGGTCAAATTTATAAACAGTAAAACCAACGCCGTCATATTTATTCAACCCGTCAGCAGTACCGATCCATAGGAACCCTTCATGATCCTGACAGAAACAGAATATATCACCATGCGATAATCCCTTGTCAGTAGTGAGGCTTCTGAAAGGGATCAGATTATTTTGTGCGTTCAGGTTAAAGAACGCCAGTGATGTGGTCAGGATTAAAAAAGCAGATTTCATTTTAACAATATTGAGGTATCTCTTTGCATGAAATTTACAGGTTTGGTTAAAAACATTTTAAGTGATTACAGGATAACCTTTGTGATTTGCCAATACTGTTAAACGGGGATTGTTTCTCCTGTCTGTTCAGAAATTGGAACTCCAACAACAAAATTCCTGCCAGTATGATTTTTATGATCTCTTCTTTTATTATCCTTATGAAGAATAAAGGCTTGCAATGAAATACCAATGTCATACCCTTGCAATGAAATGAATACTCTGACCCTGCGTCTTCTATCAAATATAATGAATTATTGAGCAATAATCAAAAATTCCCGGCTAAATACTGATAAGGCAAAATGGATTGCAGCGTGTGCATAAAAAAAACCACATGACGAATGTCTGTTGTTATTTAAAGGCAGAAGTATTAACTTACCCGATGTAATCAATACTATAAGGATACCTAAAAATAGACTATATGAAACGGATTTATTTTCTTTTATCGTGCTGTTTTCTTTTTCAGCTGACATTTGGACAGGAGGAAGCCAGGTTATTAAGATTCCCTGCCGTCCACGGCAACCAGGTTGTATTCAGTTATGCAGGCGACCTGTATACAGTTGACCGGGCAGGCGGCATAGCCCGTAAACTCACCGGAAGTGAAGGATACGAAATGTTTGCGCGTTTTTCTCCCGACGGGAAGACTATTGCCTTTACAGGCCAGTATGACGGCAATACGGAAGTGTTTACCATACCTTCTGCAGGCGGAGAACCCCAAAGGATGACTTATACTGCAACATTAGGCCGCGATGACATTGCCGACCGCATGGGGCCCAACAATATCGTTATGGACTGGACTCCCGATGGCAAAAACATCATTTACCGTTCGAGGCGTTATTCGTTTAATTCTTTCCGCGGTCAGTTGTTCAGTGTTCCTGCAGAAGGTGGTCTTTCCACAGAAATACCACTGGTAAACGGTGGATTTTGCAGCTTTTCTCCTGACGGAAAAAAACTGGCATTCAACAGGGTGTTCAGGGAATTCAGAACCTGGAAATATTATAAGGGCGGTATGGCTGATGATATCTGGATCTATGATTATGATACGAAAGAAGTTATAAATGTTACCGGTCATGTAGCACAGGATATATTTCCCATGTGGCATGGTAATGAAATTTATTTTCTTTCAGACCGCGACCGGACCATGAATTTGTTTGCATACAATACCGGCACAAGAGAAATCCGTAAAATAACCGATTTCACTGATTTTGATATTAAATTTCCTTCCCTGGGTGATGATGCCATTGCCTTTGAGAAAGGAGGATACATATACCTGTATGAATTCAGGAACCAGGCGATAACCAAAGTGACCGTCAGGATATCAAATGAGGTTTCATCAGCAAGGAACACATGGGTGGATGCCGGTAAAAAGGTGCATTCGGCAGATATTTCACCTGATGGTGAAAGACTGGTATTTGGAGCCCGGGGTGAACTCTTCTCTGTTCCGGCAAAAGAAGGCATAACACGCAATATTACACAAAGTCCGGGCGTGCATGAAAGGAATGCTGTATGGTCGCCTAATGGAAAATATGTTGCTTTTCTGTCAGATAAAAGTGGAGAGGTGGAAATATTCATACAGCTTCAGGATGGTTCGGAACCGCCTGTTCAGCTGACTAAAAATGCAGACACCTATAAATTTGATATCTGCTGGTCACCGGATAGCAAAAAAATCATGTGGAATGATAAAATGTTCAGACTGCAATATGTTGATATCACAACCAAAGAAGTTACATTGGTGGATCAATCGGAATTCTGGGAAATTGATGATTTCAACTGGTCACCCGACAGCAAGTGGATTACTTATTCATGCCCCGAACGGGAAAGCATGTCGAAAATCATTTTGTATAACACATCGACAAAAACGAAAACAGAAATTACAGAGGGCTGGTATGAAAGCAATAACCCGGTTTTCAGTAATGACGGTAAGTATCTGTTGTTCACATCGGCCAGAAGTTTCAGCCCTACCTATAGTCATACAGAATGGAATCATGCTTATATCAACATGAATAAAATATACCTTGTAACGCTGTCAAAAGAAACCAAATCACCCTTTGCACCGAAAGATGATGAAGTGAAGATAACAGAAACGGAAAAACAGCCTGAGAAAGGTGATGCCAAAAAGGAGGAGGCTTCCAAAACAAATACGGTTACGGTTGATCCGGACGGTATACAAAACCGGATTGTGGAAATACCTGTCAGCGCTTCAAATTACTTTGGCATAGCCTGTGTCGGCAACAAGGTCTATTACCATGAAAGAAAGACAGGCGTTCAAAAAACTTCAGTTAAACTTTATGACATGGAAAATGAAGAAGAAAAGGAACTGGGCACCGGTATGACCTTTGTAATATCACATAACGGCAAAAAGATGATGGTGAAGAAGGATGCTGATTTTGCGGTTATTGATTTGCCGGCTGCACCCATTGAACTTAAGAAAAAAACGGATCTTTCCAATATGAAAGTATGGGTGGATTATAAGAAGGAATGGGAACAGATCTTTAATGAGAGCTGGCGGCAGATGAGGGATTTCTTCTATGACCCCGGCATGCATGGTACCGATTGGGATGGCCTGCGCGATAAATATGCCACGCTGCTTCCTTATGTCAGACATCGTGATGATCTGACATATGTCATTGGTGAACTGATCTCCGAGCTGACCATAGGGCATGCTTATGTATTAAGTGGTGACAAACCCAGGGCTGAAAGGATCAGTACCGGTTTACTGGGCGCTCAGCTCAGCCGGCAACCCTCAGGATATTACAGGGTCGACAAAATTCTTGAAGGAGCGAACTGGAGCAAAGAATTAAGATCGCCATTAACAGAAGTCGGTGTCAACGTCTCGGCAGGTGATTATATTATTGCGGTTAACGGTAATTCCACACATGATATGGATGATATCTATGCCTCGCTGGTCGGATTGGCTGAAAAGCAGGTTGAGCTTGTTGTGAATTCAAAACCCGAGTCTGCAGGAAGCCGCAAGGTTATTGTGGTTCCCCTGGCAGATGAATCCGGACTTTATTATTACAACTGGGTACAGGGTAACATCCGGAAAGTATCTGAAGCCACCAATAACCAGGTCGGATATATCCATATTCCTGATATGGGAACTGATGGTTTGAATGAATTCATTAAGCACTTTTATCCACAGTTGATGAAAAAGGGTTTGATCATCGATGACCGGGGTAATGGCGGTGGAAATGTTTCACCAATGATCATAGAAAGGCTTAACAGAGAGATGGTGCTGACCAGCATGGCCCGCAACCAGACGATGGGAACCCCGAATCCTGACGGTACTTTTGCCGGACCAAAGGTGCTTTTAATAGACAATTATTCAGCTTCAGACGGCGACCTGTTTCCTTTCCGTTTCAGAGAGATGAAACTTGGAAAGATAATCGGGATTCGCACATGGGGCGGCGTTGTTGGTATCAGGGGCCCGTTGCCGCTGATTGACGGAGGTCAATTGTACAAGCCTGAGTTTGCAAGCTACAGCAAGGACGGAAAGTCATGGCCCATTGAAGGATACGGCGTGGAGCCGGATATTGTGGTAGACAATGATCCGGCCAAAGAATACGCCGGGGAGGATGCACAGCTGAATAAGGCTATTGAGGTTATCCTGGAAGAAATCAAAAATTATCCGGATTACGTGAAACCAATTCCTCCGTTTCCGGTGAAGAACAAATAGAGACTGTTTTTTTCCATGGATGGGAGGATTACTTTGTTGCTGTTCACTTTCCTGTTATCTGCGGCCAATATTGTATTACCACAGGAAATTGTGACACAGAGGTATCAGTTTCTTTGTCCGCAACCCGGTAGCTTTGACCATAACCCGGAAACTGAGATCACCGTCAGATACGGAGAAAAAATAGACAGAGAAACCGTTTGGGAAGAGTTTATTTCAGTTGAAGGTGAAATCAGCGGAAAGCATAAAGGTTATCTTAAAATTTGTGACGACCTGCTCACGCTGATTTTTAAACCGAATCATGCTTTTGCCTGCAGCGAAAGAGTCTTTGTCAGCATCCGGAAGGGATTAAAAACAGAGAGTGGCAAAATGCTGCCGGCAATAGATTACTGGTTTACGATTAAAGAAAAGCTTAAGCATGATCTTATTCCTGATGTCATAGACCTTCCTTCTCACCGGCAATATTCACAAACCAATGTTGCAGTTCCCTTTGATACCGGCAGCCTGTTATTTGACAATCTGTTTTTCTGCAATGTTATGCTTCATAACAACCCGGCTCCCGGCTACTTTTTTTCAACGTTGAATGGTGTTTCAGATCATTATATAATTGCATTTGATAACAACGGGGTACCGGTGTATGCTAAAAAAATGCCTGAACTGGCTTTTAACTTTAAACCCCAGCCTAAAGGACAGTTATCGTATTATGATCTGAGCCTTGAGGCATATATTGTTCTTGATTCCATGCTGGATCCGGTTGATACGCTTACCATGAAGAACGGGTATACACCACATACCCATGAGGCCTTGATCCTTGGCAGCGGACATGTGCTTTTGTTTGCCTATGATCCGCAACTGGTTGATATGAGCGCCATCGTTCAGGATGGGGATGAGTATGCCACGGTGACAGGACTGGTAATACAGGAATTAGACCGGGATAAAAACCTGATATTCCAATGGAGGAGCTGGGACCATATGAATATCACCGATTCATATGCCGACCTGCTGTCATCTGCAATAGACTATGTTCATGGTAATTCGCTGGATGCCGACACTGACACGACCCTGATCCTTTCCTCAAGAAACCTGAGTGAGGTCACAAAGATCAACCGGTTGAACGGTAATATCATATGGAGACTCGGGGGCAGGAACAATGAGTTTTCATTTGTGAATGACGCAAGAGGATTTTCAATGCAGCATTCCGCCGCAAGGCTCAAGAACGGGAATCTGATTCTTTTTGATAACGGGGTCGGATTTAGCCCGGCTTATTCAAGAGGTATTGAATACAGTCTTGATGAAGGAAGTCTCATCGCCGAGCTGATATATGAGTTCAGGTTTATGCCTGATCTTTATACCCATATCAAAGGAAATATACAGCGGACTGACAATGGCAATACGCTGGTTTACTGGGGGCACCTTCCTTATATTTCTGAATTTGACCCGTCAGGCAACATTACTTACAATGCCACATTTGCATCTGAACTGTATCCAAATTACAGGGTGTATAAGGCTGAATGGAAGCCCGGCCTGTTCACCTTCAGCGCCGACACCTTAAATTTCGGGCAGGTTTACCAGGGAGAAAGTGCAAACCGGTTCTTTGATATCATCAATCATTCGGACAGGACGATTACCATAACTTCCATACACTGCAAAGAAGACTTTTCAATAATCGATGATCTCCCGGTTGTGATTTCTTCCGGACAGAGAAAAACCATCAGCATATCTTTTGCTGCGGTAAAGCCGGGCCTGATTACGGATGTGCTGAATATTTGCCATGAAACCGACAGTATGATGGTTAACAGGCAGTTATATGTACTGGCAGAATCAATTCCCAATACAGGCATTGAAGATTTTTCAAATTTGGATGTTTCGGTTTATCAAAATCCAATGAAAGGTACCTTTCACCTTAAGCTGTCGCAACCGGGGAAATTCCATATACGCATATTCAATGTTAACGGGGAAATGCTTTTGGGTAAAACGCTTTCAGAACGTGATTCATACACTGTTGATCTGTTAAATAAACCTGACGGATTATATCTTATTGAATTATATATGGTTGATTATGATATATATAAGATATTTAAGATTATTAAATAACTCAAGTTGCCAGTTATAAAGTTGTTAATATGATTTAAGCATTAAGAATGCAGATTCAATGTCGTTTAGTTAAGCCCGAATTATGTCCCTCTCCCGGAGAGGGTGCAGGGAGAGGACAAAAAAATCCTTAACTAAACGACATTGAATCTTAAATCGTTAATCTTCAATCTTAAATCAATTCTTAATTATAATTTCTATAAATATCAACTTAAGTTCAATAATACTCACAATAGTGCGCATCATTAACCCATTAAATAATAAACTATAACAGTTGGAATTACGAACACCGAACACCGAATGTCGAATAATGAACTCCCCCCTCAGTGTCACCCGTACAGTTGTTTATTTTATGGAATTTTCTGATAAACTGAATAATTTTTCAGATCTGTAAAGGAGACACTGAGGATATGCATCCTTCGCTTCCCCGGTCCCGGGGGTGACGCTGAGGGGATATACAGGATATACACTATCTTAATACTTCACCACAATCCTGTTTATGGCATAATTCATTTCACCTCCCGTGATTTTTATATAATATGCTCCTGGTAGCATACCTGTCATATCAATGTCA
>JAFGTR010000196.1 GCA_016934055.1 Bacteroidales bacterium | reverse complement strand
TGGTCTGCTGGTCTTGGTTCTTGGTTCTTGCCTGTCTGCCGTCAGGCAGGGTTCTTGGTTCTGCTCCGAAGATCTGCATTATACACACCGTAAAAAAGGATTTGTGTCATATTCTTCTCCAATTGTTGTAGACGGGCCATGTCCGGGATAAACAACTGTTTCCCGCGGCAGCGTCATCAGTTTTTCTCTGATCCCCCTGATCAGGGTATAATGATCACCTCCGGGCAAATCAGTACGGCCTACACTTCCGCTAAAAAGAACATCACCGGCAATCACCATCTTTTCTTCTTCTGAATATAACACAATACTGCCAGGTGAATGTCCCGGAATATGAAAGACCTTTAAAACAGTTTTACCGAAACAAATCTCATCCCCTTCATTGAGGATTTTAGCGGGTTCTGGCGACAGTTCTGTTGTAAAGCCAAATAAATCAGCAAAATGCTGAGCCAATCCAAGCAGAAAGCGATCCTGCTCATGTATGGCCGGAAGAATGCCAAAAGCGTCATGTACAAAACGGTTCCCGGCAATATGATCAATATGGCCATGCGTGTTCACCAGCATTGTGGGTTTCAGACTTTCTGACAGGATATATTCTCTTAATTCCGACTTATGAAGGCTATCATTACAGCCCGGGTCGATGATAAGGCATTCTCTGGTCTCATCTGATAATACATATGTATTCACCTGAAATTCATTGAAAATAAAAGTTTTTATCTTAATCATCATGCCCTGAATTTGGTTTTCAATATCATCAATCTTCTACTCTTTTCCTTTGAGCATCGGAACAAAGACAAACCAACCTTTTTCCCGTGATGTATATTTGTCAGGACCCGTTTTTTCGATCAGTGTCATAACCTGAGATCCCGGGCCCCCAAGAGGAATGACCATTTTACCGCCTGTCCTAAGCTGCTGAATCAATGCTGAAGGTATCTCCGGTGCCGCTGCCGTTATCAGAATTCTGTCAAAAGGGCCATAGGTTGGCAAACCCTGATATCCATCACCATAAAAAAAAGAAGGTTTATATCCCATTTTCGGGAGTTGCATCTGAACCTTCATGTATAATTCTTTCTGACGCTCGATGGTGTATACCCTGGCCCCCATTTCAATCAGCACGGCCGCCTGATATCCAGATCCTGTTCCAATTTCAAGCACTTTCTGGTGAGGCTGCACATCAAGCAACTCAGTCTGAAAAGCAACAGTATAAGGTTGTGAGATGGTCTGACCTGAACCAATTGGAAAAGCCTGATCTTTATAGGCGAATTTGATAAAACTGCTCTCCATAAATAAATGCCGTGGTACTTTTCGTATGGCCTCCAGTACTTTTTCATCACGAATTCCTTTTCTGCGGATCTCATTCACAAGCTTTTCGCGCAATCCTTTATACAGATAATTCTCTTCCATCTTAAAAGTACAATTTTACACATAACTTCTATTATCAACAAAAATAGTTGATAAGTTGAACCTAAAAAAAACCGCCGCAACTGTTAAATAATTTATGTTTGTGAAAATACCTCTGGCATGATAAAGCTCGGCATTATAGGGCATCCGTTACCGATAATCTCTCATCTGACGACTTCGGACCATCTGAATGGGATAACCTGGACAGGATTTTACTCAGAAAATGCTCATGAAATCGATCCTGACACTCCATTAATTTCAAGGGTTAATAATGCCGACTTATTGATATGCAATTCTGACGCCCTGATCATTGCAGAAAATCAGCGTGATTATTACGATCTGGCTGTGATGACCCTCAAGCACGCCAGGCATTTGTTCCTGCCTGTAACGGCAATGCAAACCATTGCAGAAGCCAACAAACTTGTCAAGCTGGCCAATGAAGCCAATGTTATCCTTAAGGTTTATAAACCAGGCATCTTCCCGGCATCTTTCAGTCTTAGCATTCCTCTCAATGGCAATATCTGGCTTATTGAGCTTCATCATTACGTTAAAGTGAAAGAAGATAAGGAAGACAAAAATCTTTTTTATAATCTCCTGTATAACCTTGAGTTTATACTTGGATTAACACGTTCCAATGTTGTCAGCATGAAAGCTGCAGGACTGAATATGCTCTCATCCGGTATTGATATTATCAATGCCCGTATTGACTTCGACAACGGTTGTTCTGCAACGGTTACCTGTAATTGTGCATCAGCCAAAGATGAACATGTTGGCACAATTGTGTTAAAAGATAAAATAATGCGTGTTGATTTTATCCGTGAAGATGGCGTCGTCTGGAATGTTACCGCCTCGAAGCAGATCAATAATAGTATTACAACTGACAGGTTCAGCTTTCATCATGGTGACGATCTTTCTGAGAACCTTATTTCATTTGTTTCCATGCTGAATGATAAAAGCCATTTGCTGGTAAATTCAGAAGACAGTTTCAAATCATTTATCCTGGCTACCAAGATTATGGATAAGGTAAACAAAAATACATCAAGGCCTGTTTAGGGTAATCGCTTTTCGTTTTTTTTTGGTTGACTGGGCTTCTGGGCGAATGGTTTTTTAGTCCCTATGTCCTTTCGGCCCTTCTTTCCAACCGCCTTTATCCCACCATTTTAATCCTGATTTTCAAATACATCATAAAATACTTTGACAAAAGCTATTTCACATGTTAAAACTTAATTATATTTTTGTGACTTTCAATTCATCATCTTTGTTGTAATAAGAATACAAGAACCGTATTCTTGACATATTTTGAAATGGACAATACAGAAGGCGGAAAAATCAATCCCAGTAAGGTAAATCGTAAGTTTCAGCTGGCAAAATATATAATCTCTGATTTGCTTTCTGCTGCTTCAAGCTGGAGTTTGTTCTATTTATTCAGGAAAGTCTATATTGAGCCTCAGAAATTTGGCTACCCGATAGATATTAAACTTGACACACAATTCTTCCTGGGATTAGCTTTTATTCCCATATTCTGGCTGTTTCTCTATTATGTATCAGGCTATTATCGTGATGTCTTCAGAAAATCACGTCTCAATGAACTATGGCAAACAATAGGCAACACCTTTCTGGGTGTTATCATCCTGTTTTTTTCCCTGATCCTTGACGATGTGATCCGGTCCTACTCCAATTATTATATTTCTTTCCTGGCCTTGTTTTCCATTCATTTTATCCTGACTTACATCCCCAGACTGATTATTACGACCCGGACAACACACAAAGTACATAAAGGCGTGTTAGGCTTCAACACATTGCTTATTGGCAGCAATGAAAAAGCTGTCGAGGCTTATCTCGATATTAAAAACCAACCCCGGGGCAGTGGAAATTTCATCGTTGGTTTTGTCAATGTAAATGACAAACCCCGATACAAGCTCGAAGACCATTTGCCTTACCTTGGCAGCATCGATAATTTGAAAATGATCATTGAGCAACATCATATCGAGGAAGTTATTATCGCTATTGAATCGACCGAACATGACCGTATCAACCGGATCATTAACAAACTGATTGACACCAACGTAATAATAAAAGCTATTCCCAGTATGTATGATATTCTTACCGGAAGAGTCCGTATGTCGTCTATCCTTGGCACACCCCTCATCCAGATATCTCATCAATTGATGCCCGTATGGCAGGAGAATATTAAAACAGCAATGGACTATATCCTGACGGTTATAGCACTGGTCATAACAGCACCCCTCTTCCCCTTTCTAATTCTGGGTGTAAAAATATCCTCCAGAGGGCCGGTCTTTTACAGCCATGAAAGAATCGGACGTTATGGCAAACCTTTTAATATATACAAATTCCGGTCGATGTATGTTAATGCAGAAAAAAACGGACCCGAGTTGTCATCAAAGACCGATGACAGGATTACACCCTTTGGTCGTTTTATGAGGAAGGCAAGACTTGATGAAATCCCGAATTTCATTAATGTACTGAAAGGCGAGATGTCTCTTGTAGGACCGCGGCCTGAAAGAAAATACTTCATTGACCTTATCACCAAAATAAATCCTCATTATGTTCATCTCCTTAAAGTAAAACCGGGCATCACATCATGGGGACAGGTGAAATACGGATATGCCGAAAATGTTGATCAGATGATTGACAGATTAAAATACGACCTTATATATCTTGATAATATGTCTATTTTCGTTGACCTGAAAATTCTCATCTATACCTTTCTCACCATTCTTAAGCGAACCGGTATTTGATTCATTGCAGCGGAAAACGCATGAGCGGTTTGTAAACAGGCCCTTCAGGTTTCAGTATACTCTCATAAAAGATAATCTCTTTTACGTTAACACGCCCAAAAAATATACTTTCATATTCTTCAATCAACCTGCCTAATAATGCTTTTTGTTTGATGTCTTTAATACGGCCAATGGTCAGATGGGGAAGAAATGCCATTTCATCAACCGGAAAACCAAAAGATATAAGGCTTTTGTTTATAATTTGCACAACCTGTTGAAGGACAGGACAAGGTTGTATCCCGATCCATATGACACGCGGATTGTGCAGGTTTCTGAACACACCAACCGCAGAAAGCTGCAGATTCATTACAGGTATCGTCCCTGTATGCTGTAAAAGAGCATCCACTATACCAGGAATGCTTTGCTCATGCGTGTCACCCAGGAATTTCAGGGTAAGGTGCATCTGATCCGAAGGTATCCACTTAATCTTTTCATCTTTAAGCCGATTTCTGATATCAGAAAGAATACCGGTAATAATATCACCGGGATGAATATCCACCGCAAAAAAAGTTCTTTTCATAAATTCAGGATTATCTGTAAGAAACAGATTGCATCATGTCTTTGCTGACATAAAACCCGGAAACACTGTCAGAGCACTCCCCTTTCTATCATTATAACTATCTCATTGATAAGCTTATCTTCTCCTTGTCCATCAAAGACCCACTTGAGGTTTGACCCGAATAATCTTGCCAGGGCCTGCCAGAGAAATGCCTTAAAATTGCCCTGCAGCTCTCTTACCACCTCATATGAGGTACGGCCTGTTTCCCTGTCAATGAGTTTTATTAAAATACGGCCTTGTGTGATGGTCAGCTTTTTAAGCTCATCCTCATATTGACTTTTAATCTCGGCTTCAACACGGTTAATATATTCTTTCTGCTGCTTTTCCGTTTTGAGGGTCGCCATGGTGGCGTCAACTTCCTTAAATTTCTGACCGGCTATTTTGGCGTAAGGGTAAACGCGTTTTATATTGCGAATAAGCTTTCGATAGCGACGTAAATCACGCTTGTTTTTAAATTTTCGTTCGGGAAAGATATAAGCCTCATCAATAGCAGACAGTAACGCCGTATCACCATTGTTTATAATACCCCACAGCGGAAACGGATGAGCCGAGAGCAGCAATGTATCCTGCGCTTTAATGCTAAAGCCCATAACAGCAATCAACAGTATTAAAAATCCTTTTCTTTTCATAACCTGTTAACTCATACAAAGAGTGTACCACATTCAACTTAAACGAAAAAATTATAAAGATGTTTTCGGTTACGTGCTGTTTTTAGGGCAAATTTAATATTATTATTCTCCTTTGTCAAACAGTGAGGCAGATCACTTTTTTCACTGGTATTTGTGCATCGGCTCACCATTCACTATCTTTACAAAAACAGAGGTCATGGACAAAAACGACAGAGACTATACCAACGGAGAAATAACAGTTTTCTGGAGACCTGCCAAATGTATTCATGCCACGACCTGTTACCGCGAACTGATTGAGGTCTTTAATCCGCGCAAACGACCTTGGGTTGACATGAATGGCGCCTCTACCGAAGAAATCATCAGGGTGGTCAAAATGTGCCCCACCAAAGCACTCGATTATGCCTATAACAAAGACCTTGCTAAAAATAAGAATGAAAAGAAGGCAGAAGTCACTGTTCCTGAAGAATTGCCGGAAATCAGAGTTATGAAAAACGGCCCGCTTGTTTTCCGGGGCACTTTCCGTATCCTTGGCACAGACGGAAAAGAATTGAAAACCATGAAGATACAATCGATATGCCGGTGTGGTGCTTCCCTCAACATGCCATTTTGTGACGGCACACACAGGAAAACAGGATTTACTGACGCATAACGGCTCTGTGAATTTATATAAAGATCATACAGTTTTAACCATAAAAAAAAGATATGGAAAAAGAACCGGTTGACGTGATCATTATCAAAGGAGGTCCCATTCACGTAAAAGGGCATTTCTCATTCAAAGATGCATCAGGCCATGCTGAGACCAAAGAACATGATCTCTACCTCTGCCGGTGCGGCGGATCGTCAAACAAGCCATATTGTGACGGGACACACCGGAAAATCGGAATAAAAGAATAGACGGGAACAACAATGCTCATATTTACAGGCCGGTTTAACCGAATACAGCAAAAAAAGCCGACCATGATATAGCATTTGCCCCAAACTCTAATAAGGCTCATATTTTCTTTCGGACATCCCTGAGATAAATCGCATACCAGCCAGGATTCGGCAGATTTT
>JAFGTR010000195.1 GCA_016934055.1 Bacteroidales bacterium | reverse complement strand
TTATGCTCAAATACGAAACGGGGTGAAATCATTTGCTTTTGTTAATCTGATATTCCTGGTTGTTTTTCTGACAAAAGGGATCATTATCACAGCCTTTGGTGCGTTAAATACCACAGCCGATACGCTGATGCATTTCCCGATGATGGGTTATGCCACGGTTAGCGGTGAAGGCTATGAACAGACAACAGGGGGTGACGGCGGCGATACGGTGCATATTTATAGTTTTACGGAACTGAATAACTGGGCATTATCGCGGGAAGATGAAACCATGCCCGAAATAGCCGTTATCCATGGAAAGATTACATCTTCTTCCTCAACGGTTGTCACGATAAAACACGGGGCCAACATTTCAATATTAGGTGTTGGCAATACTTCTGAACTGGAAAATGTTGGTCTGAATATATGGGATTATAAAAATATTATTGTCTTTAACCTGAAGATTCATGAAATATTTTACCCTAACGATGCCATAACCATCAATGAGTGTCAGCATGTATGGATTGACCATTGTGAGTTGCACAGCCTCATAGGAGAGGGTATTGGTGTAGACACATACGACGGCCTGCTCGATATCAAAGAGGGCTCACGTTATGTCACCGTATCGTGGTGTTATCTTCATGATCATATGAAAACATCCCTGATCGGCCATACTGATAATGTCAACCAGATGGAGACCGACACCATGATGCGGGTCACAATGCATCATAACTATTTTCAGAACACTGACGGCCGCAACCCCAGCCTGAGATTCGGCGCGGTGCATATGTTCAACAATTACCTTGAGAACATCACGGATTATGGTATAGCTGTCCGCCAGGGAGGGCATGCAAAACTTGATAACAACCATTTTCACAGCGTTAAGCTGCCAGTAACAACCAATAAATTCGACGGTCCTGAAGGTTTTGTCTGCGAGTCGGGTACATTATATTCAGGGTCTTGTTCGGCCGGGGATAATTCAATCACCCAAACGGATTGTGAATGGTGGAGCAGTCTGCCGTATGAATTCACATTGGATTCAATTGATGTTGTGGCCACAATAGTACAGACTTATTCAGGTACTGGGAAAACAGCCACACCCGGGGGCATTTATGTGTCTGACACTGCAACAGGCATCATTCCGGTTGTACTGATGCCTGAATTCAGCGAAAACAGTATAGTTATCAAAGGAATTTTTCCGAATCCCTGTACAGACCAGGTTAACATCAGTTTATACCTTCAGGAAAGCGGTAAACTCTCTGTAAAGGTTTTCAGCCAGACAGGCAGTGTGCAGAAAGAGATGGTTTATGAGTATTTGAATCCGGGCATAAAGATGGTAATCATGGACAAGGGGAGCCTTTTGCCGGGTATTTATCTGATCAGTTTTGAATTTGAGCAGCACAGGATAACGAAGAAACTTTCAATATCTTATTGATAGAGGATTGCCGGGGTGCCCGGTAATCGGTTTTCGGTAAAGGGAGGGAGTGAAATGGTGAAACAGTGGTTCATTGTGAGGCATTATACTGTAAGAGAGAAAAGAATGAAATTGCATATATGAACGCTGAATGCTGAACGCTGAAGATAAGACCTTCCTATATCGTCAGACCCCGATGAATCGGGGGAAGGGTCGAAATTTAAGAACTACAATAACCATCATAACCTCCATGAAATCAAAGCTGTTTAGTTTTTTAATGATCCTTGTCCTTGTTTCCTGCAGGCAGGGTAATATTTCGCAACAGGAACACAAGACCGCATCACAGCAGCCGAAGCAGACATGGGCGCTGGTGGTGCACGGGGGTGCGGGGAATATCAGGGAAGAAGCTATTCCCGGTGAAGTTGAAGCCCAATACCGGAAGTCGCTTGATGAGGCTTTGCAGGCAGGGAAGACGATCTTACTGAAGGGAGGTACAGCGTTGGATGCTGTTGAGAAGGTGATTTGCATACTGGAGGACGATTCCCTTTTCAATGCCGGTAAGGGCGCAGCCTTTACACATGATGGAAAAAATGAGCTTGATGCCTCCATCATGGACGGGTCAACGATGGAAGCAGGGGCTGTGGCAGCGGTAACCGACATAAAAAATCCCATTAGGGCTGCCAGAGTGGTGATGACGCATTCGGGGCATGTTATGTTATCGGGGGCAGGAGCTTCGCAATTCGCTGCGGAACATGGTTTGGAGATAGTACAGCCGGATTATTTCCGGACTGCCCGCAGAAGGCGTGACTTACAGAAACTAATCGGAAAGGAAAAAGGCGGTACGGTAGGCTGTGCAGCGCTTGATAAAAAGGGCAACCTGGCCGCCGGCACCTCTACCGGAGGGATGGCCAATAAGCGATACAACAGGATTGGCGACAGTCCGGTTATCGGTGCCGGAACGTATGCCAGCAACTCCACCTGCGCCATATCATGCACTGGACACGGTGAATACTTCATTCGTTATGCTGTGGCCCATGATATATCTGCACTTATGGAATACAGAGGGCTGTCAATTGACGAAGCTGCCCGTTTTGTGGTCATGGACAAACTGGTGAAGGCAGGAGGTGAGGGTGGCGTAATAGGATTGGACCGGCTGGGCAATATCACCATGACTTTCAATACGCCCGGCATGTTCCGGGCCTATGCCAAGGCGAACGGGGAGGAGGGGGTGTTTGTATTCAAAGAAAAATAGGTTAGGATTTATAGGAACAAAAAGCATATAAAAAATATATTTAAACCTCTAAAGCACAAAAACACGCATACTATAACACAATAAACATCTACGTCAGACCCTATGATTTAGTGCTTTTGTGGTTTTTTGTGCCCTTTTGTGGTTTTAAGGTTTTATATGGATTAAATGGTTTTTTTCAGCTTGCGCTTAAAGAATATGGCAGCCAGGATGCCGATGATGATGAGGGCAAGCCAGTCTATCCCGATAGCCGCCACCTCAAAGCGGTAACTCCGTTCGATGCCGTAGCGGACGGTATAAAAGATAAAGAACAGGATGATCAGCGGCATAGGGATGTACAATATCCATCGTAATGTACGATCCAATGCCGGGTGCTTTGAAAAGACCGGGGCGATGAACAGCAGGGAAAGAGCCATCATGATATATCCCAATTCTTCGAGGGCAATGAACAGTCCGTTCTCGTTGTACTGTGTAAGCAGGGCAATGCCATCTTCTTCCCCCTTCATAAGGCTGATGGGCACTACGGCAAACTGAACGAAATAGTCGGCCATAAGAACGGCTGTTGCAATAAGGGCAAAGGCAAATCCGGTGAAGCTGTTGATCTTTTTCTCTGCAGGGGCTATAAAATACACTGATACCATGAAAACAACATAGATGATGAGCTGAAAAACGGAAAAGAACATCCAGTAATAATCTTTTGGATAATTGGAGAGGCTGTCGAGGTAAGGATATTCGAAACAGTCTCCGGGGCAATAAGGGCCTACCGGAGGTACGGCCATTATGCCAAGGCCGAATGTGATGAAGGTGATGATGGCCAGCAGCAGGGATGAGTAATATCCGAACCGTAATACATTCTGGTTGATTGGGTTTGAATTCATGGGTTTATTTTTCAAGGGTTAAAATCTCTCACCTTCACACCATGTGCTTTCAGATATTTTTTTAGTTCCGCTATGGTGATGGTGCCAAAATGGAACACCGATGCCGCAAGCAATATTGTTGCTCCCGCCTCCACTGCTTCAGGAAAATGTCCGAGTTTGCCTGCGCCGCCGGAGGCAACCACTTCGGCATTTACCGCTTTTTTTATGGCCCTGATAACCGGCAGGTCGTATCCGGTTTGCGCTCCGTCTCCGGCTTTGCTGGTGGGGAGGATGACGGATACGCCAAAACCATCGACCCGTTTGGCCCATTCGACAGCATCCACGCATGTAGCTGTTCTGCCACCATCGATGTATACTTCATAGCCGGAAGGCATAACGTTGTTGCGGTCAACGTCGATAGCAACAGTTACCTTATCAGCGCCAAAGGTCCTGACCATTTCAGCAATCAACTCAGGCCTGCGGAAGACTGCGCTGCTTGTTGATATCTTATCGGCTCCGGCTTTAAGAACCGCTTCAGCTGACCTGACATCAGCAATACCACCGCCAACCGTAAAGGGGATCGTAGTGACCTCTGCAACTCGCTTAACCACATCAAGCATGGTGGCCCTGTTCTCAATTGTTGCGGTGATATCGAGCATGGCAAGCTCATCAGCGCCTGCTTCACAATAAGCCTTTGCACATTCAACCGGGTCACCGGCATCACGAATGTTAACAAAGTGAACGCCTTTTACCACACGGCCGTTCTGCATGTCGAGGCAGGGCATAATACGGATGAGTTGACTCATAAGATAAATCCTCCTGATTTTCAAGAACAGGTTAAAAATGATTTATAGAGAAATACTACAAAAATGTTCTGCAGTATTTTATGGCATAAATGTAAAAAAAATGAAACCACTTATGCACAACGAACCCGAAAAATGTCATAGAAATAATAATAATTCTGCTTTGGCTAATTTCAGTTTTATATCTGTCAAAGGAGAATTAGCACCATATGAAAAAAACTTCTAAAGCACAAGTGATAAAAAGCTTATAAGACAAAAGACATTGACATTAGTCTGTATTCTTTCATTTTTTTTATGCCTTTTTGTAGATCAAAATTTTCGTTGCCTTGATGGCCTTTTGTTCTATAACGAAATTCTATTTATGTTTTCTATTTTCACTTGGCCTTTTCCCAGTTCTGCTTGTAAACAATACGGCTTCTGAGTGAATCAGTAAGAGGCACTATATCACCAACACAGGTTGAATGTGTACGGTCGTGCCACTGATAGGCATATTTCGGGTAGGTTTTGCCAAACGGAACAGCTGTTACCACCTGATAGCGCCTGAGACTGTCAACTTTTATCACATGCAATTCGTTATAGACTTCCCACACCTGGTCAGGCGGGATTTCTATCCGGTCTGACAGCCTGTTAATATGGCATCCGGGTAAAAACAATATGATGAAAAAGAATTTTTTCATTACTGTTTTTCATGTTTACCATGAAATTTCAGGATTGGTTTTCTTGTTACTCTATCAAATATCATAATAATCCGGCAGGATTACAATAGTTGACTTCAGACAATTCATGGGTTCCATTTATTACAGGCAGGCAGGTTATGACAACAATAATTATAACTATGCTGGAAAATTTCCGGCATACTTTTATCATGATTATGGCCGCCAGATAACAATTTCATAACAATTTGGCAACAAATCGGGATTAGTTTTCAGTGTCGAAGTATTAAATTTGACTTTGAAGATGTGTTTTTGTTAAAACTTTTCAGAGAAAACATATAATTTATGTTTCCGGAATATGAACATAGTGTTTTCAACAATTATTGAGGTTAAAACAGTTCAGCTGACATTATAATTATTCATTTAATTTAAATCTTTCACCTATGAAAAAAAAATTACTATTCTTAGCAAGTTGTATAGCCATGTTGGCCATATTTGTATCAGTCCGGGGGCAAAACCTGGTGGCTGGTGGCAATATGGAAAGTGACACGGGATGGGACACTGTGAGTGTATCAGCGGCTACTCATCCTATCGAATTTGTCTGGGGTTATACGGTTATGTTCCCGACAGCCGGATCAGGCGGATGTTTGTATTTTTCATCTTTTGCCGGCGCCGGAGATGGTGTTTTCAACAATGACTTCATCCTCTTTCATCCGGTAACCGTTACACCGGGTAAGACCTATAAGGTTACAGGAGCAGTCAGGGATATTTCAAACAACCTGACGAATTTCTGGACTGAAATAGGGATAAGCAGCAACAATCCGAAAGATTCCATTAAAGTAGGAGCAACATATCTCATGGCCATGAATACATGGGATGGTTGCGGCGTAGGAATCGACGGTACTTTTGAGGAAAACTCCTGCAAGTACAATGTTAACGATGCCCCAAATCCCTATTATCATGTATCCGATGAACTTGAGGGTGAGCAGACATTTTATGTCGTGATTGAAATGGGGACCTGGAATGATGCTGCTGAAGAACGCGGCTATGAATTCCTTATTGATGAAATAAGTGTAGTTGATTCAGCTTCAGGTACGGCTGTTTTTGATTATACCTTTGACAACGGTGCTGAACTGACCCATTATCCAAATCCTGCCTCACAGGTTTCTAACATTTCATATTATTTGCCCACCAGCGGAAATGCAGTTTTGAATGTGTATAATATGCTTGGTGAAAAAGTTGAGACCCTTGTGAACGAATTCAAGGTGGCAGGTCATTATACAGTTCCTTTCGATGTGAGCCATCTGCCTGCGAATATGTATTATTATCGTCTGGAATTTGACGGTCATTATTGTACAGATAAAGTATTGATTGTTAAATAAAACGATTTGTTCCTCTTGTTCTTTGACTCCTGTATCATACAGGTTGTAATATATTAATGGCTTTAACATAATCCCGGCATCTGCATGAGATGCCGGGATTTTCTGTTATGCCTTATTATTGTGACTTCCGGTAAAGGAAATCCATGTTTATGATAACATAATATTTGTGCCCACAGAAAAAGATGCATTTTTAATATAAATTGCTTATATTAATATCGGATTTAGATGACATAACTGTTGTTTTGTTGACTTTATGCCCGGATAATGGCTTATTGGGTTGAACACGTGAATACTGGTCTGACAAACAGATAATTGATATTATGCCTGATTATATGATCGACACTTACCGGTTACCGCCTCTTCTTGTTGAGAATCTTGGCAGGGAAAGCCGTGATTTTGCTGTAATGGCCAATCGAAGTCAGCCCGTGAAGGTATCATTGGGGCTTGTTATATTCGGCACTTGCTGGCTGGCTTTTACCAGCATTTTTGTTGTGACATTTCTGGGGCCTCTTTTTGTGGGCAGAGAAGTGCATTTTTTGTCCAATGATGTACCTGTGGTTGCCAGTCCCGAAAACCTGAAACCCATAGTTGTCCCGGCCCTGGTTATAGGTTTATTTGTACTGGTGGGTCTGGGTATGTTAGGATATGGCCTTTACGCCATGTTTAAAAAAGGCGGGTATTATGTCGGCACTCCGGCAAGGTTGGTTCATTACCGGAACGGAAAGATCCGGTCAATCGACTGGGAACAATTCTCCGGTGATATTGAGGTAAGCGGGAATGAAGAAAAGGGTAATATCACACTGGGTTTGCGTACCGGTAAGATGGTCAGCCAAAAAAACGGACCTTCACGTTATGTGCCTGACAAAATATACATAGCAGGTGTTAGAAAAGCTTTTAAAGTCGAACAGTTATGCCGGCAACGTATTAAGGAGAATGACCCGACACCCTCTGTTTAGGATTTACAGATTTAAGAATCAAGAACCAAGAACCAAGATCAAAGACTAAAGACTAAAGACTAAAGACTAAAGACTAAAGACTAAAGACT
>JAFGTR010000061.1 GCA_016934055.1 Bacteroidales bacterium | reverse complement strand
GCTCCGTAGGAGCATCCTGTTTGTAGCAATACAAAAGCAAACCATCAACCCAAGCTCCGTAGGAGCGTACTGTTTGTAGCACATCATTGCATGGCCTGCCTGTCCGTCAAGCGAAGATTGATTATCGTCTGCTTGTCAATGAACTTTATGCCCAATCACAAGTTTGATAAATATTTTTCACAACAATTATATTCTATATAAGAGCCCGGTCCGACCCCTGGCAAACAAACTTCCGATTATTTTAGATATTTTTATGATGGAGAGGACGTTTATGTTTATGAAGAAAGTCATTGTGACAACTTAAGTCAATTAAATCATGCGGTTGCCATTGTTGGTTGGGGAACAGATGCACAAACTGGTACATATTGGATTATTAAAAACTCATGGGGTACTGGCTGGGGAGATAATGTTTATGGATACATTGATGCTTCTGGATCAAACGGTAAAGGATCACTGATGATAAATGATAAAGTGGTCTATTTTGATAGCGAGTGGATTACACATAAATTTTTTGGGGAAGATATAACTAGTTCAGAATTAATAGAAAATTCAAGTTCAATAGAATATATTGGCAGTAATAGCATTACCTTAAATCCTGGATTTGAGGTTGAAATTGGAGCTATATTTTATGCAAATGTTGGTCCTAATCATTAGTGTATAAAAGCCTTTTTTGTCCTACAATTGTAGAACTCAGATGTTATTTAATTCAACATATTGGTTGAATGAATAATATTTCTATAATTATATGTATTTTGGCAATATGTGAGTTTCTTCCAGCCATCGAAAATTAAAACTATAAATGATGAAAAAATACTTAACTATTTTAATTACAGTATTTTCAGCACTATTTATTTGTTGCACAAAAAATGATCCTATTGAGATAGTAGATCCAACTCGCAATATAAATGATTCAATCCGACACTATGGTAGTATAGAAAACATTTGGCTTAATTTAACTTATTCAGAGTGGTTCACAAAGCTTGATGAGAGAATTGATAATGATGGTGATTATCGGGGACTTGGTCAAGTATTTCTTATAATTTCCGGTTCAACTAATGCTGATAGTGTAACAGTAATTGATTATGGATACGGATTATATCATGAAGAAGAGATTTTTTTAGATGATCTAAAAAACTTCAGCATGGATACAACAAATATCACTAAAGAACCGGTTTCATGCGATTGGCTAATAGTAAACCCTGAGCTCGAATTGGAACGAGAAACTAAAATAAGTGCATATAAGAATAAAGACACTTTGGTTATTCCATTCAAAAGTGGAAAATTGAAGTTAAATTCTTATTTATTACAGGATACAACAATATGTGAATAATATCGGATATAAATATATTGTATAATTTTCTAAATAATCGACCGTTTTTTTAGACTATTTTTTACCCCCGCACCATCATCCGCACCCCACCTGTCATTCCCGGCTCAGCCACCAGGAATGACTAAGCCAACACAAATGCCATTGCTGAGATCGGGAACCTCCCACAAAGCCCTACAACATTAGCACACAGAAAACGATTGTGTAAATTTTGTTCCCAAAAATTTTTTCAATACAACTGCCAGGGAAAAAATATATTTGACCAGGGTTTATTTAACTTGTCTATCTTTTCATAGTTTATTTATCCTAAAAAAAACCGTTTAATTAAACTTTTTCCACCTTACAAGGGCACTCAATCCTCTTGATATTGTAAGATCAGATACATTTTCTTGATAATTTGATACTTTTTTTAATATATAATATTATATATCAATAATATAGCGTTTTAATAATCTTACTAATAAAATCCCAACAGAAGAACCAGGCATTATTTCAGTTTGGTTTAAAATCTACAACAATTGTATCATTGTTACAAGAGAAAGAGATGTTAAAAATCGATTTTTGTAGGGGCATGAAAATCCTGATGGAACTAATTATTACTAACCTAAAAATTAATCGATGATGAAAAGAAACCGATTGCTTCTTATGGCAATATTAATGTTGCCACTGTTATTGTTTTCTCTCCGGAGCTTTAGCCAGACCTCAACAATAAGAGGCAAAGTCACTGACGAATCCGGCAATCCTTTGACAGGTGTAAATGTAATAATAAAAGGGACAACAAGAGGTACTGTGACCGATGTTAACGGGCAATATGAATTAACGGCTGAGCCCGAAGAGACTCTTGTATTTTCTTTTATCGGCTATTTATCCGAAGAAATCAATGTCGGAACACAGAAAGAAATAAACATAACATTGCTTCCCGACATTACAGGCCTTGACGAAGTTGTTGTGGTTGGGTATGGTACTGTCAAAAAAAGCGATCTTACCGGAGCTGTAACGTCGGTAAAATCGGAGTCGTTAATGGCCAATTCACCTACATCGGTTCAAAGGGCATTACAGGGGAAAGTTGCCGGGGTATTAATCACATCCGGCAATACTGTAAATTCAACACCCAATATCCGCATACGCGGGAACCGGTCGATAGGAGCCACAAACGATCCTTTGTTTGTTGTCAATGGGTTTCCACTCACCGGCGGGTTAGAATCAATGAATCCCAACGATATAGAATCCATTGAGGTTTTAAAAGATGCATCCGCCACGGCAATTTATGGCGCGCGAGGCGCTAACGGTGTTATTCTGGTTACAACAAAAAAAGGAGAGGCCGGCAAGGTGGTTGTAGAGTATGACACTTACTTCAGCATTGGGAAACTTGACCGTTTCCGCCGTGCTATGAATGCCGGAGAATATTGCGAGCTTGTAAGGGAAGGGAACCGAAGATATATTTATGATGGCAATGGCGGTTACGAGTTGGACCCAAGCGGCAATTACAGTTCTGCCGGACCCGACTATAATCAGGACCTTGGCATGGTGTATTTTAATCAGGATCCATACCTGATTGAATCATTAAACAGGGGATGGGTTGGCGGCGTCTGGGATCCTTCAAAAGTTCGCAGTTTTGATTGGCAGATGGCCGGCTTTCGCGATTATTCCACATCACAAAATCACAACATCAGTGTCAGGGGTGGAACCGATAAAACAAAGTATTATGTTTCAGGCGCATATCTTAATCTGAAGGATATTCAGCTTCAGTCGTTCCGCAAACGGTATAATCTTCACTTGAATATAGACCAGGATCTTGGCAAGTTGATTGATATGGGTGGAAACATAGATTTCTCATATCTCGACTGGAATGACGGTAAAGGTATTCCCACGTTCTGGAGTCCGCTGGGAACACCCTGGTATTCTCCGGATGACGATGTTACTCAGGATGGTGATCCTGCCTATGGCCTCATTCCCCATCCATGTGGCGAGCCTTTGCAATTTAACTCCTTTTATGATTTAGACGGGGTAATACGACAAAAGAGAAGCAATAATCTTGTGGCCAATCTTTATGTGGATGTTAATCTTTTCAAAGGTTTAACCTACAGGGCAAATTTTGGAACATCTTTATACATAAAACAGGAACAGGAATTTTTCAGTCATTTCTCAACAGTTACCGGGCTTGGTAATCCGCGCTCAAAACAAAGCATATGGTTTGACCGTGGCTGGAATTTCGAGAATATTCTTTCATACAGAACAGAAATCAAGGCCCATTCAATAAATGTTACCTAAGTTCAGACGAACGAGAAGTTTGTGACCGAACCTACTACCCTGGAAGGTAATAATCTGCCTTTCGAACACCAGTTGTGGAATGATCTTGGTTCTGCATCAACGCAATCTATAACAAGTGATTACACGCAATGGACTATGATGTCGTGGCTGGGGCGTATCAATTATTCTTTGCTTGACCGGTATTTGCTTACTGCATCTCTCAGGTACGATGGTTCTTCACGACTGGCAGAGGGTCATAAATGGGTGGCTTTCCCTTCACTGGCACTGGGCTGGCGTATTTCCCAGGAAAAATTCCTGATTGACAGTAAAATAGTCAGCAACCTCAAGCTCCGTTTGGGTTATGGCGTGACCGGTAATTCGGCCGTTGACCCCTACAGTACGGAAGGACAAATTCAGGCAAGCCGCTATAACTGGGATAAAACTGTTGGTGTTTTGGGATATGAGCCCTATACACTTGCAAATAAATCGTTGTCATGGGAAACAACAGAACAATACAATATCGGACTCGATTTTGGCATTCTGCAAGGTCGCATTTCAGGGACAATCGATGTGTATAACCAACGCACATATGATTTATTGATGAAACGTTCGCTCCCTGCTGTGTCAGGATTTACAAGCATAATGCAAAATATCGGTGAAACAAAAAACAAAGGCCTTGAAATAAGTCTTAATACCACAAATATCCATTCGGGAAAATTCATGTGGACAACGGACATAACATTTGCGACAAACAAGGAAGAAATTACCATGCTGGCTTCGGGGTTAACTGAAGATTTGGCTAACAACTGGTTTGTTGGTCACCCCATTGATACATACTACGATTATGTTGCAGCTCCTGTTGTATGGGGTTACTCCAGGGAAGACATGGAAGAAATGGAAAAATTCAGGGAAAACCGTTCAATATTCAGGCCCGGAGATATCCGCATTGTTGATCTGAATGGCGACTACAGGATTGCTTCTGATGACCGGGAAATAAGAGGGTCGAAAATGCCAAAGCAGACAGTGAGCATGGCCAATACTTTCACCTATGGCCCGTTTGATTTGTATATATTCTTGTATGGTGCCTTTGGCCAAATCGTATACTGGGATCCGGGCGTAGGGCTGGGAGGTCGTTATAATACCTATGCCGTTGATTTCTGGACGCCTGCCCATACAGATACCAAGTGGCTGGCACCTCACTCTGATATGCAGATGCCCAGTAATATTACAGCCATGCATTACTGGAAAGGAGATTTCCTTAAAATTTCCGATATCACCCTGGGGTATACTTTGCCCGGTTCTTTAACCACAAAAATCAGAATTCAAAGAGCACGTCTTTATGCAAAAGTTCAAAATCCGTACATGTTTACAAAATTTGAAGGGAACGATCCTGAGGGCGCTATTGCGCAGCAGAGAAACGATAACGGCGACCTGGAATCATACCGGGATGCGCCGTTTACTATGAGGATCTTTATGTTCGGACTTAATGTATCATTCTAATTGACAAAAAATGAAAACACTTAAGAAAATAATATTGTTTGCAGGACTGATGTTGCTGATAATATCCTGCGAGGATTTCATCGAAGAGAAAGGCTACAATTCAGATTATACCTATTATGAAACAGCCGAGGGTTTAGATGCCCTGGTAGCATCATGTTACCAACAAACCCGCTGGTGTGCCAGTTTTGAAACCCATTATGCTTTGGCGGATATGGGTACCGATATATTTATGCTTGGTGGCGATGGTTCACATCGTGATGCATTTGGCCAGTATCTTTCTTCAGCACTGACGCCTAATAACACGTTGCTGCGAGACTTCTGGAACAATAACTACAAAGGGATAGCATCGTGCAATCTTGCATTAGATTATGTAGATGACAACACAGAAATGCTTGAAACAGTAAGGCCTGTCAGGAAGGGCGAAGCATTATTTCTTCGCGCTTATTATTATTATGAACTGGCCATTCATTTTGGCGATGTTCCTTTAAATACCACGCCAACAGATAAGCCCAAAACTGATTTTTACAGGGTGCCACAAAAGCAGGTCTGGCATCAGATAATATCAGATCTGCGCCAGGCCTGGGAACTTCTTCCATGGGCCGATGCAAGCGGACTTGTAACAAACGACTGGGGACGGGCAAGCAAAGGTGCCGCAGGACATTTGCTCGCTAAAGCTTATATGTTCCGGTATTGCGATAAGTATGCAAAAAACCAGTCTGATGTCAACATGAACGAAGATCGTGGCGGTAAGGAAACCGATATTGATTCAGTGATTTACTATGCAAGCCGTATCTGTAACTTCGGAGAGGGAGCAGGAAGCGGCAGTAATCACAGTTTGGCCGGTGATTTTGCAACACTCTGGGGTTGGGATCCGAGTATTGGTCTTATAGCCGAATATATGGGCCCGGAAATCCTGTTCTCTGTTAATTTCTCAACCAATCATTTTTACAATAACTACTCGGTAACTGATGTCAATAACGGAGGAAACTGGTTACATATGTTATATACGGCCCAGCTTGAAAATTATCCGTTATCGACCAGCCTTGAGAGTGGTGATAATGTCATCTGGGGCAATAATGTCGGAAGAGTACGCGATTTCTTAACTGACCGTCCATGGAGACGTATTGCACCCTCGCCATATTACTATTCTGAAGAGGGCCTGTATGCTGCCAGAAATTACGAATCGGGAAAACCGGGTAAGCTTATTGATTCACGGCTTTACAAATCGCATGTATGGGTATTATACTGTAACGATGAAAATGTCGATGTTCCCTGGTCAGCGTATTCAAATGCAGCAGGTTCATTTGACCCTGCAGATATTGGGATGACTGAAGGTGATCAAAGATATGGGGTAGGCGATACGGCAATTTTACTGTCTATTGAAGATGTTACGGGAAGGTTTGCCAATGGCTCGCCAAAAGAGAAACTGGCGTTGGCCAGGGCACAGGAAAAATATTGGTATGTTCCCATGCAATCAATTCAGGTACCCACTGACAG
The DNA here is from genome assembly GCA_016934055.1 of Bacteroidales bacterium. Taxonomy (GTDB): domain Bacteria; phylum Bacteroidota; class Bacteroidia; order Bacteroidales; family UBA10428; genus UBA5072. Next base: position 12,818 of record JAFGTR010000061.1, on the reverse strand, counting down.
AGGTAATGTAGGCGGATATGATGTTATAACCAACAATTTCCCGCCACTGATAAAACATCTCGATGACCGCCGTGCAGGCATACAAGACCAGGCTGGTTTTAAGAATTTTATTCGTATGCGTTTGGGTGAAACCTATATTCTGTTGTCGGAAGCTTATGCCAGAAAAGGAGATTTTACCAATGCCGCCGGGGCTCTCAATATGGTTCGTATGCGTGCAGCATGGAAAGACGGGGAGGAAAAGCATTGTCACTACTGGAAATATGATGGAGGCACCTATGATACAAGAACGACTTCAACAGAGAACGATATGACAGTATCAGCAGGTTTTTTGGGTAGTTACACAGACGAGCAACTTACTGATTTCTACCTTGACGAAATGGGTCATGAGACAGCAGGGGAATTGAACCGTTTTGATCTTCTGGCCCGTTATGGTGCTGATTTTTGGAAAGAAAGAATCGAGGCCCATAATTATTGGACTGTCGGAACTATTAATGTTTTTCATCGTTTCCGTCCAATCCCGCAATATCATATTGATAATTTAGATCCGGCGGATCCGAATCCGCAAAATTACGGTTACTTTTAGTTATTTCAGAAGCTTTTCATCTTAAAGATGCAAGGCTTTTTCATAGGTTAGATCAGTTAGTATCAGTTTGAAGCTTTGCATCTGTCGATGCAAAGCTTCTTCATGGATCAGATCAATGAGTGCAGATAATGATATATTATCCGCGTTTTATATAAATACCAGAATATTATATAAGATTTAAAACACCTGCAATGAAAGGATTATTAAAAAACACCTTTTTGGCTATTATACTGTTGTCAATTTTTTATTCATGTGAAATTGACAAAGAGCCTTACCAAAATCCTGAGTGGTTGGGAGGTTCCATTTTCGAGACATTAGAAAAAAACGGCCATTACACCAGTTTGATCCGGTTAGCAGAAATAGCCGAATACAGGGATATTATCGAAAGTGATGTCTATACCTTTTTTGCTGCCAATGATGACGCTTTCAAAGAATACCTGGTCAGCAGGGGCGTCGATTCGGTCGGACAATTATCGAAAAGGGAATGCAAGTCATTAATGGCTTTAATTTCGCTGCGAAAGGGTCGTTCCAGAGATCAACTGATCTACCAATATATAAACGACCGCTGGCAGGATTCAACCAGCGAATACATGTCCCGTTTCTTCCGGTGGAATGTACCTGCGAAATATTATATTCAAAAAGAGGTGGTAAAATATAATCCCGATTATCAGGGCCAGGAACTCACCATTGTTAATAATCATAAATGGATGCCCTGCATATCCGAAGATCTTTTTGGTGATATCGGAGGCAAAACAGACGGTTCGGATTATTTGTATTTTTTCCCAAACTCCACATGGACCGGCCTGCAATGGTTTAATGCCGCAGTAACCGGGCCAGAGGCAAAATGTTCCAACGGGTTCATCTTTTACATCGACCAGGTTGTTCCGGTACCGCCGAGTATTGATGAATACCTGCGAAACAATCAGGACAAATACGGGGTTTTTTACGACCTGATGCAACGGTTCGCAACGTATTCGCCTACAACTGAACTTGGAATAGATTACAATATTTACACAAAAGCCTATGCCGATGTCAGAGATATTGCATTTGAAAATGGTCCGCAGCGTCTTGGTTACGAAGCAACCAATTTTTACACCGCTTATATACCTACGGATGATGTTTTGCAGGCCTATCTTGACAATGCTTTTTTAACCGGCAAATATGCTTCCATTGACAGTGTGCCAAGAGAAACCATAGTTTATTTACTGAATGGTCATATTGCCGGAAACTGGGTATTCCCATCACAAATCCGAAAAGAATTCCTTAATCCTTACGGTGAAACGATAGTTTTCGACCTCGATAAAGAAGTGACCGGTGCCACCATGTGCAGTAATGGCGCCCTGTATGAAATCAACCGGGTATTGGAACCATTGGCTTTTAAAGCTGTACCGGGTCCGCTTTTTATGGACAATAAATATTCAACTTTCCTTCGTGCCATGAATGTCATTGGTGTCATTCCTACCCTTTCGTATCCGGATGTGCCGGTTACGGTGTTTGCTGCGGATAATGACAGGATTCTGGCATATGGCATCCGGTATAACACCCTAAATGAGAATTTTGAACAACAAAATATATTCGGAATATGGGAAACTATGGAAGAAGAAGATCTTACAGATTTTGTTTATGACCAGATCATTTATAAGGGGATGGATGATTTTTCCGGCGAAGGGATTGTTTATACCGCCAATGGCACAGGTGTTTATGTTTACAATAATACCTTCATGGCCGGAGGCAACCGGGAAGCCGGTGAACAAATCAACGTGGTGGAAGCTATTAACAGCCATATTAACGGAGTATTATACTTATTGGATAATCCCATTAAACCTGCAAAGGAAGATTTTGGCAGGTATATCTACGGTAATGACAAATACTCAGGATTTTATTCCCTTCTTGACAAGGCTGGTTTAGTTGATTCTATTCCTGACAAAGACGATCCCGATTTGTATTACAAAAGCCTGAAATTTTTGCTGGCTTATGAAAACTGGACAGGGTTCCTGCCTGATAATGATGCGATTGCCAATGCCGAAGCCAACCATTTAATACCGGAAGATTCGGTAGGACTTGGAAACTTTTTAAAATATCATTTTGTGGCCAATACATTAATTTCCGATTTCAATACGGTTTCCGGGAATTATAAAACCGCGTTTGTTGACTCTGTTGGAATACCGCTGGAACTTATGATCCAATCGGTACCAAAACAAATGGTTGTCACTGACGGATCGGGAAAAGAAGTACAAATTGATCATAATACTGCCAATGTCTTTGTAAGAGACGGTATTGCTCACAGCATAAAGACAGTGCTTATATCCGACTAAAAATTAAAAAAATAACAGGTACCCAGCTATGAGAACTTTTTTATTAACTGTGTTTTATACATTTCTGATACTCTTTACAGCAAGTACTAATACGTCAGCACAGAAAAGGGTCATTATCAGTGGTCAGGTAAAAGACGACAAAGGGCCTTTAATCGGTGTTAACGTTGTTGAAACTGATAAAGACGGACGATTTATTTCGGGTACAACCACCGACTTTGACGGTAACTTCACCCTGACCGTCAGCAACAAGGATGCAACGGTTCAGGTGTCTTATATAGGATATACCACGCAGGTTTTTGAACTTGCAGCCAGGAACAGGCTGAATGTCGATCTGAAAGAGGAATCCATAAGAATGGATGAAGTTGTAGTAACGGCCGATAAAATAGGGAACGACGGGATTATTTCCATCCGCGACAGGGCTACTGCAGTATCCCGGATTGAAATGAAAGACATGAACGAATTAATGACGTCCTCGATAGAAGAAATGATGCAGGGCAGGCTTGGAGGTGTTGATATAGCAGCTATCTCCGGAGACCCGGGCGCAGGCGTAAATATCCGCATCAGGGGAACAGCCTCTCTGAATGCCCGCAACGAACCCCTGATCCTTATTAATGGTATCCCTTATGATGCCAACATCGATGATAATTTTGATTTCGGAACTGCTGATGTGCAACGGTTTGGCAGTTTAATCGACGTTGCCCCCGAGGATATTGAATCGATTGAAGTGCTGAAAGATGCTGCGTCAACAGCGGTATGGGGCTCGAAAGCAGCAAACGGAGTGTTAAGTATAAGAACCAAAAGGGGATTTAAGTCAGCCCCGGTGTTTACCTATACTTCTACCGTTACAAGGTCCAAGGAACCCGATCCTATTCCTATGTTAAGTGGTTATGAATACCCGAAACTGATAACAGAAGCACATTTTAATAAAAGGGTACCTGACGATCCATCTAACTTACCGGATCCTGAAGATAAAAACTATGCACAAAATACGAATTGGATTGAGGAAATCACCCGTATTGCCTACACTACAAACAATAACTTTTCATTACGGGGTGGCGGGGATAAAACGCGATACGATATTTCTGCCGGATATATGAGCCAGGAAGGTACCACCATCAACACAAAACTTGATAAAATAAACCTTCGTACAGCGCTGGATTATGACTTATCGAATAAGATAAAGTTAAAAACCGATGTTATGTTTACCCGGTACGACCAGGATGCGACCTATGACTGGGACAACTGGGATTATAGCCACGGAGATTTCGATAAAACCGTGCGCACCGTTGCTTATAAAAAAATGCCCAACATGTCGGTTTATGAAAGGGATACTTCTAATAATATTTTGGGTAATTATTTTACACCATCTTTTACCTTACAAGGAAATGCAAAAGACATGTATAATCCGGTGGCTTTTGCCAACCTGGGTCAGCATAACCGGACGCAAGACAATACCAGGGCATTATTTAATATTAAATACCAGGTAGCAAAGAACCTTGTTTTCGAGAGTATCATCACCATGGATTTCTTTGATCAGAAACGTAAGAAATTCCTGCCCTATAAAGCCATTGGTTTTGATATTGATGATGATATGTCAAACCAGGCAAGTGAAGAATCGTTTAAAAAGAATAACCTGCAGACCATCAACCAGTTGTTTTATTCCACTAATCTGAATGACAGACACGAATTCTCCGCCCTCTTAAGGTTGAGGACAGAAGATGAAACTTCGAAATCGTACAACATTAAAACAAGCCGGTCAGCCTCACCCTTTTTGCAGGAAGCCACCGGGAATGTGGATATTGTCAGCCTTAGTTCCGGTTCATCAACCTTTCGATCTGTAAGTACTTTCGGTCAGTTTCATTATAAATTTGATGATAAATATATCGTCACACTCGGGTTAAATTACGAAGGAACTTCTAAATTCAGTAAGGATAGCCGTTGGGGAACATTCCCTTCCGTATCTCTCGCCTGGAGGATAAATGAAGAACCTATCCTTAATAAAATCAAAGCTATTGATGATCTTAAGCTAAGGTTCAGCTGGGGTGTTTCAGGCAATACACCATGGGGCAACTATTTGTATTTTAACAGTTATGCGGCTAAGTCTGATTATAGTTACAATGGCATTGCCGGTGTCAGGCCTGAGGGAATTGAATTAACCAGCCTGAAATGGGAGAATATAGAACAAATCAATCCCGGCCTTACATTCTCAGCGTTTAATTATCGCGTGACACTGGAAGCAGATTATTATATCAAAACCACCACCGACCTGTACCTGGATTATTTTAATATCCCCACCTATACCGGGTATGCCAAAATAGCCCAGAACAGCGGTACAATGGAAAACCGTGGCTGGGAGATCCTTACCAACATTACTTTTGTAAAGCGAGAGAAACTCAATATCCAAACCACATTCAATTTGTCTTCCAATGAGAATATTATTATCCAAATGCCTGAAAATTATGCACTGGAATATGGTAACATGCTCAGCAACGGAAATTATAAAATCAGTATAGAACCCGGAAAATCCATCGGAGGATTTTATGGATATCAATTCCTTGGTGTTTACAAAGATAATACTGAGCTTGTAGCCGTAGATATTAACGGAAATCAGATTTATGATATCGGAGATATTCCGCTGAAAATGATCCATGGTTCAGGTTATGTTTTCCAGCAAGGTGATGCCAAGTACAAGGACCAGAATTACGACGGAGTTATCGATGAACTCGACCTGGTTTATTTGGGGGACCTGAATCCTGACTTCATGGGAGGTTTTGGACCAAGGATCGCCTATATCTCTAAAATAGGTGAATTTGTAGCCAATGGATTCATGTATTTTAAACTGGGCCAGGAAATTATTAATAAAACAAGGATGGATACCGAAAATATGTATTATGACGATAACCAAAGCGTAGCCACGAATTACCGGTGGAGAAGACCGGGTGATGAAACAGACATGCCCAGGACACTTAGCGGGGAGGGATACAACTGGATGGGATCAGACCGTTTCGTGGAAAATGGTTCGTTTCTCAGGTTAAGGACAACGTCGTTCAGTTACAAACCATCCGATGAGATTTGCACACGGCTAAGTCTAAAGGAGCTTCGAATATACGCAACAGCTTATAACCTGTTTACATGGACAAAATACCTGGGGCAGGATCCGGATGTTTCACAACCCAGTGATCCTAAAATATTGCCAAGAGATAACAGCAGAACCCCTCCGGGCAAACAAATCATTATCGGACTCAATATCACATTTTAATTTTAAAGGTGTACAAGATGAAAAACAAATTTAAATATCATATTATCACTGTAGGTTTAATGTTCCTGCTGGGTTCCTGTACAGACTGGATGGAACTGGAACCTGAGGATAAATTAATACGCCAGGAATTCTGGCAAAAGAAAGGTGATGTTGAGGCTGTTGTGGCAGCAACGTACGATGCATTCAGGGAAACTTCGTTAAAATCACTGATGATGGGTGAGGTCAGGGCCGATATGGTGTACTTTAATCCTAACCAATTCGGTGACTATGTTAAGATAGCTGAATCCGATATTCAATATGACAACCCTGAGGTAAAGTGGGAAAAATATTATTTTACCATTAATCTGGCCAATACGCTGATTCAATTTATGCCTGAGGTATTGGAAAACGATAAGCTTTTCACCGAAACTGAAATGCAAAGGATTCATGCTGAAATGCTCTTTTTAAGGTCATTGACTTATTTTTACCTTGTCCGTCTTTACAAAGATGTTCCGTTACTATTGTCTGCCTCGAGTTCAGATACAGTGGATTTTTATGTTGAAGAAAGCGATGAAGCGGTTGTGCTGAACCAGATCATCAATGACCTGGAATATGCCGAAACCATCGCGTTATCAAAGGAGAACACCGATGAAAATACGGCTCAGTTTATGTCTGACCTGACACTTTTTAAAGGCAGGGCCAATAAATACGCGATTCAGACCTTGCTGGCCGATGTATACCTGTGGAAAGAAGATTATCAGAAATGTATAGAATATTGCGACAAGGTTATCGGTTCAAATTTATATTCGCTTGAAAATGAAACAGACTGGTTTAAAATATATGTGCCGGGGAATTCAAAAGAAAGCATTTTCGAAGTACAATACAGCGAAGCCAACAAGGAAACAAATCCCATATATGACGTGCTCCTGCCAATCGTAGGCGGTTTAAGGGCCACCCTATACGATTGGGTTTTGGAAGAATTGTTTTCAGCAAGCGATGTACGTGTTGTCAATGAAAGATACGGACCGATATCGAAATATACGCTAATCGATAATGAAGAAACCGGGTTAAGACGCGACTATAGTCAAAAAGATGCCAATTTCATCTATTACAGATACGCTGAAATATTGTTGATGAAAGCTGAAGCCCTGGCTGAACTGAACAGGTTTTCCGAATCGCAGGAACTTATCAATGAAGTTGCATTAAGGGCAGAAAGTCCTGCTGTCTTTATCGATCAATCCATATCGGCATTCAGAGCTGCAATCCTTGATGAGCGCGCACGCGAATTTGCCTTTGAGGGCAAGAGATGGTTCGACCTGTTAAGGTTTGCCAAAAGGAACATGTTTGAAAATAAAACACTGGTCATCAATATTCTTTTAAGTAAGGCCAGTGAGGAAAAAAGACCGATTTTACGGGGAAGGATATTGGATCCCAATGGTTTCTACCTTCCCATTCCGGAAGATGATATCAAGTACAATGATAAATTAAATCAAAATCCCTATTACGACCGATAAAACGGAAATGCCATGAAAGAATTTTTATATATTAAAAGCAGAGCTATGAATAAGGCAATTTATGTTATTGCAATATTGCTGCTTATTATGTCAGGCTGTGAAGAAAAAGAGATTCAGATATGGAAGAACAGATCAACCGAGCAGCAAATAACAGAATATATAACGGCAAGAGATTCCATATATTCTGAATTCAAAAAGGCCATGGATATTGGTAACATGAGCAGTTTGCTAAGTACCAGGGGACCTTACACATTGTTTTTGCCCGATAATGATGCCATGTTTGCCTATTATGACAAATTGGAGATAAATTCGATAGAAGAGTACAGCGATTCTGTATATTGGAGAAATGTTGTGCTGAACCATGTAATTCCAGGAATTTATAAAACCGGGGATATTCCTCCCGGCAGCATTCCTCAAACCAACGGGCTTGGTGATTTCCTGATTGCAGATGTCGATTTTGTAGACGGGCAGGGATATCTTATCATTAATAAAGAATCTTTTATAACCGATGAGAATGAGGAAACAGCAAACGGTATAATACACAGGATTAACAGGGTAATTGATATCGTAAATAAAACCTGTGCTGAAATTCTCGAGGAAAACGGATCTTTTCAAATATTTGTTGAAGGTTTAAAACGTACAGGAATCATTGATACCTTACAACAGGTTAATGTTCCCTATGGGAAAGTAAACGTCAGGGCAAGGTATACCATATTAGCCGTTCCTGATTCAGTATATAACCAGGAAGGCATTACCAACATTGATGAACTGATTGAAAGGTTTGATGATGAAATCGGAGAGCTGACTGATGTAAACAATGGTTTTTACCGGTATATGGACTACCATTGCCTGGAAGGAACGTACTATACGTCAACTATTTTAGATGATACTTATCCCACCATTTCAAGAGAAAGCCTGGTGAATATTATCAGCGATGGTTTAGTATTTAAAATAAACCTTAATTCAGAAACACAGGAATATACTGAAATAATAGTAAAATACTCCAATATTCCTGCCAAGAATGGTGCTATACATACCGTTAACACAATCCTGGAAGAAACAATGCTTCCACCCGAAACCATTCATATTGAAATGACAGAGTTCCCGGATATCATGGCATTGGATTGTTTCCGCAGTGAAATGAGAAATTTTCTGGATCCGGAAAATTCATTTGAAAAAATAAAATGGAAAACAGCGCCATATCTGCAATATTACTATAAACCCGGTGAACCCTGCTCCTATAATGACTGTATTGTTATGGCCGAAGGTTATTGGGAAGTGGAAGCTGCCATACCGAAAATAAAGAAAGGCAAGTACCATATTGTATCCCGGTTTAAAAAAGGCGGGAACAGGGCCAATATAGCCGTATATGTAGATGGTGTAAGGAAAGAGGATGTTATTGTGCTGAATGATGACTTTGGTTATTTTGATTTCCCGATCTTCGATGTAGACTGGGAAACGACTACAGAACATAAATTCAGGCTTAAAACAATAACCCCCGGGATAGTCATGTGGGATTACCTTGAATTTGTGCCTATTATAGAATAATTAACAAGATAAACGGTTAATTCCACCTTACCTTTAACGCAAAGAAATTATGCCAAAAAAAATAAAATTTAATCCTGTTGTTATGAGATATTTGCTCATACTGGTCTTTACATCGATACATATACTGTTATTTTCCCAGGAGCAATCTGATATCAACATTACAGGTACGATTACCAATGCTGTTTCAGGTGAACCTGTCAGCCAGGTATTGATTTCCATTTCAGGGACATCCGTAAGTGTTACTACCGATGAAAACGGTAAATTTCAGCTGTCTGATATTAACACCAATGCCTTAATTATTGCAAAACATCCCGATTTTGTGGGTAAAGAATTATATTTAACCGGCCGGGAAGACCTTGATATTAAAATCATACCCATTGATTATAAAAGTAAGGATGATTTGGTAGTTACATCCTATGCTGATAAAAAAGCAAAGGAAATTCCAATACCGTTCGAATATTTTTCAAAATCAGAGGTTCAAAACACATCCGAGACTACATTTGCACGGGTCATCCAGGGGAAAGCCGCCGGTGTTAAAGTAAATACCCTTTCGGGGATGCCGGGCGCTTTGTCCGTGTTTTCCATCCGCGGTCCGTCTACCCTTTCAGGCAGGAATGACCCGATTGTTATTATTGACGGTGTCCTGCACGAAATTCATTATCCAAAGGAAAGCCCGATTGATGGTTTTGTGCATAATCCATTAGAGATGGTTGATTTAGATGATATTGAAAATATAACCATCCTGAAAGATGCCCAGTCGTATCTGGGATCGATGGGCGCTAACGGTGTAATTATAATCAATACGGAGGAAAAAAAGGAAACCAGTTCTGCTATCAGAGTTCATGTTTACCAGGGATTCACCTCACCATCTTCCAACAAAATGTCGCTGATGAATGCTGAGCAATTTAATAATTACTTAAGCCAACAGATTGCTACATCAGCACTATCCCAGGATGAAATCAATGCCAGGTTTCCGTTTTTAACAAGCGGTAATGATCCTGAAGGTTTATATTCGAATAACACAAACTGGCAGGATGAAATATTCACTTCCGGATTATTATCCAAGTACCACCTGTTTTTGAAAGGAGGGGATAATGTCGGTAACCTGAACATGTCCGTCGGGTATCTTAAGCACAAAGGTATTATCGAAAATACCAGTTATTCCCGGTTTAACCTAAGTATCAATTCTAAAATCAATATAACAAAAAGATTTTCTTTCATTCCTAACGTAAAGATTTCTACTTCTGATAGTTATTTAATGGAACAAGGAGCCAGTGATATTACAAATCCCATTCTTGCAGCGAACTTAAAACCACCTATAACAAGGCCTTACTCAGTTATAGGAACAACAAACGATCAATATCTTAACGATGTCGGAGCATTTGACGTTAGCAATCCGTTGGCCATTACTCATAATTACAAAGCACAGAATAAGAATTACCAATTTATGGCATCAGGAAAGGCCAGTTATAATTTTTCAAATAAATTGTCAGCTTCAACAAATTTTAATTTAACCTATAACAATTCCAGGGATAATCTTTTTACGCCCGATAAGGGATTGGTTGAAATAGACTCGGCGAAAAACAGTATGAATGCCCTGGTTACAAAATTCAGTTCGCTGCAGAATAATTTTATGATCTGTTACGCTGCTGACCTGAATGAGCGTTCCTCTCTTGATTTAAGATTGGGTAACCGGATCATGAGAAGTGTTTATGAATATGATATGGGTTATGATTTAAACTCTCCCACCGACGATTTTACAACGTTAGGAAGCGGAGCTGAAGATCAATTCCTGAGAATGACAACCGGTAGCTCCAGGTCATTAAATTTTGTTTCTTTCTATACCATTGCCGATTTTAATTTTTTGGATAAGATTTATCTAAATGCATCTGTTACATTGGATGGCAATTCAGTCATTAATGATAATGACCGGTATAATTTGTACTATTCGGTTGCCGGTGCATGGAACCTCGCGTCAGGGAATGTGAGTATGTTATCACGATATGACGAGCTGAAGGTAAGAATGTCTTATGGAACCAGTGGCAATATTTTTAACGATATTTACGACTATTCAAGGTTGTATTATGTTGGCAAAAGGATTACCGATATTGGTGTAATCGTACTTGAGTCCATTCCTAATGAAAACATGGAAGTTGAGAAAAAATCAACCATAAATCTTGGTTTTGATTTGTCTACATCCGGCCAAAAGTTCAATACCAGCATTGACTTGTTTTATGAAACAGTTAATAATCTGATAATCAGACAAAAAATATCTTCAGCCTACGGATTTCCTGATATCTATGATAATTCCGGAAAAATGGCAAACCTGGGAGCTGAACTGACTACTGATTATCGGTTTAAAACCGGAAAGTCGTTGTGGACTCTTGGTTTCACAGCAGCTTCTATGATCAATAAAGTAACAGCTATTGATCAGGATTTAGCTGAAGATGAGCCAAATATTATTTTAACCCAAATTGAAGATCAACAAAATAACACCGTTGCAACCCTTGTTACCGAAGTCGGAGGACCATTGTATGCTTTCTATGGTTATGAAACAGATGGCGTTTACACCTCCGTCGAGGAGGCCAATTCAATTATTGGTCCAAAAGGTACGATTATGCAAGCCGGTGATGTAAGATATAAGGACCAAAATCAGGATGGAATGATTGATGAGAAAGATTTAAAAACTATTGGCAGTCCCCTGCCATTGGTTTACGGGACATTGTTCACATCCTTTACAAAAGGCAGGCTTAAAGCTTCAGCTGACATCAGTTATGCTGCGGGTAATAAAATTTATAATTATGTGGCGATGAAAATTAATTCATCCGATAATTTTTACAACCAGCATAAAGATGTCCTGGCAACCAGATCACCCCGTATTGCCTACGGTGATCCATCCGGGAATAATGTCTTTTCTGACAGGTGGATTGAAAACGGATCTTATATACGATTAAAGCATGTTACCCTGTCCTATGATTTTCCGGCAAACAACAGGTTCTTTAAGAAAATGAAAGTCTATCTTACCGGTTCAAATCTGATTACGTTCACTCAATATTCCGGATATGATCCTGAGTTTTATTATAACAACAATATCATGTACACAGGGGTGGATTTTGGAAAAATACCCTTCGGAAAGTCCATTATTTTAGGAATACACTTTGAATTATAATTTTAACATTGTTTAATATGAAAAAACATAAATACGGAATTTTTCAAATCGCTTCAGGAATCTTATTCATTGCAGCAATAATATCATCCTGCGATAATTTCTTACATGAGGTACCCGGTGATAAAATAACTTCTGATCAACACTATAAAACAGGTATTGATGCCTACACATCAACGACCGGGGCCTATTCCTTATTACAGGAGGTTTTACCGAATTTAATCATAATGAATGATTTACGTTCGGACTTAATGACTGTGACCGAGAATTTTGAACTGGATTTAAAAAATATCAACAATCACAATATTGATATTGATAATTATTATAATGACCCTTCAGGTTATTACAGGATCATATTGAATGCAAACGAAGTACTGAATAATCTTAAAAAGATCCAGACCTATGACAGGGATTTCGATTCGCTTTCGCTTGCATTGATGACGTTAGACATGGT
>JAFGTR010000194.1 GCA_016934055.1 Bacteroidales bacterium | reverse complement strand
TGGTCTTCTGGTCTTCTGGTCAAGAAGGCTGTTAGGCTGGAAGTCGCAAAGTTTGTAGTCTTCTTTGTTCTTTGATCTTTGTTCTTGCTTCTTGCTTCTTGGCTCTATTGCAATTAGGCAAAAATACCTATTCATTTTTGGTAAAATATCCGATACCGTTTCAGTCATCAGTGCGGTAAATTTGGTATTGCGGTAATACTTATCAGCCCATAATAATCAAAGAAATATGATTGTATGGTTTTGCCTGATGCATTGCTGTTTTTCTTTCACGGATTTTTGCATGCTATTTTCCGGTTCTGAAATCAGGAGGGTGTACACATAAAATGCAGAAGCAGGTCAGAAATGACACCGGGCTTTAATCAGGGTGAAAAATGATTTTGGATGAACTGTGAGGAAATAAGTAAACCAGCAGTACTGAACGTCTTGAAGATTAAAAATACAGCATAGTGAATTTGAATAATAAGAAGTAAAAATCATGAAAAGTATTGCAATCATTGGAGGAGGCTTAGCCGGAATGGAGGCTGCTGCCAGGTTGTCAAGGATGGGTTTTTCGGTGACCCTGATTGAAGGTAAGGACAAACTTGGCGGTAAACTGTTGCAGTGGCATACCCTTTTCCCTGCCCGAAGGTCTGCCGCTGAAGTGCTTGACATTCTTAACAAACAGGTTAAACTGGGTGTTAATATACTATTGAATGCACGGGTTGAAAGTATTGAAAAAAATGACGACGGATTCGCTCTTGTGCTGAACAATAATCGCATGATTACTGCCCATGCCGTTTTATTGGCAACCGGTTTTGATATCTTCGATGCCAGTAAGAAGAAAGAATACGGGTATGGTATATATGATAACGTGATAACATCTGTTGACCTCGAACGAATATTCAATGAAGGATCAATAAGAACAGCACAGGGAAAGACACCAAAAAAAATCGGCTTCATTCATTGTGAAGGATCACACTATGAAAAAATCCAGAATCCTTATTGCTCAAAACTATGTTGTATTACCGGTGTTAACCAGGCTATCGGATTAAAGGAAATGATTCCGGACAGTGAGATCTATATGTTCTATATGAATCTGTGCCTGTTTGGCCGGCATTATGAAAAACTGTATAAAGAAGCCCAGGAGAAACATCATATTCAATTTATTCATGGCAGGCTATCAGAAGCTTTTGAAAACAGCCACAACACGGTGATGATAAAAATTGAGAATACACTGATGGGCGAATCCCTGAAGATGAATCTCGACATGCTTGTATTGCTGGTGGGCATTCAGCCATCACAAGGCATTGCCAGAATACTGAATGATCTTGATGTGGAAAATGATGCAGATGGTTTTGTAAAACAGATTGATAATCAATTGGCTCCAGGTAAAACCACTGCACCGGGCGTTTTTGCCATTGGAACGGTGACCGGACCAAAAACCATAGAGGAAACAATAAGTGAGGCGCGGGCAGTGACAATTGAGATTGCTGATTACCTGCATAATAAAGTGGCTTCCAGAATATTGATGAATGAGAGCTATTTCATCTGATTGATTTTGGATTTTCATTATACAAAAACCCGGACAACAACATCGCCATTTACAGGAATCAGTTTATTTGTAATAACAATACCGGGGCTTAGGATATTTTTAGCACTTTTGTTCCGGAATCCTGTACGATTTCATTTGTTGTCAGTCCTGAATAATACGAAGTAGTTCTTCATTTTTACAATTCTTAACATTCCTTTAATATTCTTTAACACTTGTGTTTATCACAATGTGAGATGCCGGTATTATTTTTGATTAACCATATTATGTGTGTACGATCTTGTGTGAAATCAGGATTCAGAATTGTTTAATTAAAAATATTTCGGAGGTGTTTTATATGAAAAAGTATAGTCATTTGATAATTGCTTCAATCGTGGGCAGTGCGATTACATTAAGTGTGTTTATGGCAGCAGGTTTTAACAGGAAAGCCGACAGGCCGTTTTTTCACTCTGACAATGTCATTCCGGCCCGTAATGTTGTTTATTCGGTAAAAGAAGATGGTGAGATTGTCCCGCTGGAATTTACGGATGTCTCAAAACAGGTCATGGATGCTGTAGTTCATGTCAGAACATCAAAAAAAGTAGCGGTTCGTAACCAGGGCTATTATTTTCCGCAGTTTCCGTCCGATCCTTTCAGCGATGATTTCTTCAGATTCTTTTTTGATCAGCCTGCGATACCAAAGAACTACAAAGAAAATGATCAACCCTTGATTCAAAGCGGCTCGGGATCAGGGGTGATCATTAATTCAAACGGTTATATCATAACCAATAACCATGTTATTGAGGGCGCTGATGAAATAGAGGTTTCTCTGCCCGATAACGAAATCTACAAGGCTAAGGTGATTGGCAGCGATCCTTCAACAGACCTGGCGTTACTGCAGATCAAGAAAGACGGGTTGAAAAGCATTCCTGTCGGAAATTCCGATGAGGTTGAAGTGGGTGAATGGGTCCTGGCGGTCGGGAATCCGTTTAACCTGAATTCAACGGTCACTGCCGGTATCGTCAGCGCCAAGGGAAGAAATATCAATATCATTAATGACAAGTCAGCTATTGAAGCTTTTATACAAACCGATGCCGCTATTAATCCTGGGAACAGCGGAGGTGCCCTGGTAAACCTTAAAGGTGAGCTGATCGGTATCAACACAGCCATTGCAAGTCCTACAGGAACCTATGCCGGATACGGTTTTGCTATTCCTGCCAACATCGTCAATAAGGTTATAACTGACATTATGAAATACGGTATGGTACAAAGGGCATATCTGGGCGTTATTATACGCGATATCGACGGCAATTTTGCAGAAAAGAATAACCTGAAAGCTTATGTCGGTGCCTATGTCGACAGTTTGGTAGAAAAAGGAGCTGCATCCAATGCAGGCATTAAGAAAGGCGATGTTATTACAGGTATTGAAGGTAAGCAGGTTAAGAGAACTGCTGATGTGCTGGAACAGATAGGACGGCATCATCCCGGTGATGAGATATCCGTAAAGGTTGACAGAAATGGAAAAGAATTGACTTTCGATGTGATCCTGGCTAACCTGAAAGGAGAAAAGAAAGTAACCGAACGGAGTGAGCAGGGTGTTCTTGATATACTCGGTGCTTCATTTGAAACACTGGATGAGAAAACAGCCCGGAAACTCGGAATTGAAGGCGGCGTAAGGGTTAAAGATCTCAGGAACGGGATCCTGAAAAACCAGACTACCATGAAAGAAGGTTTTATAATAACAGGGGTGAATAATAAAAAGGTCACAACGGTAGAACAGATGAAGAAAGAACTCGAAGATGTAAAAGGCGGCGCCATGATAAGTGGAGTATATGAAAATTATCCCGGTGAAATGTATTACGCTTTTGGACTTGAATAAAAGTGTTGTAAAAATGTCAGGTGATCTCCGGTCACCTGACATTTTTACAGCTTTGATTTTTTCTCCTATTGATTCTTGTACAGAATTTATGTGTTGAAAACCGTTTTTACACCGGCGTAATTTTTTCTGAATTGGGTGGGGGAACAACCACGTTTTTGCTTGAATATACGATTGAAATTTGCCTGGTTGTAAAAACCGCTTTCAGCGACAATTTCCGAAATGCTCTTTTGCGTTTCAATTAACAAACGGCTGGCGTGACTGATACGATGGTCGTTGAGAAAAGCCGTAAATGTCCTCCCTGTCTGTTGTTTCATAAAACGGTTCAATGATACAACGGTGGTGTTTAGCTTTGCCGCGAGGTCATTGATCTTTATTTTTTCACGATAATGCCCGAAAACATAATCATGTACCAGTTTTAACTTTTCGTTTAAGTAAAAGGCATTATGTGTGGGCAGTATGCCTGACAGGACTTTCATATTATCCGAAACTGAAAGCTCAAATAAAACAGCCAGGAAGGAGGGAAAAGCCTCATATCCTTTTTTTTGTGTAAGGCCTTCAAGCTTTTTGTGCATTTTTTTTGCAGTTTCATAAGAGAATAATATTCCGCGTTGCGATTGTTTCAGCATATTTCTGAATTTATGCATGGCTTCACGATTAAGAATACTCTCATGAAAGATGTCGCGATGAAACAGTATGGTAATTTCCCTTATATCATCCCGGATACAGAGGCCCTGCTCCCAGCAGTGTATAAGGTTCGGACCAATCAGCACAAGTTCATAATTATCAATGGTGGCAATATGATCACCGATAATGCGTTTTGCCCCTTTGGCACGATAAATAAAATTCAATTCATACTCGGGATGAAAATGGACGGGAAAATCAAATCTGCTTTTGCACCTGTCAAAGACGGCAAAACAATCGTTTTCTGAAAGCGGTGTGATCTGACGATTGTATATGTTCTTCACTGTGCATTAAAATTTTGATAAAATAATACAAATGTATGATTATTTAGTACTGGTTTGAATGATGTTATAATATAATTTCGGAATGTCAAATCAGAGAGACTGTAATTTCAAAAATGATAGTAAACCTGACAGGGTGTATTTCATACCCTTTTGGGGCGGGTTTAAAAAAATATAGCTTATTGATACCCGTTATTTGCTGTGGATTAGCTTATTATTGTATATTCAAAGTATTAACCATATTTAATCAGCGATAATTATGAAATCAGGAATCTTTAGTACAAGAATCAAATACCCGGGTGGGTTTTTACTGGCATTGTGTTTTATGACCGGCTTTATGATTGATGCCTGGTCACAGGCACCGTCTTTTGACACCACGCGCATTTATCATGCTATGGCTAAAGCCCGCAGGGGAGAGCCTGTAACAGTGGCTGTTATCGGAGGATCAATTACAAACGGTCATGCGGCTTCAACAGAAGATAAAAGATGGGCGAACCTGGTGGCCGGCTGGTGGCAGGCCAATTTTCCTTCTTCAGAGGTTACGCTGGTAAATGCAGGTATTGGCGCCACGGGTTCTGATATAGGCACTTTCAGGGTTAAAAAAGATGTTATTGAAAAAGACCCTGATTTTGTAGTGGTGGAATTTGCTGTTAATGATGCCGGGCTTGACAGCGATTATGTTAAGAAGATGATGGAAGGTATTGTACGCCAGTTGCTGGGAGATACAAGCAAAACAGGGGTTATGTTGCTGCTGCTGAAGATGGAAGATGGCGGAACTGCACAGGCTGATCACAAAGTGGTTGCGGATTATTATGAAATACCCTGGGTAAGCCAGGTTGATCTCATCGGACCGGCCCTCACTGCTGACGGGCTTACATTAAGGGATGTATATTTTGATAATCCGGGGGTTCATCCTAATGATCTGGGGATGCAATATATCGCTGATTTTATTACAGAGGTTCTGGACAGTATATTACATCATTTACCTGCAGATGAGGCACTGCCGGAAATTAACCTGACATTGCCCCCGCCTTTGATGACAGATGTCTATGCCACTACCTATACTTTTACACCCACTACTCTGATACCGGATGTTAATACAGGCTGGGAAACAGGTCTTTATCAGTGGACTTCTGACATCCCCGGATCGGAGCTGGCTTTCACTCTTGATGGTAATGCCGTTGCCATTCAATACACGAAAGTTTTTTCAACAGAGAGGGGAAGAATTGAAGCCTGGGTGGATGATGGTCCGCATAAAGTCATTGATGCCTTTTTCACAGAGACATGGGGAACCAAGCCATGTTTTGAATTGGTGGCTGAGGATTTACCTGATGGCGATCATACTTTGCATATAAAAATTCTGACTGAAAATGATCCGCAAAGTAACGGGCATTTTTTCCCGCTGATGTCGGTTTACAAAGCCGGCAACATAACATCAGCTCCTCCTATAGCAGTACCCGGAACACCGGTGAAAACACTTACCGGCAATGCCGTGACACTGGATGGCAGTTCGAGTAACGATCCTGATGGAGATACCATAACGGAATATAAGTGGTCTGTTGAAGAATTTCCTGCTGCGAGCACAGCAAATATTGCCGATGATACTCTGTCCGTTACTTTTTTCACCCCTGATGAAGCGGGATATTATAAAATCGGACTTGTGGTTACAGGGGGGGGGGCAGCAAAGTGTTATCCAGCACTTGCTGATACATGCTGTTGCCACCAATGCAATTCCTGTAGCCGTTGCCGGTGCAGATACTGCAGTAGCAACCACTAAAAAGGTCCAGCTTGACGGCAACGGCAGTTATGATGATGACAACGATACATTGACATATGAATGGGAAATGGTTTTGAAGCCTGCAGGAAGTACTGCATTGATAAGAAAATCAAGAGCTCCGGATGCTTATTTTATCCCGGATGCTGAAGGAGAATACAGGATAACACTGACCGTTAACGATAGCCTGGCCAACAGTGTGACCGACACAATAATAATAACAGCTATTGAAGGCTTTACAGCATTGCAGAAATCTACCACATATAAAAACGATCTGCTGGTTTTTCCGAGCCCTGCTCAAGGGAATATTAACATCAGATACAGTCTGGAACACAGGATGCCTGTTACCATTCGTCTGTTTTCAGATGAAGGGCGTTTACTGGGGCAACCTGTTAATACAATTCAGGAGCAGGGAAATCATGAATTAAATCTTGATATTACGCCTTTTTCATCTCCAGGGAACATATTGTTTGTACAACTGGAGACTGATAAATTTGTCATCAGGCAGAGAGTAGTCGTTTTATAACCTGTAGCTTATTGTGTTATGATTGTCGGCCTGTCGCCTGGTCGGCTGGTCTGCTGGTCTTCTGGTCTGCTGGTCTGCTGGTCTGCTGGTCTGCTGGTCTGCTGGTCT
>JAFGTR010000193.1 GCA_016934055.1 Bacteroidales bacterium | reverse complement strand
TTTTTACAGACAATTACGACCACCCTATTTTCGAGGGCGACATACAACTTGTTGATATGATTTATCTTAAAAAGGATTTACAGGAATTGCCGGAATATATTACAAACGAAATAAAAACGCTGAACAAATAAGCACTACCGCTAACATTCAATATAGACAATGACGGGGGCTATGGTAATTTGAAGCATACTGCCCCGCATTAAGGTTTGTAACAGTTGATAATGACGAAGCCCGCAAACCGCCACTGTCCATATTTTAGGACAAGACAGTTTAAACTTAAACCAAATAGGAACCTATGAAAAGATTCTTTTTATTATTTGAATTGATTCTTTTTGTGATTTTAAATGCAAATTCACAAGGTTGGATTAAGCAAGAATCAACCACAGATTCATATTTAACGAGCGTATACTTTATTAACGCTAATATCGGATTCGTAGTTGGTTGGGACGGGGTTATTTTAAAAACTTTGGATGGAGGAAATCATTGGCGCTCTCAGAATTCAAACACGATTAATGATTTATACTCTGTGTATTTTATAGATTCAATAACTGGTTTCTCTACTAGCAGTCACGAATTGTTAAAAACAACAAATGGTGGTGAAAGTTGGTTTATCCAGGATACCTCCATAAATGCCTATTTATTTGACATACATTTTCCTGAAAAGGATACTGGTTTTGTTGGCGGAGCAGGATACATGCTTAAGACAACGGATAAGGGAGAAAACTGGATCAAACAAAAAAGTATAATGGCCAGTGCTTGTAGTTTTTGGGCTACAGGCTCAAAAAATCTGTTTATCGGAGCTGATTATGGCTGGATATTTAAAAGCACTGACGGGGGTGAGAATTGGCTTGAAACAAATCATACTGGTTTCCCTGTATATATTGATGATATTTTTTTCATAAACCAGGATACAGGGTATGCAACTGGAGGTGGGTTTGCTCAAGGTTTTGAAAAAGGATGTGTATATAAAACAATAAATGGTGGTTTAGAATGGTCTATGGACGTCGCTTTTAGTCCAGATGCAAGGTTATATTCGGTTTATTTTGTAAATAATAAAATAGGTTACATTGTTGGTAATTATGGATCAATTTTTAAAACAACAGATGCAGGAAATAGTTGGATGAGTTTAAATTCAAATGTTGAAAACAGCCTAGGATCTGTGTTTTTTATCGATTCTCTTACTGGTTATGCAGCCGGTGCAAATGGAACTATTCTGAAAACTACCAACGGTGGCATAAGTACCAATATTACAGGCAAGAAAGAAACAATGGTAAATCTATTTCCAAATCCAGTGATCAATAATGTAATAATTGAAACCAAACAAAGTATTAATAATGGCGAAATATTCATTTACGATATCAATGGTGTTTTAATAAATAAAAGGAAAATACTTGATCTGATAACTAACTTAGATTTGTCTATAATGAAATCAGGTTCTTATATTATCAAAGTTGTAAGCAATAAAAATATTGATATTTTTAAGTTAGTTAAACAATAAAGCCTGTTGCCAACAGCGGGTATAGTCCATTGTCGGCTTGATGCTCTTGCGAATGTCAATTCTTCTAATTTCCTCTCTTGCACCCTGACAAGTGAGCACTCCGAACCCGGCAACGAACCATACCCGAAAACGTTAGGCAAATTGCTATAAATTACTATGGATTGTTTAAAAGAGTTTGGAATATAATTTTGGGTTAAGATATTATATTTTCAACATTACAAATTAAAACTGAAAAAAGAAGAACAAATATGGTTTGAACATTGGCAACAAGGCGACAATGCTTCATTTGACAACTTGTTCAGGAAGTATTACAAACCTCTTTGTTTTGTTGCAGGAAGCAAAACTGGGGATATACACCATGCCGAAGATATCGTCCAGGAACTTTTTGCGGATATTTATAAACGCGGGAAAGAAATAAAACTTACAACCAGTATTGACAGGTATTTATATGGTGCTCTGTTTTATAAATGCAGCGATTATAACAAAAAGAAAATCCATCATGATTCCATAGATGATATTCCGTTTGATCAAAAAGATACAAATAGCCTGCCATCCGACAAACTGGAGGAGATGGAGTTGGAAACGGAAATTTTTAATACTATTGATGGGCTTCCCCGGAAATGTCGTGAAGTATTCATGCTCAGCCGCTTCGATAATAAAAAAAACAAAGAAATTGCCGGGCTGCTGAACCTATCTGAAAAAACGATTGAAACTCATATTAGCCACGCGCTTAAAAAGCTCAAGTTGGTTTATAATTCATATCTTAAAGCCCTGATATTATTCTTGTTATATTAATTCTGCCTTTTTTTTTCGTAATCCTTTCAGGGTAAAACACGAAAAAGTATACTCTACTAATAGACGACTATGAAAAATAATTTTGAACATATCGACTGGGACAATTTTGTTGGCTATTATTCCGGAAGTTTTGCTGAAGAAGAAAAACAGAAATTTGAAAGCTGGCTAAAGGAAAATGCAAAACACCAATATCTCTATGACTCTTTTGTTCATGTTTTTAAGAATAAAAAGAGCTTTCAAAATGCCCAGAAAATTGATGTAGAACTTGCGCTAAATAAAATAAAGGGAACAGAAAAGTTACCTAAAGTATTTAGATTAAAACAAATTTGGCAAGTGGCTGCCTCAATACTGTTAGTAATTGGTTTATCCTTGATAGTAAGACAATGGGTAAGAAACTCAGATCACATTGTTGTTGAAACCAAGGAAAAGGAAAGAATTGTAAAAATCCTTGAAGATGGTTCGGAGATAACAATGAATGAAAATTCGAAAATTTGGTATGCCAGGAAATTTGATAAAAACAGATCAGTAAAACTAGAGGGTGAGGCATATTTCAAAATAGCGCATGATTCCTTAGTACCTTTTATTGTAAATATGAACAATAATTATGTAAAAGTACTTGGAACAGAGTTCAATATCGATAATTACAACAAGCAGGGAAGTACTATTGTTACTGTAACTGATGGGACTGTCGAGTTTGGTACAAATATGAAATCTGGTATGAGGCCGGTTATTTTGAATAAAGGAGAAGAATGCCGGCTCAATAAGAATACCATGCATTATAGTATCCTTGAAAAACCATATTCAAATCAGGCGGCATGGAAAACAAAGCATTTAATTTTTAAAAATACCTTACTGGTTGATTTAGCTGAGGAAATTGAGAAGGTTTACTTCATACACATAAGTGTTGATGACAAAATTAAAAACCGAAAAGTAAGTGCCATTTATCATAATCAAACACTGGAAGGTATATTTCAAATCCTTGAATCGACGCTGGATGTACAAATCAATACCCTAAATACAAATAGTTATGAAATAGTTATGAAGTAAGGAATAAATCAGACAGAAATCCTTTCTTGTATAAATCTGTATTTCAATTATTTACTAATTCATTTAAAATTCGAATAATTTACAATGAACAAGTTAAAACTGATATATTTTTTCTTATTTTTTATGAGCTCTTCTTATGTTTTTTCACAGGAAAACATCTTAGAAAAAAAAATAACAATAGATATTATTGAGCAAGATGCAGTTGTAATCCTGGAAACAATATCAGAAAATTATGGTGTGTATTTTTCATATGATCCCGAGATATTTACAAATAAGAAAAGCAAAACCATTTCCTTTAAAAACGAGTCTTTAAAAAACGTGCTGGAAAATATCCTGGAGGAGGGTATCCAATATAAAATTGTTAATAATCATATTGTTATATATAAGGCAACAGGTAATCTAAACCGCACACAAAACATTCGGGGCCGCATTATTGACAAAGACATAAAAATGCCACTGATCGGAGCCACGGTTATTGTAAAAAATTCAAATCCGTTTATAGGAGCGGTAACAGATACCGCCGGATATTATGAACTTCTAAATGTCCCTATTGGGAGACAGTCATTAACGGTTAGTTATGTCGGTTATAAAACTGTGTCAATAAACAATCTTTTAATTTTAAGCGCCAGGGAAAATATATTGGATGTAGAGTTAGAAGAATCAGTCGGAAAAATCGAGGAAGTAAAAATCAGCGCTTACAATAGAAAAGCAGATGCCATGAACGAAATGGCTACTGTGGGGGCGCGATCCTTTACCATTGAAGAAACAGAAAAATTTGCCGGCAGTTGGGGCGATCCGTCCCGTATGGCAACAAATTACGCAGGTGTGGTAATGGCCGGAGATGAAAGAAACGATATCGTGGTAAGGGGAAACTCACCATCTGCTTTAATTTGGCAACTGGATGGCATTCCGATTCCCAGTCCAAACCATTTCGATGCACTGGGGGCAACCGGTGGTCCGGTAAGTATTTTAAACAACAATACGCTATCGAGAAGTGACTTTTTTACAGGGGCCTTCCCGGCCGAATATGGAAACGGTTATTCAGGGGTTTTTGACTTGCGGATGAGAAATGGAAATTACAATAAATATGAGTTTATGGGCCAGTTAGGATTCAACGGGTTTGAATTAGGGGCTGAGGGCCCCTTAAAATTAAATGATAAGTCATCCTTCCTGTTTAACTACCGTTATTCCATGCTGGGTTTGGTAGACGATTTCCTATGGATTGATGAGTTACCCCATTATCAGGATTTTAATTACAAAATTAACATCCCCTATAGAAAAGGAAACCTTTCAGTATTTGGTTTTGGCGGGAGCAGTTACATAGAATTTTCCGGTCCACAATATCTGCAGAATTCCGAAGAATTGATAGATTTTATAGACACAGACGGTTCAAGAACCTGTTTTTCCGGAATAAAAAATACGCATTTTATAAGTGACAAGTTTCAAATCACAAACCTGTTTGCAGTCTCTTTCAGAAATCCCAAAGGAGAATCAGAATATGTACAAAATGAAATATCTTTAGGGAAATTATGTATTTATGAGGACAGGCAAATAAATTATAATTATTCAGTTAAGCTATCAGGCAAAATAAATAAACGGAATACGATAAAATTCGGTATGCGTGTTGAACGTACCGATATTAGCGCCTCACTATATCAACATAACCTATTCATTGACAGCGTAGAAAAAGTAAATGTCAAGGTTAATAAAACGATGTCGTTTAATGAGAATAAACTCTTCACAATAAACGGATTTTCAGACTATCAACATAAATTCTCCGAAAAGCTCATTTTGAATACAGGAATACATTATCTGCATTTCTTCTTAAACAACACCTATAGCATTGAACCAAGGTTAGGATTAAAATATAAATATAATAGTAAAGGGGAAATAGGGCTCGCTTACGGCAAACATTGCCAGGTACAGTCCCCTTTTAATTACTTTATCCAGGACAGCCTTTTAAAAGGAACGAATGAATACCTTGATTTTACCAAAAGTCATCAATATGTTATTGGGCATAATTATTCTTTTAATCCAAACTTACACCTGAAAGTTGAAACCTACTACCAATGGTTATATGATGTGCCGGTTTTGGAAACGCCAGGCAGTCATTCGATACTAAATTATGGATACAGTGAAGATATTTTGTGGGCAGATAGTCTGGTCAATAAAGGTACGGGTGAAAATTATGGTGTTGATATTACATTTGAGCGTTTTTTGGCTGACGGTTATTATTTCCTTTTCACAACATCTTTATTCAACTCAAGCTATAAAGGAGCCGACATGATTAAGAGAAACACCAGGTACAACGGGAAATTTATACTTAATGCTTTAGGCGGATATGAACACAAAATTGGCAAAAACAGTTTAATAAATTATAATACAAGATTAGTGTATGCCGGTGGAATGTGGATAAATCCTATTGATGAACAAGCATCAAGAGAATATGGCTATGCTATTGAAAATTTGGGGAAAGCCTATAGTGAGCAGTTAAACAATTATTTCAGGTTTGATATAAGAATTGGTTTTATACTTCAACTTAAAAAGTTTACTCACGAAATTGCTGTTGAAATCACAAATCTCACAAATCATGGTAATGAATCCGGGAGATTTCATTACATGCAGGATAACGAAATAATAACAACCCCTTATTATCAGCAAGGATTTTTCCCCATGGGTTTGTATCGTATAAACTTTTAATACATAAATGTTTCATGCGAGATATCCGGATGTTTTATCAAGGTTTTCTTGCGAAGTTAACAGGGGAAATAAACTATGAGTGTGCCTATTATATTAAGCTTTAATTAAAAGAAATATCAAGAATGATCGTGCGAAAGCACCATATCGGGTAAAATCAAGGCGGGGGCTTATACCGGTTTGACAAGTTAAAAATACAAACTAACTACGGTCTGACAAGTTTGTCGGTTTTACAACCGCCCAAATTTTACCCGGGGACCATTGTAACCCGATACCGACTGAGAGGATTGAAAAAATTCATTTTTTTCACCTGGTTTTCAAACATAGTTGTTCTTAACTAAAAAGAAACCAAAATGAATCTTCTTTAAATTTAGTTTATGCAAAACAGAATCATACTAAAAGCCAGGTTTATTATTCCTGTTTGTGTTTTAATGAAACGGAAAAATGCTTATCCTAACAAAGTACTAACAGCTATTCTAACTGAATTATTTTTAGTACTGAATCCTGTATTGCTACTGGGACAAAGTGAAGAAGTCCAGGTAAGAAAATATCTAAATTTTGGGGTAGGATATTCACAACTAAGAATGTTTGACAGGTCTGCCACGCAACTGATTTATTCATCTAACAGTATCCCTATATTTGGGGGATATACAAATCTTACGGATAAATCGGTTTTTATGGCCAATATTTCCCTTGAACCCGGACTGGTTGGTAGTGCCGGTAAATTTAAAGACTGTAAAGTACTAAGCATGTCGGCTTGTGATAAGATGCTTTTAGGACCGGATGCAGAGAATACACCTGTAAATAACTACGATATATTCTGTAAAGATATAAAAGAGCGGTACGGCCCTTTTTGTGTAAAGGATATTAACTGGGATTCATTAACAGTTGCTTATCGATCCGCCATTGTTACTGAAAATTCTGAACAGGCCCTTTACCTGGCAATAAAATCGTTAATGGTTCATTTGAATGACAATCATGTAAGTTTAGTTACAACAAATCCGGAATATCCCTTTTTCCAAAGTGGTATAGTTGGTCGTCTGGTTACATTTACGGATTTTAGTTTGCCTGTGATAGAGAATAATTATCTGCTATCCAAAACCGATTTTGCATCGGGACTGATGTATGGCAAACTTGATAACAATTTGGGATATATATATATGAGTCATGTAGCTGCCGGAATAGGTAATTTTGAAAAATTTCTTGATGAGGCTCTGGAAACATTGAAAGAGACGGATGGAATAATCATTGATTTACGAAATAATAGCGGTGGGCATGAAGACGAAGCAGTCTATATTGTTGGACGGTTTACTGAGAAAGAATATGAGGCAGACAAGTTTCGTTTAAAGGTTGGGCCAGGTGAGAACGATTACTCTCCATTTTATTCCTATTGGATAGAGCCAAAGGGGAAAAACCCGTATCTGAATAAAGTGGTAGTCCTTACACATCGATTTACAATAAGTGCAGCCGAAACCCTCACCATGGGTTTTAAACGCCTTGAACGGGCTGTTACCATTGGTGACACCACCTCAGGAGCATTTTCAGACATGGTTACCCGTGAATTGCCCAATGGCTGGGTATATTCCATTTCAATAGGTGATTGGCGCGATTACAGGGGAATCAGTTACGAAGGTATCGGATATCCTCCGGACATTACAATACAAAACAGGGCTGAAGATATTGCTTCAGGATTTGATGAAGCTTTAGAAAGGGCTATATTTGAAATAACAGGAGATATATAAAATAATACGTAATCATTTTATCGAGATTGCCAATTTAAGAAACTAAAGGGAAAGACTGCCAGTGTCTAACATACAATATAAAAAATTAATTGTGAGGCGAAGTGGAATTTAAAAGTTAGTGGTCCGCACCAACTGTGCTTAAAGGTGGATATTAACGCAACATGCATTCCTCAACTTTTCATATTGCAGGAACGTTAGGCCGCATGCAAAAAAATTAGTGAAAGGATAAAACATACTTTTTTTATATACTATAAAGATATACCTTTGTGGTTTAAACAATCAAATTATGAAAACAGTATCTTTAAAAATAGATGATTCCATTTTCGGGGAAACAGAAAAAATACTTTCCAGAATTAAGATCCCTAGAAATAGGTATATTAATGAAGCTATTGACTATTATAACCGGCTCCAAAGAAGACATATATTAGAGAAAAAACTTAAGACCGAATCAGGCTTAGTAAAAAAGGATTCCTTAAACATTCTTAAAGAATTCGAAAGGATTGATTATGTCGATTAAACAATTCGAAATTTGGATTGCAGATTTGAATCCTCAAATTGGGACAGAACCTGGGAAAACCAGGCCTGTCCTTGTAGTTCAGACTAATTTACTGAACAAGATTCCTCATCCATCGACCATTATTTGTCCATTGACTAAAAATATTGAGAAAGAATCTGATATCTTGAGAGTACATCTTAAGAAAGGAATGGCAAATTTGCGGCAGAATTGCGATATTTTGATTGATCAAATTCGTGCCATTGATAATAAACGTTTGATAAAAAAGATCGGAGATATACCTGTTTCCTTGATTGATCAGATAAAAGAAAACATATTGATAATCCTGGATATAGAATAATGAGCGACAGTATTACACCGAATATAGTCTATTGCCGGCAAAGTGCTCTTTCTTTGGTCTTTACAACTACTATGCTTTTGTGTCCCCGGACAGGTGAGCGCCCTGATCCAGACAACGCACAATACCCGAAACCGTCAGGCCCCCAACACATAAAATACGTTGAATTAAAAACATAAGAATATGTCAGAATATATAAACAACTCAGAAAAACGATTGAAAGACCTCATGGCTTTTACATTAGGCATGATGAATGGGGAAGATGGTAAAATTTTGATTGAAACCTATAAAGATGCCATTGAAAATATCACACCTCACGATATGCTGAAATTAGAGGACAAACAGATGCAAATGGGAATTACGCCGGAACAAATTAAAGGTGATATAGAAAAAATCATCAATGTCTTTTTTAAAAGTCTGGATCGTTATCAATGGAAAAGACCTGCCGATGGAAGCTTCCTGTTTTATCTTATGCTTGAGAATGATGCGTTTACTTTTAAGTTGAATCAGGTAAAAAAGCTAATTAAAAATTACAAAGGACGTGAGGAGTCTGAATTTAAAGAGTTAAAAGGCGAACTGTTACCCCATTTTATTAGATTTCAGGTATTTGATTATCACTATATTAAGAAAGAAAATATTCTTTTCCCTTATCTTGAAAAGCATTGGGTGAGTTATCGCCCTCTGAAAGTAATGTGGTCGTTGCACGATGATATACGAAAATCATTGAAGGAATTGATATCAATGCTTGAATCTGACTCTTCTGTATGGCAAAATTTTAACAAACTTTTGGGAAAATATTTTTCTTTGGTTTTCCGAATGATTCAAAAAGAGAATATTATCATATTTCCGGTAGCAACCGAAACGGTTAATGAAGAAGTATGGCATCAAATGCATATTCAAAGTTTTGAGTATCCGTTTCCATTTATTGAAGCTCCCGAAAAAACCAAAATTTCTGAAGTGAAGCAATCAAATCAAGAAAAAAACATAAACAGGAAAGGAGATATAATTTCCGAAACAGGAAATTTAAATGCAGAACAGGTTTTATTGGCTTTTAATCATTTACCTGTTGATATAACCATTGTTGATGAGAGCGATAAAGTTGTTTTTTTTAACAAAGCCAAAGATCGTCTTTTCCCACGCTCTCCTGCCATAATCGGCAGGTCGGTACAAAATTGTCATCCGCCTGAAAGTGTTCATATTGTCGAAAAAATTGTTGAAGCATTTAAAACAGGTAAAAAAGACAAAGCTGATTTTTGGATTCAGATGAAAGGCAAGTTTATTTTAATTCAGTATTTTGCATTGCGTGATGAGTTCGGCAATTATAAAGGGGTTATCGAAGTAAGCCAGGATGTTACAGAAATACGCAATCTGCAAGGTGAAAAACGATTATTAAATTGGGAATGATATAAAAGAATGATAATAGAATAAAGATGATTTAGAAGAGTTTTATGTAAAAGCAATAGAAGTCAGAACATTAACTTGCTATACCAACAAAGACATTCACGGACTGAAAAAGTATGTTTTATTTGGTGTAAAAGGAATGGCTGCTTATGCTGAACATGCTTTCAATCTTGGTTTTGACGAACAAGAAATTTACAACTTTATGGAAGAAAGTATGGTTATGATAACCAAACCAATTCTCTTGTCAGATGCATTTATTTGGATTTGATACGTTTAAGGAGAAAAATTGACAGTCGAATTGAACCGCATCCATTTAGAGAAAAAGAATTTGATATTACATATCCGATTGTAAACGAGATTGTTAAGAACGGACAAGATATAAAAATTAACGTGGCCTGACACGCGGTCATAAGCAAGGCGGGGTGCTGTGCCTGTTTTATTTACAGCTCATTTAATAACCCTTTACAGCAGTTCAACAAGTTAGTGCATTGAATCCCGCACTGCGCATAACACCGACCATTGTGGTCACAGAAAAATTAAAGAAAATGAAATTCAAATCTAATTGTTCAGAAAAGTGTATTTTTAGGTCACGGTTTTTTTTCATTGTTATAAACGCTGCTTTCTTACTTTTTCCTTCAAAAATACTTGCTGATCCTGAGAATAATTTTGTCAGCCTGGAAGTAGCCCGGGCATACCTTAAAAGGAACCCATATATCATAGCTTTTTACAGCAAACTTGAGGGACAGTATTCTCATCTGTTCAAGGTGGAAAAAGTATATATGGAAGGAGAACAGATGACCATATCAGGACCAGTAATTCTGTCCTGGAAAGAAAACAAATACAGGCAACGGACCTATAACCTCCCCGATTCAGGACAGGTTTTTACCGATGAGCTTTGTGGTAATTACCATTACGGTTATTACAGACCTATGCGGGCCGCATTCCCGCTTGCAGATCTCCTGGGCCCTACCGGAGGTATTTATAATTATAGTTCAACTTTTTGGACCTTCCCTGAACCTGAAGTTATACCTGATGTTAATAAAGGATATGCTGCATGGTTAGATCAGCTGCCTGACGTTGTTAAAGAGTATTGTTTATGGTGGTATGAAAATGCAAGTATTGGACCTCCTGTTTTTCATGAGCTCATTGATAGCGTGCTATCTATTCCTGAAGGTGGTTGCAGAAAACCCCCTGAACTATATGTAGATTATAATCATTGTCCGGGAGAAGGTTGTCAATACGGAGAATGGACAAGCCTCGAACAAATCACTATCTTTGATAAACCAAATGGAAATAAAAAAATCGGGGAAATACCAGCAGGAGAGTCTTTTACTGCCATTGCGGGTAATGTTTACCTTACACCTATGGAAGTTATAGTCAAGGAATCCATTGAAGTTTATGATTCAATAGGTTCCAT
Source organism: Bacteroidales bacterium (assembly GCA_016934055.1). Lineage (GTDB taxonomy): Bacteria > Bacteroidota > Bacteroidia > Bacteroidales > UBA10428 > UBA5072. The sequence goes on along the minus strand of JAFGTR010000193.1, from coordinate 27,122 downwards.
AGTGCTTAAACCCGGCAGAAAATATTATGTTTTGTCAAATATTGGAGAAGGACATTCCAAAGTTTGGGTTAATGGCAGAATTATGATCTCTTCAGATGCACCCTATAATTCCTCACAAAAATGGTGGGTTGAAATCAGAACAAAAAGCGGGAAAAAGGGATGGATATTTCCTGCTGATTATTCAATAAGCGGCTCCGATTATCTGGGATAATTCAGATGAAAATGAAAGAAAAACTGATAAACAAAGAACTATGAGTAAACTCATAACACTATTAATGATATTGATTATAAATCTTAATGCGAATAATATGAAGAGAAACAATCAAAAGCCAGCCATTAAAAATGCAGCAATCTTAATAAGGTCAGTAGAAATTAGCAAACCTGTTGATACAGTATTTGATTACATAATTTATGATTTAAAAGACAATTATAAGGCAATGACTGAAGATCATATAAAATATGAATTATTAAACAGTGAATACTTAAAGGAAGGTACCGAGATTGATTGTCGTGAGAAGGCAGGTAACCAAACTGTGTATCATCATTATAAAGTAGAAAAAATAATTTCTAATGAACATATTTTTTATCTTTCTTCCCCAAGTAAAGTTTTTATTGAATTACCGCGAAAAACAATTGAAAGTCATAGTAATACCTATTGCTATTATAACTTTAAAAAAATAGATAATTTTACTACTTCATTACAACTGACAATTGCCATTCAGTTTGACAACGGGTTTCAAAAATTCTTCTCCACATTATTCGGAGGAATTAAACCGTGGAAGAAACATCAGAAAGAAGAAATGGAAAAGCTTAAAGAATTAATTGAAAATAATTAAGCATGTATTTTATATCAAAACTAAAAGTTGCATTTGCATTGGGATTAGTAATTGCTGTGGGAGCATGTTCCACCCAATCAAAAAGGGGGGGCAATCTCCCTTCAAAAGAAGAGGTAATTGATATTCTGTCAAAAGTAAACGACAAGTGGCAGGCAGAAAACGATGTTTTAAAACAGCGGCCTTTTTGGCATTCTGCTGCTTACCATATCGGTAATTTAGCTGCTTATGAGATTACCCGAAAGAAAAACTACCTGGATTATACGACGACATGGGCTGAAAATAACCAATGGGCAGGTGCAAAATCAACGCGTCCGGAAGAGTGGAAATTCTCTTACGGAGAAACCGATGAATACGTGCTGTTTGGCGACTGGCAAGCTTGTTTTCAGGTTTATATTGACTTGTACCAGATGAATCCCGTAGAGCATAAGGTGGCTCGTGCAAAAGAGGTAATGGGTTACCAGGTAAGCACCGATGAAAGCAAGTATTGGTGGTGGATTGACGGCCTTTTTATGGTAATGCCCGTAATGCCACGCATGTATGCGTTAACACAAGATGAAATTTACCTGGAAAAACTCCATGAGTATTATAGTTATACCATAAGTGAAGTTTACGATGAAGAGACCGGTTTGTTATTCCGCGATGCAAAATATACTTACCCGAAGCACACAACCAATGCGGGTAAAAAGGACTTCTGGTCGAGAGGTAACGGATGGGTATTTGCAGCTTTAGCCAGGACAATTGATAAATTGCCGGCATCGGACGCTCATTACGCCGGGTATGTTGCAGTATTCACAAAAATGGCAGAAACCTTAAAAGCTTCCCAGCAATCTGAGGGTTACTGGACGCGCAGTATTTTAGATCCTGAACAAGCTCCCGGACCTGAAACAAGCGGAACAGCATTTTTTACTTATGGCATGCTCTGGGGAATAAACAAGGGTATTTTAGACAAAGAAACCTATGCTTCTATTGTAGAGGCCGGATGGAAATATTTGGCAGAAACAGCAGTGCAAGAAGATGGAACTTTGGGTTATATACAGCCGATTGGCGAGAAAGCTATACCTGGTCAGATAATTGACATCCACTCAACGGCTGATTTTGGTGTAGGAGCATTCTTACTGGCGGCAACCGAGATGGTTAAATTTATTGATAAACAAGACAATAAATAAATTATGCACAACATGCGATCAATACCATTTAGAATTATAGTATTATTTTTAATACTGTTTTGGTCTGTTTCCGGCCGGTCTTTTGGGCAATCAAAAGCCGAATACCTGACAAACGACGGAACATGGTGCTGGTTTTCAGACCCGCGCGCATTGGTGGTTGGCGATAATATTATAACCGGCTGGGTAAAATCGGACGGAACCATTGAAGCAGTAAAACTAAATACAGCTGATGGGAAAGTTGAAACAAGCGAATTGTATTTCTTACTTGAAGCTGACGACCATAACAACCCGGCTTTTACCACTACCGCATCGGGCAAGGTAATGGTTATGTACACACGCCATTGTCGCAAAGATTTGTTTATAAATCACTTAAGAAATATTAATGATGATTTTAATTTTTCGGGGGCTCAAATGATTCATCCCTTTAGCGACGAAGAGCTGGAAAAATTTCCAAGTGCAACCATGACCTATGCCAATCCTTTTCGCTTAAAAGATGAAAATAACCGTATTTATTGCTTTGGCCGTTGGACTGGTTATAAACCGAATATGATGTGGTCTGACGATGAGGGGAAAACCTGGTCGAAAAGCAAGGTGTTTATTACCAATTATCCTTTCGACCCTGACAACAGGCCTTACGTAAAATATTTTTCCGATGGAAAATCGAAGATTCATGTCGTATTTACCGATGGCCACCCCCGTGATGAACCCACCAACTGTGTATATTACACCTATTACGAAAAAGGAGCATTTTACAAAGCCGGCGGAGAAAAAATTTGTACTATGGAAGAGCTGCCTTTTGAGCCAAAAGATGCTTCGGTTGTCTATGCCTCAAAACCGGAACAGGGTCGTGCCTGGATTGCTGATATAGGACAGGATGAGCATAATAATCCGGTAATTCTATACACGCGAAGTCCTGAAGAAAAGAACCATGAATACTGGTATGCACGTTACACTAAAAAAGGCTGGAAAGAGTATAAAATATGTGATTCGGGAAAATGGTTTCCGCAAACACCTGAAGGCAAGAGAGAGCCGGAACCTCACTATTTTGGTGGTATGAGCATTCATCCGGGCAATGCCGATGTTGTTTACCTGTCGCGTCAAATAAACGGTGTGTTCGAAATTGAGCGTTGGGAGACAAAAAGCTCGGGAGAATCATGGAAAACAAAGACCATTACAGAAAATTCGGAATACGATAATGTGCGGCCTTATATTCCCAGAGGCTTATCTGCCGATGCCAAAGAAATTGTATTGTGGATGGTAACCCAAAAATACATTCATTACACCAACTTCAAAACATCCATTAAATATTATATTGGGGGATAAATTTTTTATATTGGCATCATGCGGTATAGCCAATATTTACTTTGCTCATATTTCAATTTCGTGACCCAGATAATTGGAAACAGAAACCCGGTATTGATTTTAAGAAAAAGACTGGCCTGGATTTTTCATTACTACAAGGGATTGCTGGTTGTTTCAAATTATCTGGTTAAATTTTAACAAATTAAAGACGAATAATTATAAAACGACCAGCTATAACAAACAATCATAAACCATTATAATAAAATAATTTACACACGAGCCGGATTTTTTGTTAACCCTTCGTGTTTTTGTGTTTTTGCAGCTAAATCACCAACTCTTAATTTGTATGATAAACAAAATCGTATACACCATATCTGCCCGAGGCAAGAAAGAAAATCAACCGATAGAAAAATATCTGAGAAAGTTTTTCCCCGGTATTCCATTTCAAAAAATCGATAGTGTATTTGGTTTCGTTGAAGCATCGTCGTTATATGGCGGAAGACCTTTTACCGGGAGACAGATTTCTGATAAAGATTATGTGTTCCTGAAAAAAAACAATATTGGTATTCGTATTCCATTTACGAATCATTTTATAACCGAATCAGAATACCAAAAAAACAAAAAAATACTCGACAAATATCATAATAAAGGTAATTCACTCATTGTTACCAATGATGATCTTGCGCATTGGATAAAAAGAGATTACCCGCTATATCAAATAGAAGCCAGCCTTTTAAAAGAAGTAAAAACCAATGAAGAAATTAATAATGCTCTTTATCTTTATGATACTGTTGTGTTGCCAATGAACCTGAACAATAATCATGAATTTCTGAAAAGTATTGAACAAAAAAGCCGGATTACTCTGTTCGGGAATGCCGGCTGTGCTCTTACATGTCCAAAAAGAATATGCTATGAATACATTTCTAAACGAAACAAGGTATTAACAACGACAAATTTGTTGTTCCGGTATCTATACTATTGGTATTATTTCTTTTTATGCAGAAAATGGTGTACAAACAGAATATCACCACGCAAATTGCATGGATTAAAAGATTTTGATCTTGATGCATTTACCGAAATGGGATTTTCACGGTTTAAAATGCTGAGGGAACATACGAAAAGAAAAACCGGATATTAAAAATATATGACTATGCAGAAAAGCAGAACCGTAAAAAATTGACAAGAGCATAATGCAATTTAGAGTATTATAACGGTTTTGATGTATTGTTTTTTCCGTAATATTGTTGTTTCAACATAATCAAAATTCAGATGAAGACTATTATTAACGGCGGATTTTGTCAAAAGCTGTTTTATACTCTGTTTGTATTAATCTTTTCGATAAATACTGCAAATTCACAGGCATACAAAGTGAGAATGGCCATGATGGGCAACAGCATTACCTATGGCGCAGGATTGGCTATCCCGGCTACTCAATGTTATCCGGCCCAATTGAGCCAGATGCTTGCAGAAATATACGGTGATACATGTGAAATTAAAAACTACGGCGTTTCAGCCCGCACCATGATGAGAAGTGCTGAATTGCCGTTATGGAATGAAAGCCTGTTTGTATCCGCCCTTAAATATGTCCCCGATATATGCCTTATACTTTTGGGCACTAACGATAGCAAGCCATACAGATGGGATGCCTGGGGTGATGAGTTCCGGGACGATTACCTTGCCATGATCGATACTTTCAGGTTCAGGAATCCCTATACAAAATTCATTGTGTGTTATCCGCCGCCCATATGGGAGGGGCATCCATATGGAACGACCTTCAGTGACAGCCATAACGACAGTATCCTCGTGAACTGTATTATTCCGGAAATAGATACAGTGGCAAAAAGAACCGGAGCGATTCTGATAGATTTTCACACGCCTTTTGTTGACAGTATGAATCTTTTCCCGGATAAATTGCATCCTGACATAGAAGGATCAAGAATAATGGCCGAGATCCTGTTTGACAAGATAACCAAAACAGATCTTATCCATCAGGTTGATGCCGGACTGGCATTTGTATCTTCTTTTGAACAGTCAATAATGCCTGTTGCTATTGGCAGTAAAGTGATGATCAAATGGAGTACAATTTATGCTGATTCAGTCTTCCTTGACGGCGTTCCTGTAGAAACACCAGGAAACATTGAAGTGACAGCAGAAGAAAACATGGTCTATACATTAACTGCAAAAGGCTCTGAAAACACATCGGCATTGCCGCTATATTTAAAAACTTATGTGCCTGAAAAAAGCAGTCTGGTTATTTCGCCTGCATCAACCGATTTTGTCAATGGCGGACCTGTGGTATTGTTTGCAGCCTATAAAGACCAGTATGGCAGAGCCATGACTGAAAAAACCAACAGTGTGACATGGACTGTTATTGAGGGGGAAGGTGAATTCGGAGACCAGACAGATACTTCCATCGTGTTTATTCCAACTGCAACAGGAAAAGTTGTTATTGATGCCAGAGAAGAAGAAGTGGAAGGACAGGTAACCCTGCATGTTGATAATATGTCATTAACAGCCAGGACAATGAAACACAGCGATATAAAAGTATTTCCTAATCCGGTTAATGAGATGCTTTATTTCCAGATGGAAAATGCAGGAATTGAAAAAATCCGGATCAGGGTGTTTAATATATTAGGTGAGCAGTTATTGGAACAAGATTTTGGCCATAACAGTATGGATAAATCAAAATTTGAGCTGAATACATCCGGCTTAAATCAGGGTGTTTATGTTTATGTTATTTGTTTTAATGACAAAGCAAGCTACGGACAATTTGTGAAATGCATGAATTAGTTATTGATAAGCAACAGCTCCCGACAAAGAATCAATACAAAAGATTCACCTAATATAATATCATGAATAATTTTATAACAGCAGTGATAATCGGATTGGTAGCGGGATTAGTAGATGTTATTCCAATGATCATTATGAAGCTTGACAAAATTGCCAATATCTCAGCTTTTGCACATTATTTTGTGCTTGGATTAATTATTCCGTTTGTCAACTGGGATTTAAGTCCATGGATTACAGGTATGATTATTTCCTTCCTTTCAGCTTTACCGGTTATGATACTGGTATTTCCAAAGGATAAAAAATCGCTTATTCCTATGACCATATTTTCTATAGTCCTGGGAGCAGGGATTGGACTAGCCGGTGCCAGGTTTATAGGATAAATTATGAACGGCACACCATTAAAATATCAGGGTTTAATAGCCGCATGCGGGATGAATTGCAGGCTGTGTATCGGATATCTGCGAGAAAGAAATCCATGCAGCGGTTGTTTTAATAAAGATGATAAAAACAAGCCCAAATATTGCAGAAGTTGTATTATCGTTAATTGTGAATTATTGGCCAAAACTGAATCAGGGTTTTGCTACGATTGTGAAAAATATCCGTGTGCCAGGCTGAAACAATTGGATAAGCGATACCGAACGAAGTATGGCATGAGTATGCTTGAGAACCTTGAATTCATTAAACAAAAAGGGCTTGAAAAGTTTCTTCAACATGAGAAGGACAGATGGACATGCAAAGTCTGCGGTTTGGGATTATGTGTGCACAGGAGTTCCTGCCTGAATTGTGGTACTGAAATTAGCAAAACCTTGTATTTCTGAGAGCCAGGTAAAACATTTGAATAACGCACAGGGATATTTGCTGTCACATGCCTCAATGACGTATTAAGTAACTAATTACAGCAGCCTACATTACAATCAAACGAAATAACAAAATAATATTCATCCGGTGGTAATTATTCCTTTTTAAAAAAAAGATAACCGGAAAAACATCTCCGGTTACCTTTAATCCGTTCGTATAAAGCTTCAATTATTTGATAATAATCCTTTGCATGAAGATGCGTTTGGCTGTTTTGATCTTTATAAAATACAGACCATCAGCTAATCCATCACTCAATTCCATTGTAATAACCTGATCACCGTATAAACATGATCGATACATCACCTGAGGACAACCGGTAATATCAATTAATTCAATGTTCAGGACATCTGTCATATTCAGATTACTCTTGATATAGACATAATTTGAAGCAGGATTGGGATGTATCTCAAATTCAAGATCCGTCATTTCATGAAAAGCAACCTCTTCATCAGCCGTAACACTCACAATCCATTCCTGTGAATTGTTTGTTTGCGATATAATGGTATAGGTGACCGGTGTATTAAAATCGTTGATACTTACTCCGCTTTCCTGAGAGATCCCTTCAATACTGATTGCAGCTCCCTCTGAAATGGTAAAAGAGGCAACAAGGGAAGTCAGATCAGTACCGTACACGACCTGAATTTCAATGCTGTGATTCCCGGCATCAATTGTTGCTTCACTACTTTGTTCGGCAAAACTAAAGCTCAAAATGTCGTTTTCAGCATTGGGCGTTTTGGTAACGGTTATTGTCCATTCCTGTTCGGTTCCGTTTTCGGCCGTAACGGTATAAATTGCCGGAGACGTAAAATCATTTACCGTCACATCACTTTCCTGGCTGACACCATCAACAGAAGCCGATGCTCCGGTTGAAAGGACAAAGCCTGCAACCAATTGAGTAAGGTCTGTATTGAAGGGCACCTCAATTTCTATTGTATGATTGTTTGCATCAATATCAGCTGTGCCTGTTTGTTCATCGAGACTATATGCAAGAATACCGGTTGAGTCGTTCAATGCACATGTAACTGTAACAGTCCAGTCTTGTTCTGTGCCGTCCTCGGCAGTAACGGTATAAACAACCGGAGATGTAAAATCATTTACCGTCACACCACTTGTCTGGGTTTCCATCCCTATTGCAACAGATGCATTTTCTGATATGGCAAACATTGCTACAAGTGAAGACAAATCGGTTCCATATTCAACCTCTGCTGAAATGGTATGTTCGTCGGTATTGATGATAGCATCCCCGGTTTGATCGTTAAATCCGTAGGTTAGAAAATCCTTTTTTTCGCTGATGTAGGTATATTCATCTGCCCCTATGTCGGGACTGGCAGCATCCCTGACCTCCAGATCTATATCTCTGCCCATGCAAAAGTCAATTTTCGGATTGCCTGTTAATGTTATTTTGCCGGCTCCGTTCAGATCGGCACAAGCATGATCAATATGCAGGTCATCGTTTGAAATAAACCCTGGAACTACCGATATGGAATGCTGATCCTTTGAGGTGGCTGTTTGCCATTGATCAAGGGTTGAATAATCGGGGGTAAGCATGGATCCGGAAGTGTAAAGATCATTGTAATCGCTGGTGAAATTTATTGCTGCATCGCTGGAAAAGGCATGTCCTCCGGCATGGTTGGCAAAAATGTTATTGTGCGCAGAAAAATTCTCTGATGACTCCCAGGCTCTGAAAGACTGGCTAAGGCTATTGGATCCGGAAATATTGATGGTGTTGGAGTAGATTTTTCTATCAGGGCTGTTGCGTAACAGGATACCAAAAGCAACTACTTCGGCATTGGAAGAAAGACTGATAAAATTATTAATGATAAAAGCACTTCCTTCAGCAAGGGCGTTTCCGTTATGTATATGGAGACCGTAACCACCGGCAGAAGCAGATGATGATGAAACGGAGATTGTATTGTAAAAAACCATTTCTTTCTGGCAGCCATATAAATAGATTCCGGCAGGATTTGAAGAGGGTGAACTGATTGTTATACTATCTCTGCTGATTGTGCAGGAATCCTGGTATGACAGGTTGATGCCTGTCTGAAACTGACCCATAAAGCGGTTGTTTGTAATTTCATTCCCTTTTTCCGGAGTTCCTTCATTTTTTCCTGCCAGATAGATTCCATGGGAACCATTAATAAAAGTATTGTTTTTAAAAGCGTTATATTCATCTGTTGTGGCCATAAAATCCCCCGAATAAATAATGGAATAAACTCCGCCTGAACTGCCAACATCCATACCGGTAAAATGACAAACTGAAATTTCGTTGTGGGATGCCCCGTTACGGAAATTGAAAACAATACCATAGTCCGATTCCTCTGCTACTGCGAAATTAATATAGTGAAAGTAGATATAATCTGCACCATTCAAATCTACAATTCCCCTGCTGTTGATATCCTGCAGCTTACAGGTCAGGTAAACGGTGTTCAGGCTATAGGTTTCGGAAGAAAAATATATGATGGCCTCTTCTGATGCCCCCGGGATTTCAGGTATCGAAAATTGCTCATCATACGTTCCCGCAGAAACGTTAAAGTAGCAGGGCCCGGATACCCCGTAACTGCTCAGGGCGGCGACGGCATCGCAAAAAGAACTGAAATCCTCCGTGCCGTTTTTGCCAATTGTATAAACACCTGACATAGGAGGATAGTTCGAATACTCATCGGCCCCGATATTTGGAGTGGAAAAGTTCCTGAAGTCCCCATCGATATCGTATTTATAGTCACTGAGAGGAGTGCCATAGAGATCCGGGTTCCCGGCTGCAATATGCAGGTCACCATTCGCTACATCAGCATAACTTAATTCCTGACTCTTTGCATTTGCTGACAAACCGGAAGCAGTTTGCCAATCGCCCAGTGTGTTGTAATCAACAGCGTTCAGGGTTACCAGCGCTTCAGGTCCGTACAGATTGTTATAGTCCATTGCCACGATGTCTGCCAGTTCTCCAATATCTACAGCAGCATAAGCAGAATTGTCTGATTGGAAGATATTGTTCATCAGGGTAATATGATCGCAGGTATTTTCAACCGTCAGAGGTTCTCTTAGATGTGTCACGACTGTATTATGAAAAACTCTCGTATAATCGCATGAACGTAAGTACAGATAGCCTGAAATGAAATTATTCGAGATTTTGGTCTCCTTTCCTTCGGAAGCAATCTGACCATAGACATCCAGATATCCTTGAATGGTATTATTCCCGATCACATTGGAAGCGCTTCCTTTGAAAGGAGGAGAAATGGATATTTGCCCCGAAACGACATTGTTTTCAATGACTACCCCTTCCAGATTTCTCACAGCCATACTGACAACATCGGTTTCCAGGAACTGATTCCCGCTTACGATCATATCGGTGACATCCATAATATAAAGGTGATAAATGCCATGTTCGAATGAATTATTCAGGAAGAAAATACTTGTATCTGCTGAAGCCTTGTCGTCTCTGACCAGCACTTTGTCTTTGAATACACAGCTCCCCATTTTTCCGTAAAAATGATTTCCGGAAAAGATGATGTCTTTGGTATTATCCGTAAACAGGATAATATTCCCGAATGCACTGGAGCCCGCGCTAAACAGGCTTAAATTCCGGAAGCGTAAATGATCGGCCCCGGCCAGTTTAATGGTATAATTAACGTCGGTCGAAGGCGGATCATACCAGATCTTAACCGCAGTTGTATCACCGGATGCCGGTTGAAACACGATGGTATCTGTTTCAGATGCACCGCTAATTTCGGGAATTGAGAATTGCTCATTATACTCTCCGTCAGAAATGTTAAAGACCACAGGGCCGCTTATGCCCTGGGTGATTAATGCCGATACAGCATCAGAAACAGTTGTGTAATCTTCGGAACCTGAAGTGCCGATGGTATAGGTTCCGCTGAGCTGACCAAAGATCGCTCCTGTATAAAAGAAGGAACAAAACAAAAGAAGTAAACCAGACTTCATTACGCTTAAAATAATGTCGATTTTTTTCATAGCAATAAATTTTTTGAATTAGACAGAAAAAGATTTTCCATTTGATCAGAAAATGCATTACTATAATTTTACGGGAAGTTGAAAATTATTCTATAAGGAAAATCCCCGTTTTAACCAGGTATTTTACCTGTTTTTTCATGAATACACCGGGAGAGAAAGCAATTTTATTTCACGCATAACGACACCGGCAGGTTGAAAGGCAAGATGTTAAAAACAAAATATTAATAACTGATCTTCACGAAACCCTTTTTTATTGAATACATCAGCAGGTTGACAATGTTTTTTGAGCCTGTTTTTGCAATAAGATTGTTTTTATGTCCGTCAACAGTGCGTTTGCTGATAAATAACCGATCTGCAATTTCCTGATTTGATAATCCTTCTGCAACAAGTTGCAAAACTTCCAATTCCCGTTTTGTGATTTTTATATCATCGATTTCGGGGTGTTTATCCTGCAGGTATTTATTGGTAAAGAATTTTAATAATTCTTCGGAATAATAATTGCCGCCTGAAAAAATAACCTGTATGGCATGTTCGAGATCTTTTCCGGTAATATTCTTCAGCAAGAAGCCTTTCACACCGGCTTTTATCATATCCTGCAGGTATTCCTCATCACCGAACATAGACAAAGCGATAACATAAATATCGGGCTTTATCTCCAGTGCCTTACGGGTTGTCTCTATACCATCCATCCCCGGCATTTTGATATCCATTAATACAATATCGGCTTTATTCTTGGGAATGGAATCAATAAATGCGGCACCATTTGCATAATTACCAACCAATTCAATATTATCCATTCTGGATAAGATGTTTTTTAATCCGTTCCGGAATATCTCATGATCATCCACTATGGTAACTTTGATTTTTGCAGGCATTATAAAGGAATTAATTATACAGGTCATTAACATTAAATTCAATACGTGCTTTAAAACCTTTACCAATATCGGTATCAAATAATACTTTCCCGTTAAGTGATTTAGTCCTTGACACAATATTCTTCAACCCGATACCGGCTGAATTCTGCATAACTTCATCAGTATTAAAACCACACCCTGTATCCTCATAAACTATAATAAGGTTTTTGTTTTTTTCTTTCATTGAAACCTTTACTGAACTTGCAGAGGCATGCTTTATGCTGTTGCTGATAAGCTCTGTAACAATACGGTAAATCATAACCTGCTGCCATGAACCATAGTTGATTGGTTTGTCTATGTCAAATTGAATAACCGGAATTTCTTTAAGGCATACCCGGTCTGCGAAGATTTTCAATGACCTGACCAACCCTTTTTCTTCAATATTTTGCGGCATAAGGTTATGTGAAAGATCTCTGGAAGCACTAACAGCCTCATCAATTATTTTATTTGACTCAGTCAGGAGTTCTTTAGTCGATGAGCTGATAACATCACCATTAAGCTCATTAATATACATTTTAACGGTTGACAACAAAGGTCCGATGCCATCATGCAATTCTTCGGCAAAAATCTTTCTTTCCTTGTCTTCAGTTTCCATGGTATTCTTTAACAGGAGCTTTGTCTTTTGCTTTCTCTGTTTGTACCGGTAGAGAAGAAACAGAAAAGAAAAAAATATGACCAGGGCAATCAGACCAATTAATCCTGTTAACAGGTTATTCTTCATTTGTATTTCTTTCACCTTTTTCTCCTGTTGCAAACGGTTGATTTCCTGTTCTTTTTTTGCCGTTTCATATTTTGTCTGCATTTCGGCTATCTGTCGGCTGCTTTCTTCATTATATATCGTATCCTTATACCGGGAATATATTTTATAATGTATAAGCGACTCCTGATCTTTTTTTTGAGCCGAATCGACCTGCGATAAAAGCAAATAAGATTCCTGTAACAACATAAGGAGGTGATGTTTAGTACCTGTCTCAATGCTTTCATTTAGCCTCTCTCTTGCCTGCGCCCATTCCTTTCTGTAAAAATGAAGTCTGGCTATACTAAGCTTCACCTGGGCAAGTCCTTCATCATCTCCAATTGATTCCTGCAACCGGAGACTTTTGTTATAGATACTGAAAGCAATATCGGTTTGTCCCGTCAGGGTATACAGCTCACCCAAGTGATTCAATACCCAGGCAATAGCATCTTTATCCTGCATTTCAGTATATAAACCGATAGCCTGATTCAAATTAAACTCTGCCTCCGTATATGCTTTGAGCGTTTTTTTGATAATGCCGATATTTGAAAAGGAATTCGCCATACCATATTGATCATTCATTTCTTTTTGTAACTCCAACGATTTTTGATAATACCCCAGTGCTTGAATATGCTTTTTCAAATCAGCGTATACTTCTCCGATATTGGTGTAGGCAGAGGCGATTTTAACTTTATTATTGATGGACTCAAATTTCTCCAGCGCCTTAAAATAAAAACCTAATGCTTCATCAAATCTGTTTTGGAGATAATGAATATTTCCGATGTTCAACATTATTCCGCCCATTTCTAATGTATCGCCCAATGATTCCTGTATGGTCATAGCTTCATGGTAGCAATCCAGGGCTTTCTGATATTCGCCCATTCGTTTGTGTAAAACCCCTTTGTTATTTAAGGTAATGGCTGCACTTCCTGTTTCATCACATTGCTTAAATAAGGCAATGGCGGCATCATAATAATACAGAACACTATCATAATCAGCACGATAAAAATGCGTGACCCCGATATATGCAAGGGCCTGAGCTTTCCCTTTCGCATACCCGGTTTTATTTGCAAGGTCTAAGGCCTTTTTGCTGTATATATAAATTGAATCTGTTGAATTTCGCCAGTACATTTTAGCAATGTCAAGATACATATCCACTTTTTCTTTTGGTGTCGGACTTTTTAAACGTTCAGATGGATTGTCATCCGATGTTTGGGCAGTTGGAATCAGTGAGAGAAACAAAAACGTCAGCGCAAGCATGAAAATATATCTCATTTTATAATTTTCAATTTTCTGATTCGATAGTATGAGGATAACGCAATGTTGATAAAAAATCTGAAAAGATCAACCTTTCAGTGGTTCAGAAAAACAAGTTTTTGATAAATATGTGTAAATTCAACACAAGTTAAATATACAAAAGAATACGAAAAATCAATAGTGTGTTATGTTTGCGGCACCCTATTGAATTATCCTCGGCTGTGTTGTCCTGAAATCAAGACATAGATTAGCTTAATTTGCTATTTTTAAAAATTACATTGAGAATATGATTTTAAATAATAAATGACTTTGTGATTAGACAACCTGACAAGGATGAAAAAACACCCTATGATTTGTTGTTGCTTGCTGATGAGACAATCGAAGCCATAACCAGGTATATAAAAGACTCTGAAATATATATATTTGAGTATAAAAAAGTATAATAGCGGCCTGTGTTCTGCAAATAATTGATAAGGACACTTTAAAGATATGATAATGCTAAAAAAAGAATTAATTTAAAGAAAAAACCACCAACACAGCATTTACCCTTAATTTCTGCATAGAACAGGTTGATTTAACATGAAGAGCACATATGTTTAACAGCTTTGAAAAAATTATTTATTTTGCTTTATTTCTTCTGTTTCTGATCGTTAGAAAATACTTCACAGCAAAGTACCGGAAGAGCGATTATAAAAAAGGCAAAATAAAAGTACTTGATACAATTTTGCTTCTATTGAACGGTATTGGAATGATCATTCCATTGATATATTCATTTTCTGAAATTTTAGATTTTGCGAATTATAACAGGCCTTTCTGTATGAGTATTTTTGGAATAATCATCCTCATAATCGCGATTATCTGTTTATGGTTTTCACATTATAACCTAGGATCAAACTGGACACCGACATTGGGTATAAAAAAAGATCACAGACTTGTTAAAAATGGCATTTACAAATATATACGCCATCCGATGTATTCTGCTCATATTATTTGGGCATTGGGACAAATGGCTTTACTTCCGAACTGGATTGCAGGATTCTCCTTTATACTTTTTTCAATTCTGCTTCCATTATTACGAATAAAGGATGAAGAGCATATGATGATTGAACAGTTTGGAGAAAGATATAAACGCTATATGAAAGAGAGCGGTATTATTTTTCCCAGGCTTAAATTTAACAAATGAAAAAAAATGTGATCAGAGGTGGAGGTATTGCCGGATTATCAGCCTGTTGTTATGCCCAGATGAATGGTTTTCAAACGGAAATATATGAAATGAATTCATTACCCGGAGATGTTTGTACGTCATGGAAAAGAGGAGAATTTTTATATGACCGGACAATGGGTTTTCCCAAGAGGCAGGGTTCCGATGTGTATGTTACAAAGAAGAAATCTGATAAAAATGATATCAAATAACTGTAAATGAAGTCAATAAAAATAAATTACTTGCAAAATGCCCCATTTGAAGGATTGGGATATATTGAAACCTGGGCAGAGAAAAACCATTGTCAATTAACAGCTACCAAATTGTTTGAAAATACGTTATTGCCGGATATTCATGATTTTGACTGGTTAATAATAATGGGAGGCCCGATGAGTGTGCACGATGAAGCAATTTATCCCTGGCTCATAAAAGAGAAACAATTTATTAAATCTGCTCTTGACGCAAAAAAGTCTATTATCGGAATTTGCCTGGGATCTCAATTAATTGCAGAAGTATCAGGTTCAAAAGTCTATCCGAATATAAAGAAAGAAATTGGTTGGTTTCCTGTTACTGTAACGAAAAATGCCAAAGAATACAGTCTTTTTAATACAATTCCGGAATCATTTTTAGCCATGCACTGGCATGGGGATACATTTGATTTGCCTGAAGGGGCCATTCATCTTATGCAATCGGAGATATGCACCAATCAGGCCTTTATTTATAAAGAAAGAGTTTTAGGTCTGCAGTTTCACCTTGAATTTACGCCTGAATCCTTAAAGGACATCATTAATCACTGCAGGCATGAGCTTATTCAGGATGAGACTGTACAAAGTGAGGAAGAAATATTAAAAAATGCTTCTTTATGCAATATGGCAAACAAATATCTCGCCGATATTTTGGATGGCTTTTTTAAAAAAAATGAATTGACTAATTTGCATAATTTATAACACCATATCCCTGGTATTTTTTGCTTATAATTTGTATTATTTAAGATCATGAAAAGAATACAACTGGTTTCAATTACAATTAAAGTTGCTGTTTTTTGTATGTTGCTTTCAACAATCAATGGTGTTGCCAAAGCCGACAATCCTCCGTTCACAGTCAAACCCGGCTTATTTGACCAGGCACAGCCTGATAATCTGGGTTTGACCATAGCCGAAGGGACTGAAACGGTTACCGTATTCCAGCCTGACAATTGATACTTCATCTGCAGTGTCGGTTTTGCCCTCATTTTCGGAAAGCAAGGGAATTGAACTATTTATTGAGGCCAACAGCATAATCAGAATTAATCTTGGTGATGAACATAACGAAGGGATCTTCAGTATTTATAATATGAATGGCCAGTTGATCTATCAAAGTAAAATAAATGACCGACAGGTGTATTATAACATGATAAATTACCCTGCCGGGACATTCATTATCGATGTCAGGACAAACCGTTCAAGAGAAACACTTTTATTCACAAAATGACAAAAGAGTGCAATATAAAAGCAGCAGACTTTGTTAAAAAAATACTTTAAATAATCTAACCTGCAATTCGCCGGATATGGAACAGATAATAAACAGTTTAAGATCATTGCTGGAACCGGTTAGTATTTTGATCATACTGGTTATCCTGCTGCTGATCAATTCATGGACCTTTAAAAGGTTGAAATCAGTACCTTCCGACGATAATATTATCAGAAAAACTATTGCCTTCTTCATCATTCTAATTGGTGTTTTTGTTTTTGTCCTGTCTCTTCCCATTGATAAAACCATGAAAGGGCAGATACTAAGCTTTCTCGGTATCGTCATAAGTGCAGGGATTGCCCTGAGTTCCACAACCATATTGGGCAATCTCATTGCCGGCTTCATGAACAACTCCATGAAACGGTTCAGGAATGGCGACCTGATTAAGGTGGGTGACTTTCAGGGCCGGGTTACAAAAAAGAGCATTTTCCACATGGAAATGCAGCTTGAAGACAGCAATTTTATGACCATACCGAATTTATATATCGCCCATAACCCGGTTAAGTTAACCCGAAAAACCAATACAGTAATATCTTCTTCGGTTTCATTGGGTTATGATATATCAAGAAACAAGATTGAAGAAGCCCTGAAAGAAGCAGCCATTGAAACAGGGCTGACAGATCCTTACGTATATATTACCAACCTGGGAGATTTCTCTGTTACATATAAAATACACGGATTCCTGGATGACAGCAGCAAATTTTTCAGTACCAGTTCGCTGCTGAACGGAAAAGTGATGGATATCCTTCATGAAAAAGGCATTGAGATTGTATCTCCTGCTTTTATGAATCAGCGCAGGGTAGATGAAAAGGAATTTATTCCGAAATATGAGGCCGAAATAAAGACTGTTGAGGAAGTGCCTTCACCGGAGGATTTAATATTTGATGCGGCGATAAAATCGGAAGAAATTGAAAAAAAGAAAGACCTGCTGAAAGACATTGAAAAAAAGCAGGAAGATTTTAAGTCCAGGCTGAAAGAATCAAAAGACAAGGTTGAAACAGAAAAACTGAAAGCATCAATTGACAAGATAGAGCAGTTAAAAGAAAGAATTTCAAAAAGTATTGAAGAACAGGTTAAGAAAGATAACAAATAATCTTTTTGAAAAAACCCGCCTAAAGCAAATTAAAGACGCAACTATATGAGCTGTTTGTGCATCAATATAAAGAAAAATTATGGTACCATGCATGATTATGTGATCTGTGCAGGCTTGATTCTTTTATCACTGTTATCGTCCTGTGATAAAAATGAGCAGGATATTTATAAACAGAAAGAAATCCCTTTATTAAGCCAGGTGTATTTTGATACCGTTTTGTATTATGAATATACTTATAATGATGCAAACCTCATTGTTGAAGAGAAAAGCAAACTTCATTACACAAGGCATCATTATAATGATAAATACCAGTTAACCTCATCTGACTATTATGTTGATCCGCATATGTACAGCAGTTGCATTCACCTGGCCGATTCTGCTTTTAATCGAAAGGAATGGGTTAATCCAGATAATACCGAAAGAAGCAATTGCCGGCAGTATTTCTATAATGATAAAGGCCAGATGATCAAATCATCTGATGAATTGACATTAACAGAATTCAGCTATGATAACAACAACAGAATTTGTTGCCAGGTGTTTTATCACGAAGGAAAGCCATCAGGACGCATAGACTATGATTTTGATGACAAAGGAAACGTAGTTATGAGAAGACACTATTATATTTTAGCCTCCGGAGTGACTGAACCAGCAACAACAACAGAATACATATATGACAGCAAACACAATCCTTATCAGACCTTCAGATCATTAATGACGCCGGGACAGAATACAAATCAGAATAATATTATTAAAGAGATCTATACTTTACATTTCGAGGTTGATGAAACAATTGATAAGGTCAGGATTACTGAGAATTATTATGAATACAACGAAAAGGGGTATCCGGTAAGAAAAAACGGAACCGTTAATTACATATACAAATAATGCTCTTCTGAGGCTGGCTCTTATACAACAAGATTACAGAATGTTTTATGTCAATTATTTAAGAACCAAGAATCAAGAGCCAGGAACCAAGACAAAAACAATACAATCTGTTATTATTCCTGAAACAATAATGCCCATTATTGAAGGACTCCAAAGGTGTTTTTCAGTTATTTGATTATTTTCAGGTATTTACTTATCTTTCGCGGGATCAAGTAATCGTGGCTGCTTGATATGATATAATTCAGATCAAAAGATTGATTTGTAATTCCGTAATATTGCAAAAAACAGAATCAGCATCATGAAGAAAACCATCAGAATCCGGGGTAAAGCTAAGGGACTATTTTTTCTGTTGAGACTGGACAGACTGATACCGGGTAAGATACTGCATTTTTTTGCCAATATGGCTGATTTGTCAAAATGGATATCACAAAATAAAGCTTGTGCCTACAATGATTTTTACACATATAAATTCAATTATTCAAAACGGGAAGAGCTTTATGAATATGTCATTCAAAACCAGAAGCTGGATGACACCATTGATTACCTGGAATTCGGCGTGTCAAAAGGAAAATCTTTTGAATGGTGGGTAACCCGTATTAAAAATCAGGATGCAAGATTCTATGGTTTTGATACATTCACAGGATTGCCTGAAGACTGGGGACCTTTTAAAAAAGGCGATATGAACAATGAAAACAGTCCCCCGGAAATAGATGACAACAGGCATAAATTCTACCAGGGCCTGTTCCAGCAGACGTTGATTCCTTTTTTAAAAAAATACAGGCCAAATCCAAGAAGAGTTATTCATATGGATGCAGACCTTTATTCTTCCACCCTGTATGTTTTAACCCTGATCACTCCTTATCTCAGGCCGGGTGATATTTTGTTCTTTGATGAGTTCAACGTACCGATGCATGAGTTTAAGGCCTTTAAAGAATGGAGTGATGCATTTTATATAAAATACAGGGTATTGGGCGGGGTTAACAATTTTTACCAGGTGTCTGTTATGGTTGAATGATAAAGTTGTTCTGAAAGGCGTCAAACGGGCCATGACGGTTTCCACCGATATATTGTCTCTGACGGAACAATTATTTCAGTCGGCTTCTCTCCAGCAATGCATCAATGGAGGGTTCCCTTCCCCTGAAACGCTTATACAACACCATGGGATGTTCGGTGCCGCCTCTTGATAATATGTTCTCCCGGAAGCTTTGTGCTGTTTTGCGGTCGAATATCCCGTTCTGTTTAAACAGAGAGAAGGCATCGGCATCGAGCACTTCGGCCCATTTATATCCGTAATATCCGGCCGCATAACCGCCACCGAAGATATGATGAAACCCGGTGCTGAAGCAGCAGCCTTCAACCGGGGGGAAGAGCTCGGTAGCGGCCATGGCCTTCAACTCAAATTCAGCCACCGGTCCTTCATATGGTTGGGTCAGGGAGTGCCAGGCCATATCATTGAATCCGAAACTCAGCTGACGCACAAAGGCATAGCCGTTATTGAAATTTCTGCTGCGGATGAGTTTTTCGAGCATTTCTGCGGGTATTTTTTCACCAGTTTTATAATGAATTGCCACACGGTCGAGCCATTCCTTTTCTTCTCCCCAGTTTTCCATGATCTGTGAAGGGAGCTCAACAAAATCGCGATAAACATTGGTTCCTGAAAGGCTCCAATAGCTGCACTCACTCATGATGCTGTGGAGGGCGTGTCCGAATTCATGCAGGAAAGTCCTTAACTCATCATAAGTAAGCAGTGAAGGTTCTGAGTTGGTAGGTTTGGTGAAATTAAATACCAGTGAGACGTGTGGTCTGTTATCCTTTTCATTGTCTTTATGTTGTTCCAGGTAATTCGTCATCCATGCCCCACCCTGCTTACCTTCCCGCGGGAAATAATCAAGGTATAACAGGGCCAGCAATCGTTCTTTGGGATCGTTGCTGTCAACAACTTCAAAAGTTCTGACCCCGGGGTGATAAACAGGAATATTATCAACTGCTT
Source organism: Bacteroidales bacterium (assembly GCA_016934055.1). Lineage (GTDB taxonomy): Bacteria > Bacteroidota > Bacteroidia > Bacteroidales > UBA10428 > UBA5072. The sequence continues at coordinate 6,616 of JAFGTR010000193.1, read as the reverse complement.
TAATGGTCAGGCCGTACAGCATGCCGATAAGATCAAAAATCCCTTTTTCCACATTGTCAAGTCTGAAATAGGGTTTTGTCATCTCATCGCTGATATCGAACATTTCCTTCCTGAGCTTTTCGGCATAATAAGGCCAGTCCCATCTCTGTAACCTAAGGTCTGCGCCCTTTCTCACGATATACTCCTTTAATTCATCATATTCCCTGCGGGCAACCGGCAAAGCTTTTTCCAGCATTTCATGTAAGAACACATTGACATTTTCAGGAGTCTCAGCCATACGCTTTTCAAGGATATAGGCGGCATAGGTATCATATCCCAGCAGTCTGGCCATTTCAAGCCTCAAAGCTGCTATGCGCCTGATGATCTCCTGGTTGTCTTTTTCATTATTATGAAAACATCTTGAACTGTATGCTCTGTAAAGCTGTTCGCGTAACTTCCTGTTATCAGCATATTTCATAAAGGCCATGTAGCTGGGAGCCTTAAGGGTAAAAACCCATCCCTTAAGCTGCCTTGATTTCGCTTCCATGGATGCCGCTTCAACGACAAAGGCTGGTAATCCTGATAGGTCTTCATTGTTTGTCAGATGCAGCGTATAGGCATTCGTTTCATCCAGCAGGTTTTCTTCGAATTTCAGGCTGAGTGAGGCCAGTTCGCGCGTTATCCTGCGGAATTCATTTTTGGCTTCATCATTAAGGTTCGCACCATTCCTGACAAAGCTTTTATAGGTTTCTTCCAGCAGCTTTTGCTGTTCAACAGACAGAGACAATTGATCGCGCTGGTCATAAATGTTCTTAACCTTATGGAAAAGCTCCCGGTTTAAGGTGATGTCGTTGTAAAATTCCGAAAGCACAGGTGATATCTCCTGTGCAATCTGCTGAATTTCTTTGCTGGTTTCGGCTGCGTTAATATTGAAAAAAACCAGCTCCAGGCGTTTAAGCGAGAGCAGGCTATATTCCAGTGCTTCAATGGTGTTTTCAAAGGAAGGTGTGGATGGATCAGAAACAATTTTCGCAATCTTCTGGCGTGAGGACTCTATGGCACTTCTGAAAGCAGGCATATAATGACTTTTTTCTACCCTGTCGAAGGCAACAGCCTTATGTGGTCCTGTGAAAGAGATCATGGTCAGAATTTATTTATTTTAAGTTTTTGCCTTGCGAAAATACAAACAAACAATGATTAACCGGTAATTCTTTTAATTTTGCTCCCTAAATTTCGAGAAAAGGTGTCAAATACAATCTGGAACAACAAGGGATTTCAATGGATAGTACTGATCTCACTGGCCTTTATCTGGGGAACATCATTCATCCTGATGAAAAAAGGACTTGATTCATTCAATAATTATCACGTTGCAGCTTTCCGTATCTTCTTTTCATTTGTCCTGTTGCTTCCCGTATCGATAAAAAACATCAGAAAAATAAATATTAGAAACTTTAAGTCGCTTTTGATAGCAGGCTTTCTGGGCATAGCCATTCCGGCTGTTCTTTTTACCACAGCCCAGACACATATAAGCAGTTCACTGGCGGGCATACTCAATTCTTTAACACCTTTCTTTACCTTATTAGTAGGATTATTGCTTTACAAAGTGAAATTCAGGTGGCTGAGTTTTATTGGCGTAATGATCGGAATGGTTGGAGCTGCAGGCCTGGTTGTTCATAAATCTTCGGATATCCTTTACAACGTTAACATTTATGCTATACTGGTAGTCATAGCCACCTTATGTTACGGCACAAATATAAATGAGATCAAATCAAAGCTGAGTCATATGACCGGTCTGGAGATCACATCTCTTGCCACATTATTGATCGGGCCTTTTGGGGCTGTATATCTTATTATATCGGACTTTTCTTATGTTTCGGTGAGCCGGGATATGTGGCTTAGTCTGTTATATGTATTTTTACTTGCTCTTTTTTGCTCGGTAATTGCACTCATTATATTCAACACCCTTATTCGTTATACAAGTGCCGTTTTTTCATCCTCGGTCACATATATTATTCCCATTTTCGCTATCATGTGGGGGCTGTTTGACGGAGAGTCGCTGACCTTTGTGCAACTGGTCTGGACATCGTTGATATTAATCGGTGTATATCTGATAAACAGAAATAATAATAAAAGTACATTATAATCGTATTTTCATGAAAAGAAAACAACGCATATTTCTGGCCTTGTTAAGCGGGCTTCTGCTCACCCCGGCATGGTATGAATGGGGCCATGGGTTTATCATGATGATAGCACTGGTTCCGCTACTTTTTGTTGAAGACTATCTTACCATTAATGCCAGGGAGAACAGGTCTGTTTTAGCCTTCCTGTATTCTTTTCTGACATTTCTTGTTTTCAACACACTTACCACGTGGTGGATCTTCAATGCCACTGCCGTTGGAGTTGTTATTGCCATCCTGGTCAACAGCCTTACCTCATCACTTGTTTTCTGGGTTTTTCATTTCACCAAAAGGAGGCTTGGCAGTGCACTGGGGTACTTTGCCTTTATCGTATACTGGATCACATGGGAACACTTCTATTTCAACGCCGAGATCTCATGGCCATGGCTTACGCTGGGACATGGCTTCAACTATAATATTAAGCTGATTCAGTGGTATGAGTATACAGGTGTATTGGGTGGATCGTTGTGGATCCTTGTCATCAATATCCTCATCTTCAACTTCATTAAGATGTATATTGCAGGCACAAGAGGCCGTATTCTGCTGTCATCGGCCAGTCTGATCCTGTTATTGATCATCAGTCCCGTTGCACTGTCACTTGTCAGGTTTAAAACCTATGTTGAAAAGCCCGATCCGGTAAATATTGTGGTGATACAACCCAATATTGATCCATATCAGAAGTTTATTGCCATACCCAGTGTTGAGCAGACGGCCATTCAGCTAACTGAGGCTGCCCTCCTGGCTGACAGCACTGTGGATTATTTTGTAGCACCTGAAACATCCATAAACAATAACATCTGGATGGATAAGATCGAATATGTGCCTGATATCAGGATGATCAGACAGTTTCTTTCAGTCTATCCGGATGCAAAATATGTTGTCGGAATACAATGTTACCGGCGGTTCTGGCCGGGTGAGCAGCTTACTGCAAATGCAAGGCTTATGCCCGGAGGGGAGTTTTATTATGACAGTTACAATGCAGCGATACAGCTCGATTCGACATCCAACGTACCCTTTTATTTCAAGTCAAAACTTGTGACAGGTGTTGAGAAGATGCCCTATGCCAAATATCTCAGGTTTCTTGAAAAGATTACGCTTCGTCTGGGAGGAACATTCCGTGGTTGGGGCACGCAGGATGACCGCAGCACCTTTGTTTCACCTGTCGATTCAATCAGTGTAGCACCAATAATCTGTTATGAGTCGGTTTTTGGGGAATTTGTCACCGGTTATATTAAAAACGGCGCCAACCTGATTTTCGTCGTCACCAACGATGGCTGGTGGGGAGACACGCCCGGTTATCACCAGCACAATGCTTTTTCGTGCATCAGGGCGATTGAAACCCGGAGAAGCATTGCCCGGTCAGCCAACACCGGTATATCATGCTTCATCAACCAGCGGGGAGAGATGTCACAGAAGATCACCTGGTGGAAGAGAGGGGCCATAAAAGAAACCCTTAACGCCAATGATACGCTCACCTTTTATGTGAGGTACGGTGATTATATCGGGCGCACAGCCAGGTTTTTCGCCATGATGGTTGTGTTGCTGACAGTAGTTAACCTGTTGATGAACCTGGGGAAGAAGAAGGGATAAGGGGGGAGGTATTCGGCCTGCCTGCCGTCAGGCAGGTATTCGGTATTCATCGCAAACTCATTGACGGTTGTACCGTCAATTTTCGTCAGTCTGTTTACACTTTCAATCTATAATTACAGAATACCGCCCTATTCTTTAATGATCTTCATAACAAACTCCTTTGCATCATCAGGAAAATATATCCTTACAAGATAAACTCCCGGTTGATAATCATGCCCGAACTGCAAATACCTTAACAGTGCATGATGTTCCATAGCTATTCCGGAAGCGTTGAAAACCGATATATCAGCAGATTTCGGCAGTATGAGATTAAATCCTGACCGGCCCGGATTCGGGTATATTTCTACGGCCAGGTCTTCCTGGATATCATCAAAGCCGGTGCTCAGATTGCAGTCCTCTGTCCAGCTTGCAGTACTGTCCTTCAGAAAATAAAAATTATTGCTGACAAAAGCAGTATCCCATACACAAACAGACAACAAATGTGGATTTTGTGAAACATCAACACTCACTAAGCTAAGGTTCTTTGAAAGGTCAAGGGTAGTAAAAAGGTTCATGCCACAATCCAGGTGTATAAGATCCGTAATGCTTGTAAGATCAAGGTGTGTCAGATTGTTGGAGTAGCAAGCCAGATGATTGAGCAGTGAATTTTCAGGCAGTTTAATTTCAGATAAATCATTGAACTGGCAATCCAGAAATTCCAATGCTTTATTTTCAGACAAGTCCAGTCTCTTTAACAGATTATTACTGCAATACAGGGTGGTTAGTTTTGTGTTTCCGGACAGGTTCAGGCTATCCATCCGGTTGGCGTAACATTCCAACACTTTAAGGCTGTTATTGGCTGACAGGTTCAGATGTTCAAGCTCATTAAAGCCGCAGTCAAGCATTAGCAATCCTGCATTGCCGGATACATCAATACTTATCAGGTTATTGTTTGAACACGCCAGATATTTCAGAGCAGTATTTTCAGAAACATCCAGGGTTGAAAGCATATTTACCGAGCAGAACAACAGTTCAAGCTTAGTGTTTTTTGAGACATCAAGCAAGGTTAACTGGTTCGATGAACAGTCAAGAGTGTCAAGGTTAACAAACGCCTCAATACCGTTCAAGTCAGAAATATTGGTCCCTGCCACTTCCAGTTTGGTTACAGCCTCGGCCTCAGCGTATTGAATCTGGCCATCCAGGTTGGTATCAATACCTGCGTCAATAACGGCCTGAAGAAAGTTGTTATCTGGAATAGTAACGATCTGGGCGTAACTGGTGAAACGGAAAAGGATAATAACGCCAAAGATTGATATCAGGGTTATCTTTCTCATATTGTTAAATTTTCTACTACTAACAAACCTCACCAGGATTTTGTTTAACTGAAAACATACCTCGTTATCAACGAATTTGCGGAATAATGATAAGGATTGGAATGGCCAGGATTTAAGGATTTTAGCATAATTAAATTCTCTTTTTAGCTGAGAGTTCTGTTTTTCAAGTGATACGACATGCCTCAGCCGGGGTTATGCTATCAGGCTTTGCCTGAATTCATAAAATACTGAAATATTTGTCTGAATTGGGATAATCAGGATTCCTGGATTTTCGGATTATTATGAAAGTTACCAAAAAGGGGGTTCCTTAACAACCACCCTATGAGGATGGGTACCTTCGTAGGTTGATGAGGATAGTAAAATTTTAACATTTCTTCATAAAATAAACGCATATGATAACTTAATCAGCAATATGGCCGTATAGGTTTATATAAACCTTTCAATTATGAATATAAAAATTTCCTTATCAGGCTTTTTAATCCTTTCAACCATTCTAACCACGGCACAAATGCCAACCGACAGCCTTGTCGGGTACTGGCAATTCAATGGTAACGCACTCGATCATAGCGGTAACAAAAACCATGGTACGGTATACGGCGGGGCAGCCCTCGCTGCCGACAGATTCGATACACTAAGCGCTGCCTGCTCTTTTGACAATTCAGATGATTGGATCAGGGTTGAAAACACAACAAAATTGAATATTAACGGTACTTCAAGCTTGACAATAAGTGCATGGGTAAAAATTAATAATTTACCAGGTTCAGATGAATATCCCGGTATCGTGTCAAAATGGGGCACCGGGGGATCAGAAGATGATCAGTTTACCCTTCATTTAAGGCCCGGCGGATTGCTTGCTTTTGGATTATCGGACACTTATACATTTTTAACCTCTGATAAAATTGAAGCAGACGCATGGTGTCTGGTTACCGGAATATATGACGCTGACGGACATAAAAGCATTCTGTATATAAACGATACCGTTGTTGCAGAGATGAATATTCCTGCTGACTATTTGATAAGAAGCACAACCCAATATATTGAAATTGGTGCCAATGGAGGACATCTGTTTGACGGACTTATCGATGACGTAAGGTTATTTTCGAGGGCTTTGGATCCGGCAGAGGTTGTTGCCCTGTACAACAAAGATCCTTATGCACCTCCTTCTGCCGATACAACAATTGGTACATTGAGCAATCCTGGATTAAATGCAGCACAAATAATTGCAATTAACCCATCGGCTGACAATGGCATATACTGGCTCGATCCGGATGGTTACGGAGGGGATGCTCCGTTTCAGGCCTATTGTGATATGGCTACCGGTGGAGGCGGGTGGACCTTGGTATTATTAAGCAATGCATCGGTAAGCGCCTGTCCTCAACCTACCTGGGAGCAGGTTGTAAATGATATGAATTACAATGGTGTGCTTTCTTCCGATATTACCAGTTTTGATTTGTTTCTTGGTGTGAAATACTGGAATATTTTAGGAACACAAATGCGGCTGGATATGGGGGCAGGTCCGGGTTCTCTATCACACAGGGCTTTGTATGATTTTTCTTT